>NZ_JAMYTP010000005.1:0-315788 GCF_040322515.1 Mesorhizobium sp. M0136
TCGTCTATGAGCCGACCGGAGCTTACCATCGCGGGTTTGAGTGCCGGCTCGCCGAGGCCGGACTGCCACTGGTCAAGGTCAATCCGCGCCAGGCACGCCGCTTCGCGGAGGCGACCGGCAAGCTGGCCAAGACCGACCGATGCGACGCCGCCATGCTGGCGCGCATGGGGGCAGTGCTGGCGTTGACGGCGCGGTCGCCTCGCAGCGCCCTCCTCAATGAACTCAAGGATCTGCACATGGCCCGTGCGGCTCTGATCAAGGACCGCACCGCAGCCAGGAACAGAGCCAAGACCCTGACCCTTGCCCTGCTCAGGCGCCACAACGGCGAGCGGCTGAAGCAGATCCAACGTCAGCTCGCCGATATCGATCAGACGATCCTTACTCTCTTCAAAGCCGATCCCGACCTTGCCCAGCGCATCGACATCCTGACCAGCATACCCGGCGTCTCGCACGTCACCGCATTCGCGCTCATCATCGATATGCCGGAACTCGGAACCCTCGAGCCGCCAGAAGCCGCAAGCCTCGCCGGCCTCGCTCCGGTCGCCCGTCAATCGGGCAAATGGACCGGCCGCGCCTTCATTCGCGGCGGCCGGGCCAATGTTCGCCAGGCCCTCTACATGCCGGCCCTCGTCGCCATGCGCTTCAACCCCGACCTCAAGGCAAAATACCAGGCCCTAAAGGCGGCAGGAAAACCCTCCAAGGTCGCCATCACCGCATTGATGCGAAAGCTCATCATCCTCGCAAACGCTCTCCTCAAGGCGCAGCGAAAATGGGCCCCTCAAACCCCTTGATCAAAACGGATACTTTAAGTTCTTGTTTTGATGCATGTCGTTATCGCAAAACCGCTGCACACTTTTGCGCGACATGCACATTAGCTCCAGGCGATTTCGACAGGAGCGCTGATTGGCAACGTACCTTGGCCGCTTGCACCGGCTATCGTCCGCAGCGCTTGCCTGACGCCGGGCATCGAGAACGTGCCATGCACCTGTGCTGTAAAACAGGCGCTGAGCGCGAGGATCTGCAGGAATGTCGATGCCGTTTTCATTCGTTCAGCCAATAGTTCTCTGCCTGAGCGTTGGTCGCTTCAGCGCTGCGTTCGGTTGATGGAAATCTTTGACCCAAGGACGGGCGGACCGCTTCGTGTCCGACAGGCGGATGAATTTTTTCGGAAATCGCCGTTGGATGCCGCGATCGTGCAGGCCCGACTTTGCTGGGAAGGGTGACAGCGGCCGGCCGAGTTGCTATGCCCCGCCCGGACCATTTGCCGCGTGAGCACACTCAATGCCCGACCTGCTTTTAGAACTCCGTTCGGAAGAGATTCCTGCTCGTATGCAGAGAAAAGCTGCCGGCGACCTGAAGAAGCTGCTGACCGACGGTCTGGTCGAAGCCGGGCTGACTTATGAGGCGGCGCGCGAATATTGGACGCCGCGCCGGCTGGCGCTCGACATCCGCGGTCTGACCGCCCGCTCGAAGGACATAAACGAGGAGATCAAGGGCCCCTCGACCAAGGCGCCCGAGCAGGCGGTGCAAGGTTTTCTGCGCAAGGCCGGCCTTGCCTCGATTGCCGACGCGCATGTTCATTCCGATCCGAAGAAGGGCGACTTCTATGTCGCCCATATTGCCAGGCCGGGCCGGCCGGCCGAGCAGATCATCGCCGAGCTGGTGCCGGGCATCATCCGCAACTTTCCCTGGCCGAAATCGATGCGCTGGGGGCCGGCTTCGGCCAAGCCCGGCTCGTTGCGCTGGGTGCGGCCGCTGCAATCGATCCTGTGCACCTTCGGCCCCGAAACCGAGGAGCCGGTGGTGGTCGATTTCGAGATCGACGGCGTCCGCTCGGGCAATGTCACCTACGGCCACCGTTTTCATGCGCCGGGCGCCATCACGGTGCGCCGCTTCGACGATTATGTCGCCAAGCTTGAGGCGGCCAAGGTCGTGCTCGATGCCGACCGACGCAAGGAGATCATTCTTGCCGATGCCAGGAACCTCGCCTTCGCCAGCGGGCTCGACCTCGTCGAGGACGAGGGGCTGCTGGAGGAAGTGTCGGGCCTGGTCGAATGGCCGGTCGTGCTGATGGGCGAATTCGAGCAGGATTTTCTGACCATTCCGGCCGAGGTGATCAGGCTCACCATCCGCGCCAACCAGAAGTGTTTCGTGACGCGGCCGCACAGTACCGGCGAAGACCTCTCCAACCGCTTTATCCTGACCGCCAACATCGAGGCCAAGGACGGCGGCAAGGAGATCGCCCATGGCAACGGCAAGGTGGTACGCGCGCGCCTGTCCGACGCGCTCTATTTCTGGAAGACCGACCAGGGCGACCTGCCGGATCTCGACCAGCTGCAGGCATCGGCGCAAAAGTTCGGGCTCGATCTAACCAAACCGCTCGACCAGCGCATGGCCCGCCTCGACCATCTCGGCGTCACCTTCCACGCCAAGCTCGGCACGCAGGGCGAGCGGGTGGAGCGCATCAAGCGGCTGGCGGAAGAACTGGCGCCGGTCGTGGCGAGTTCAATCTCCCCCCTTGAGGGGGAGATGGCCGGCAGGCCAGGGGGGGTCGCTTCGCGTGAAGCGCCGGCATCCTCTGCCCAAAATAGGAAGCCGCGTCAGGACGTGCCGACCCCCTCTGTCGCCTTCGGCGACATCTCCCCCTCAAGGGGGGAGATTCCCGCGCTGGCGCGTCGCGCTGCCGTTCTGGCCAAGGCCGATCTCACCACCGAAGTCGTCGGCGAATTCCCGGAACTGCAAGGCGCCATGGGCCGCAAATACGCGCTGCTGCAGGGCGAGCATCCGTCGGTCGCCGCCGCGATCGAGGAGCATTATAAGCCGCAAGGCCCGTCCGATAACGTGCCGACCGATCCGGTTTCGATCGCAGTAGCGCTTGCCGACAAGCTGGATACGCTGGTTGGATTCTGGGCGATTGATGAAAAGCCGACGGGATCGAAGGACCCTTATGCGCTGCGGAGAGCGGCCCTGGGGGTAACGAGGATACTGATTGAGAACGGGATTAGGTTGTCCCTGAAATCTGTGGCCAATGTCGCGTCCGAAAATATTGCTGATCACATACGCGATCCCGAACTCGACCGACAGTTCGAAATTGCTGCGGAGCTAGAGCAGCAACTCGGGGGAGATTCGCTTACCGATCTCGTCATCGAACGCGATTCCGCAATCTCAAACAACACCTTTGAGCGTTCTGGAGAAAGGCAGCAGCAAGAGATCAACAACCTCCTGTCCTTCTTCCATGACCGCCTCAAAGTCTATCTCCGCGATCAGGGCGCCCGGCACGACCTGATCGACGCCGTACTCGCGGCAGGTTCGCGCCCAATCTCCCCCCTAGAGGGGGAGATGTCGGCGAAGCCGACAGAGGGGGGCGCTGTCCCGCCAGCCTCTCATTCTGTCGCGCCCCCCTCTGCCCTGCCGGGCATCTCCCCCTCTAGGGGGGAGAGTGGCCTATCGCAAAACGACGATCTCCTGCAGATCGTCCGCCGTGTCGAGGCGCTTGGCTCCTTCCTCGACACCGAGGACGGCAGGAACCTGCTTGCCGGCACCAAGCGCGCGGCCAACATTGTGGCTGCCGAAGAGAAGAAGGGGACGGCGATCGCAACCAGCGTTGAGCCGGCTCTGTTCCGGGAGAACGCCGAAAAAACCTTGTTCGCCGCGGTGAATCAGGCCGAGAGGCAAGCCGGCGAAGCAATTCAAAACGAAGACTTTTCCGCCGCCATGCTGGCGCTTAGCGTGTTGCGCGAGCCAGTTGATTCATTCTTTGAGAAAGTCCTGGTAAACGATGAGGACCAGGCGGTGCGCGCCAATCGCCTGGCATTGCTCGCCCGCATCCGCGCGGCGACGGACCGGGTCGCCGATTTCTCGAAAATAGCCGGCTGACATCCGCGAAAAAATCATCGCTTGTGCTTCAGGCCCTATTTGGGCTGGTCGGGAGCTGCTAGCGGCGCAGGCTGCGGCGCTGCCGGCTCAGGGGTTTTGCTGGCGACCTTTGGATCGGCCTTGCTGTTCGCGGCGGGCGCGGCAGCGGTGGCCGGCGCGGCTTTGGGCGCGGGCGTTGCAAAGGCATCGCCGACGATACCGCGGCGAATGATCATCGGGCTTCTGTCGAAGCCATGACTCGGCTGGCTCGGGATTGCCGCGACCTTTTCATCGGTGACGGTTTCATTAACGTCAGGCAAGTTCTCGCCGAGCGCGACGATCGACGGTGTTTTCGCCCGTTCGAGCGCGCCGGCACTTACCACCGACGGCGTTGCGGTCGGCTGCCCGACAAAAACCAGCGATGAAGCCTGCGCCGTGCCGGCCATAACCGCCAGACCAAGCGCGCCAACGATACGCATCGAAAACATGATAGTTCCCCTTGTCCAAGAAGACGGCACCATAGCCGAGGGCAATTGATGCCGGCTTGCGAGGAAACATAGCATTTTAGCGATTTGCGATTCGCCAACGCCTGGGCTTGCCCGCCCGGCGTCGCCGTATTAGGCACCCGCATCCGTGAGGTGACGACAGTGGCTGAAATTCGTGCCGTCGGCGAGGCGATGGAAAGGGCGTTGGCGCTGCTCGAGAGCGGCGATGTCGTCGCCATCCCGACCGAGACCGTCTACGGGCTGGCCGGCGACGCGACCAATGGCGTTGCCGTGGCCCGCATCTTCGAAGCCAAGGGCCGACCTCGCTTCAACCCGCTGATCGCCCATATAGCCGATCCGGCGATGGCCGGGCGCATCGCGCTGTTCGATCCGCTGTCGGAAAGATTGGCGCAGATATTCTGGCCGGGGCCGCTGACGCTGGTGCTGCCGCAACGGCCCGGCAACGGCATTCATCCGCTGGTCACCGCAGGGCTGGACACAATCGCGCTACGCATGCCGAAAGGCTTTGGCGGCGAGCTGATCGCCAGGTTCGGCCGCGCGCTTGCGGCGCCCAGCGCCAATTCGTCCGGCAGGATCAGCGCCACGACGGCGGAAGCCGTGGCCGCCGACCTCGGTCCCAGGATCAAGCTTGTGGTCGATGGTGGCGCGACGCCGGTCGGGCTGGAATCGACCATCGTCAAGGTCGAGAGTGGAAAGCTGCGGCTGCTGCGGCCGGGCGGCATTGCCGCCGAAGAGATCGAAACAGTGGCCGGGGTGAAGTTGCTGCGCGGCGCTTCGGCCATCGAGGCGCCCGGCATGCTCGCCTCGCACTATGCACCAGGTGCGGCGGTGCGGCTCAATGCTGCGGAGGTTGCACCGGGCGAAGCCTTGCTGGCCTTCGGCCGCAGCCGTGCCGAAGGCTGGCACGATGCAGCCGCACTGCGCAATCTGTCGGAGACCGGCGACCTGCGCGAGGCGGCAAGCAATCTCTTCGCTCATCTGCAGGATCTCGATCGCAGCGGCGCCAAAACCATCGCTGTCGAGCCGATCCCGTTCGACGGCTTGGGCGAGGCGATCAACGACAGGCTTTCGCGCGCCGCCGCCCCGCGTGACAAGATGGATTGGGCACCATAGTTTCCACCCATGAACGACATTTCCCCCGACCTCGACCCCGCTGTCGTCGCGCGCTTTGCGACAATCGTCGGCGACAAATATGCGCTGCGCGATCAGCAGGACATCGCGCCTTACCTCACCGAGCGGCGCGGACTTTGGCATGGCAGGACGGCTTTGGTGCTGAGGCCGGGGACCGTCGAGGAGGTCAGCCGCATCATGCGGCTGGCGACCGAAACCGGCACGCCCATCGTGCCGCAAAGCGGCAACACCGGGCTGGTCGGTGCCCAGGTGCCGGACGCTTCCGGCCGCGAGATCGTGCTGTCGCTGTCGCGGCTGAACCGCATCCGCGAGATCGATACGCTGTCAAACACGGTGACGGTCGAAACCGGCGTCATCCTGCAGACGCTGCAGGAAGCGGCCGATGCCGCCGACCGGCTGTTTCCGCTGTCGCTTGCCGCGCAAGGTTCCTGCCAGATCGGCGGCAATCTCTCCTCCAACGCCGGCGGCACCGGCGTGCTTGCCTACGGCAATGCGCGCGAACTGTGCCTCGGCGTCGAAGTGGTGCTGCCGACCGGCGAAGTGTTCGACGACCTGCGCAAGCTGAAAAAGGACAATACCGGTTACGATTTGAAGAACCTGTTCGTCGGCGCGGAAGGCACGCTCGGCATCATCACCGCCGCCGTGCTCAAGCTTTTCCCCAAGCCGAAGGGGCGCGAGGTGGCGTTTGCCGGCCTGTCATCGCCGGAGGCGGCACTGTCGCTGTTCAGCCTGGCGATGGATCGTGCCGGTGCAGCGCTCACCGCCTTCGAACTGATCGGCCAGAGGCCCTACGACTTTACGCTTGCCCACGCGCAAGGCGTGGTGCGGCCGCTGGCCGGCGATTGGCCGTGGTATGTGCTGATGCAGATCTCGTCGGGCCGTTCGGCCGACGATGCCAGGGCCCTGATCGAGGAGGTGCTGGAGGCAGGCCTCGAGCAAGGGATCGTCGGCGATGCGGTGATCGCGGCAAGCATGGCCCAGGGCGACGCGTTCTGGAATTTCCGCGAGGTGCTGCCCGAGGCGCAGAAATCGGAAGGTGCCTCGATCAAGCACGACATCTCGGTGCCGGTGGCGTCAATTCCGCCCTTCATCGAGAAGGCCGCCGGCGCCGTGCAGTCGGTCAGTCCCGGCGCACGGGTAGTCTGCTTCGGCCACATGGGCGACGGCAATCTGCACTACAACATCTCCCGGCCGGTCGACGGCGATGACGAGGCGTTTCTCGGCCTTTACCACGTCATGAACAAGGCCGTGCACGATGTCGTGCGCTCGTTTCATGGCTCCATCTCGGCCGAGCACGGCATCGGCCAGTTGAAGCGGGACGAATTGATCGCGACGGCACCGCCGATGACGATCGAGCTGATGCGCAGGGTGAAAGCCGCGTTCGACCCGGCCGGCATCATGAATCCCGGTAAGGTTATCTGATCCTTTCGCCGGCCTGCGCCGGTTCGCAATCCGATAACCATCCGCCCCGGATCAGCAAAATTTAACCGACTTTCTTAAGCGCGAGGATAAGAAGCTCGCGCTAATGTTTCTCCACAACGAGGCTGGGAAAACCGGCCCGGAGAACCGGAAACACCGGCTCTCAGGAGAAACAGGAAAGGCACGACATGAACACTGGACTGAAGCCAGTCTGGGCCGGCCGCAATATGCGTCTCGACCCATTCCGCCTGCCGCAGGTGGTGAGCTACGCCACGCGCGACGACTATGGCGACGTTACCTTCACCATCGACCAGCGCGGCGCGGTTATCCGCCGCACGCTGGAGATGAGCGGCGTGCCCGCGATCATCGCTCTGCCCGCCAACGCGTTTCGCGGCGTCGCCGCCCGCGCCATGGAGGATCCGGATGGCAATGTCACAGTGACGCTCGAGCTTCTGCACAACGACCCGATGCTGTCGGTGCCGCTGCTGGTCGCCGACGATCTCGACGATGTCGCCGCCGACTGGCGCGCCTGGGCCGACGCCTACCGGCTGCCGATGCTGCTGATCGAGGCCGACGGCATTGCCCGCACGCTGGAAGAATCGCTCGGCGCCGCCATCAAGGCGCTACCGGCGCAGGACCGCCGCAAGGGTCGCATTTCGACCATGCGCCGCCCGCGCTTCCTCGCCCGCCGCCGCGCCGGCGATCTCGGCCTCAGGCTGGTCATCGGCGGCGAGGAGCTTATTTCGCGGGAGTAGCTAAACCAGCGGCTTCAGCGTCACCCAGGCCGCGCCGCCGATCAGCCCGAGGAAGATCAGCCAGCCGACCTGGTTGTTCGATCTGAACAGCCTCAGGCACTGGTCCGGATTGTCGATGTCGAGCACGGCGATCTGCCGCGCCATATGCGCGCCGGCGGCGATCAGCCCGGCGAGCGCCGGCACCGGTGCCTGCGCCGAGGCAAAGGCAATGGCGAAGCAGACCAGCGCTCCGCCATAAAGCCCGGCCAGCCAGGTTTTGGTGTTATCGCCGAACAGGCGCGCCGTCGAGCGCACGCCGACGATGGCGTCGTCTTCCTTGTCCTGATGCGCATAGATCGTGTCGTAGCCGATCACCCACAGGATCGAGCCGATGTAGAGCATGATTGCCGGCCCATCGAGATCGCCGAACTCGACCGCCCATCCCATCAGCGCCCCCCAGGAAAAGGCAAGGCCGAGAACCAGTTGCGGCCAATTGGTATATCGCTTCATGAACGGATAGATGGCGACGATGACCAGCGAGCCGATGCCGAGCGAGATGGCAAAGCTGTTGAACTGCAAAAGAACGGCGAGGCCGACCAGTGCCTGCAGGACAACAAACATCCAGGCCTGTCGGCGCGTGACCTTGCCGGCCGGCAGCGGCCGCGAGCGCGTGCGTTCCACCTGGTTGTCGATGTCCTCGTCGACCAAATCATTGTAGGTGCAGCCGGCGCCACGCATGGCGAACGCACCGAGAAAAAACAGCAGCAGGTACCACGGCGACGGCAGCAGCGAGAGCAGCGGATCCGTCGGACGCGGATAGGCGCTCGCGGCAAGTGCAGCCGACCACCAGCATGGCCACAGCAGCAATTGCCAGCCGATCGGCCGGTCCCACCGGGCAAGCTGCGCATAGGGCCACAACCCCCGCGGCAGCGCGCGATAGACCCAGTGGCCGCTCGGCGCATCGGCGACGCGGCCTTGGGCCGCTTTCGACTGGACGGTTTCCATTTTGCTGAAGTGGCAGCAGAGACGAATGCCGTCAAGCGTCAAGCAGCCCCCGCCAGGGTCGCCACCCGCAATCGGCGCTTCGGCAGCCAAATGTCTTGACCCGTCGGGCGCGGCGCAATAGCGCAGTCCTGGTCTTGGAATGACGAGGAATCTGGGCATGCGTGTTTTACTGATCGGCTCCGGCGGACGAGAACATGCGCTGGCATGGAAGATGGCGGCGTCACCGCTGCTGACCAAACTCTATGCGGTGCCCGGCAATCCGGGGATCGGCCGCGAAGCCGAGCTGGTGAGGCTCGATATTGCGGATCACACGGCGGTGGCCCGGTTTTGCCGCGAGAATGAAATAGACCTCGTCGTGGTCGGGCCGGAAGGGCCGCTGGTCGCCGGCATTGCCGACGACCTGCGCGCCGAGGGCATCCGCGTCTTCGGCCCGTCAAAGGCGGCGGCACGGCTGGAAGGATCAAAGGGTTTCACCAAAGACCTCTGCGCCAAATACGGCATCCCGACCGCCGCCTATGGCCGCTTCGGCGATCTGGCTTCGGCCAGGGCGTATGTCGAGAAGACGGGTGCGCCGATCGTCATCAAGGCCGACGGCCTAGCTGCCGGCAAGGGCGTCACCGTCGCCATGACGCTTGACGAGGCGCGGACCGCGCTCGACGCCTGTTTTGATGGCTCCTTCGGCCAAGCCGGCACGGAAGTGGTGGTCGAGGAGTTTCTCGTCGGTGAAGAAGCAAGTTTCTTCTGCCTGTGCGACGGCACCACCGCGCTGCCCTTTGGCACGGCGCAGGACCATAAGCGCCTCAGTGACGGCGACACCGGCCCGAACACCGGCGGCATGGGCGCCTATTCGCCGGCGCCGGTGATGACGCCGGAGATGATCGACCGAACCATGCGCGAGATCGTCGAGCCGACCATGCGCGGCATGGCTGAAACAGGCGCTCCGTTTTCCGGCGTGCTGTTCGCCGGGCTGATGATTACTGACAAGGGGCCGAAGCTGATCGAATACAACACCCGCTTCGGCGACCCGGAATGCCAGGTGCTGATGATGCGGCTGAAGGACGATCTGCTCGTCCTGCTCAACGCCGCCGCTGACGGCCAACTGGCGCACACCTCGGTGCGCTGGCGCGACGACGCGGCGCTCACCGTGGTGATGGCGGCCAGGGGTTATCCCGGAGCGCCGGAAAAGGGCTCGGTCATCCGCGGCGTCGAGGCGGCGGCGGGCGAGGGCGTCGAGATATTTCATGCCGGCACCGCGATAAACGGCGGCGCACTCGTCGCCAATGGCGGTCGCGTGCTCAACATCACGGCGACCGGCCGCACCGTCGGCGAGGCGCAGAAGAAGGCTTACGCCGCGCTCGACAGGATCGACTGGCCGCAAGGCTTTTGCCGCCGTGATATTGGCTGGCTGGCACTGGCGCGCGAGCAGTCGAACTGACGCTTCAGGCGGCCTCCGGCCTCAGTGCAGGCCGCGGTAGAATTCGGTCGAGACGGTGCTGACCGCACCGGCGGCGGAGACAATTCCAGGGTCCGATGCCGCACGCTTTTCGTTTCGCATCCAGGCGACATATTCGGCAATCCCGCGGGGAAGGCTCGGCGCCGTCTTCGCAGCCGGCATTTGAAAGCCGCTGCTGAAGCTGGCCAAGCGCGCCCTGAATACCGCGACCAGTTGCTCGAGGCTCGGGGGTGCTGCCACGGTGGCGTAGGTCATGGCAGTGCCAGCCAGCCCCGCCTCGCGTGAGAGCGGCACCGGTATCAAGGCGAGATAATCCGGCTGCACGTCGATCAGGCCGCCGAACGGCCACTGCGCGCGCAATTCCGTCGCGTTCATCGGCGCGACGCTGACGTCGATATCGTTGGGTGTGCCCGCGACCCGGTAGGGACAGCGGAACCGGCCGCAATTTGCTCGCGCCGAAAACTGCCAGAGCGCATAGCCCTGCCAGTTGCCCATCGGAAAATGCAGGCCGATGTCTGGCTTGTAGCGCGCATACCACAGCGGCAGCCGGGACAGGAGCGGGTATTTATACTTGTTGTCGGCGATATGCCGGGCTGTCGTGCCGTTGGTGTAGAGCACCGGAAAGCGGCCAACCCGACGATGCACATGGCGCACGAATTCCTCGGCATCCTCGAGCGACATCCATTGGGTGGGGTCATCGTCCTCGATATCGAGGGCAAGCAGGTCATCCGGCCCGGGTTTCACGAAATTGATGAAATTATTGGCCTGTCCCACGGGGTTGCCGGGGCGGGCGAGATGATAGGCACCCCATTTCAGGCCCAGTGCCTTGGCCACCACCTTGCGCGTCTGGAACAGTTCCTGTGCCATCGCATGGCGTTTCCAAAGCGTCTTGCACAGCCGCAGCTCGGTCTCGTCGCCGAAACAGAAATAGGGTGGCGGCATTCCGTCCGATGCCTTGTTGATGAAGCCGACAAGACGCTTGTCGTCGGCTAGCCGGGTCCAGTCGATGGAATTGTATTCGTAGGCGTCGACGACCAGCGCCCGGTCCGCATCCTTCCAAGGTTCGGAGAAATCCGAGGCCTTTGCCGGCGTCAGCGCCAGCGTCATCGCGGCCGCGACAAGGAGGAGCGCTGAGCGGACAAGGGGGCGCGCCGGCGTTTTCAAACAGCAGATCCTTGCTGGCCAAAGCCAAATCCTGAACCGCCATGGTTAAGGAAATGCTCTCGATCGCGGCCCGGGGACGCCACGGCTCGGACAGCTTCTCCGTCGATGGTTTTGATGGTCGTCAATGTCGAGAGCGGGTTTGAAACGGGTCGGGCGCCGGCACTTGCGACAGCGTTCCCGCCGTCTCGCGCTTACGGTGATGGGCGAGCGAGCATTGCGGCGAGCACAATATGCCGCGATCAGACCAATAGGCTGCTCCGTTCTCCATCTTACCTTCATGATAGCAAAAACCGGCCGCCCGGTAGGGCAGGCCGCATTCGATGCAGCGATAGGCGTCAGGTCTGGCGAGCACGGACGGTCCGATCCGGTGTTCCTGATTCCGCCGGTCGAACTTATCCCGGCTTTTGCCGAATTTAGCCTGCGTCGCAGCAATTGGCAAAATCCGCGTGACAACGTTTGACGTTTACGTAAAAAGAAGATCGCCAGGGAAGCCGAAAGCAGATGATTTTGCCTCGGCACGGGTCTTAAGTAGACCTTTCGAACTGAGGGCGGCCGGACTGAGGAGGAGCGAGCGCCATGTATCGGGCACCGGTCGAGGAAATCGCCTTCACCCTGAAGCATGTCGCCGGCCTGAAGCCGGCGCTCGACGCCGGCAACTTTGGCGAACTCGGCGAGGACCTCGTCGACGCCATTCTGGCCGAGGCCGGCCGCTTCGCCAGCGAGGAGGTGGCGCCGCTTTACACGATCGGCGACCGGCACGGCGCGGTGCTCGACGGCGCTGCCGTCACTACCCCGCCC
Source organism: Mesorhizobium sp. M0136 (assembly GCF_040322515.1). Taxonomy (NCBI): domain Bacteria; kingdom Pseudomonadati; phylum Pseudomonadota; class Alphaproteobacteria; order Hyphomicrobiales; family Phyllobacteriaceae; genus Mesorhizobium; species Mesorhizobium sp. M0136. The sequence goes on from NZ_JAMYTP010000005.1 coordinate 12,066, forward strand.
GGCTGGAAGGAACTTTATCGCCGCTGGATCGGCGGTGGCTGGAATGCGCTGTCGGCGCCGGAAGCGTATGGCGGCCAGGCGCTGCCGACCATGCTCGGCGTCGCCGCGCTTGAAATGTGGAACTCCGCCTCGATGGCGTTCGGCATCGCCCCGACGCTGACCATGGGCGCGGTCGAAGCACTCGACAAGCATGGCTCGCAGGCGCTCAAGGCCAGATATCTGGAAAAACTGGTCTCCGGCGAATGGATGGGCACCATGAACCTGACCGAGCCACAGGCAGGCTCGGACCTGAATGCCTTGCGAACCCGCGCCGAACCGGTCGGCGACGGCACCTACCGCATCTTCGGGCAAAAGATATTCATCACCTATGGCGAGCAGGATTTCACCGACAACATCATCCATCTGGTGCTGGCGCGGCTGCCGGACGCACCGCCCGGCACGCGCGGCCTGTCTTTGTTCCTGGTGCCGAAATTCCTCGTCGGCGACGATGGCGCGCTGGGCGCACGCAACGACGTCTTCTGCTCCGGGCTGGAGCACAAACTGGGCATCCACGCTTCGCCGACCTGCACGATGATCTATGGCGATGGCTTCGAAGGCGCTGCGCCCGGCGCGATCGGCTGGCTGGTCGGCGAGGAGAACAAGGGCCTCGCCTGCATGTTCACCATGATGAACAATGCGCGCCTTGCCGTCGGCATGCAGGGCGTCGCGGTCGCCGAGGCGGCGATGCAAAAGGCGCTCGCCTATGCAAACGACCGCCGGCAAGGCAAGGCGGCAAGCTATCGCGGTGCCGGCATGGCGCCGATCGTGCATCACCCCGACATCCAGCGCAGTCTTCTAACCATGAAGGCGCTGACCCAGATTGCCCGCGCCATCTGCTATTCCTGCGCCCACGCCATCGATCTCGCGTCGCGGAGCGAGGATGCAAAGCACTGGCAGGAGCGCGCCAATCTTTTGACGCCGCTGGCCAAGGCGTTTTCCACCGATGTTGGCGTCGAGGTCGCCTCGCTTGGGCTGCAGGTGCATGGCGGCATGGGGTTCATCGAGGAGACGGGGGCAGCAGCGCTTTATCGCGACGCGCGCATTGCACCCATTTACGAAGGCACCAATGGCATCCAAGCGATCGATCTGGTGACGCGCAAGCTGCCGCTCGGCGGCGGTCGGCATGTGCATGGCTACATCGCCGAGCTCAAGGCCGTCGCCGATGCGGTGCGAGCGTCGAACCTTGAAGGCTTTGGCCGCACCGCCGATCGCCTCGACCAGGCGCTTGATGACCTGTCAAAGGCGAGCCGTTTCCTGCAAGACCTGCAGGCCGAAGGCCGTCCGGACGAGGCGTTGGCGGGCGCCACACCTTATCTCAGGCTGATCTCACTTGCCGCTGGCGGCGCCTATCTGGCGCGCGGCGCGCTTGCCGACCAAAGCCGCATCGCGCTGTGTCGGTTCTTCGCCGAGAACCTGCTTGGCGAAGCGGGCGCACTCAAGGAGCGCGTCATCGGCGGCGCCGACAGCCTTGCCGTTGCCGGCAAAGCGCTGATTTCAGCCTGACGTTCGCACGCGCCGAAATTCACAAAGGCCCAAATTCACAAAGGACCAATCCGTGACAGACCACATCCTCGTCGAACGCCAGGGTGCCATCCAGATCATCCGCATGAACCGTCCGGACAAGAAGAACGCCCTGACCCGCGCCATGTACGCGACGATGTCGGCGGCTCTTGCCGGCGGCGACGCCGATCCGGCAATCCGCGTCCATGTCTTTCTCGGCGTGCCCGGTGCCTTCTCGTCCGGTAACGACCTTGCCGATTTCATGGTCGTCGCCTCGGGCGGCGAAAGCGGCACCGAAGTCTGGCATTTCCTGATGGCGCTGGCCAAAGCGGAGAAGCCGATGGTTTCCGGCGTCGACGGCATTGCGGTCGGTATCGGCACCACGCTCAACCTGCATTGCGACCTGACCTTCGCCACGCCGCGCACAATGTTCCGGACGCCCTTCGTCGATCTCGGCCTTGTGCCGGAGGCAGGATCGAGCCTGCTCGCACCGCAGATCCTTGGCCGGCAAGGCGCCTTCGCGCTGCTTGGCCTCGGCGAGGGCTTTTCGGCCGAGCGCGCCAAGGCCGCCGGGCTGATCTACGAGGTGGTCGAGGAAGAGGCACTCGAAGCATCGGTATTGGCGGCGGCGGGCCAGATCTCGGCCAAACCGCCGCAAGCGCTAAGGATCGCGCGCGACCTGATGCGTGGCTCGCGCGACGACCTTGTCGAGCGCATCGGCAAGGAAAGCCAGCATTTCCGCGAGCGGCTCACATCCGACGAGGCCCGCGCAGCCTTGACGGCCTTCATGGCCAGGAAAAAGGCCTAGACCATCTGGCCTTGTCTCGCATCGTGGACCCGCCGGCAGCAACCGGCGGGCGGTTTCGCCACGCTCTCTTTGTCACATCGCCATTTTTTTACATTCGGCCTGGGCCTTTGCCGAAGACGTGTCGATCATGAATGTCTTGCCTTTGGCGTCGGTCATCAACATCATGCAATGCTTGATCGGTTTCGCCATTTTCATCATTTCGGCGCTCATCTTCGCGTCTGGCATCATGGTGCCCATATGCCCATCGGGCATGATCGCCATGACCTCCCCACCCTTCATCATCGTCATTGTCCCCATCGCCTCCTCCGCAAAGGCTTGCGAAGCGAAAAAACCGGCAAGACCGGCTATCGTGACCAACCTGAGTGAATGCATTGCTTCCTCCTGAATTTGCGCCAGCGGCGCGTTGAGCCCTTTCCTGGTTCGTTCCGGCAAGCTGGAACGTTTCACGCACACGAGATCGTGATCGTGGGAATTGGAAACGCCAGGTCTCTTTAGCCCGGCATGGGTCGCGCAGGAGCCTGATCTCCTGTGTCTCGATGCGACTTACATGGTCTGCGGCCAGCGCTGCGCGGCGTGCATGACGGTGAGGATTTCGACAGTTTCGCCGTCGATGCGACAAGGGACGATATACGGCACATCGACCAAGACGAGTTCCCGTGTCCCCTTGATGCGCCCGATGCGCCCCGTCGCCGGCTGTTCGGTGAGATGTTCCGCCGCCGTTACGATACGCGCAATGATCCTCGCGGCCACCTCGGGATTGTCTTTCTCAACATGCGTGCCGATTTCATCAAGCCGCCGCAACGCCCGCTTGGTCCAGCGGATTCGCTTATGGCTCATGCCTGGCGGGTGGATTTAACGTATTTTCTAACGACAGCCTCTACGTCGCTGGCACCCGCAAAATCGCCTTGCGAGGCTTCAGCCAATCCTGCCTCTATCTCGGCGAGTTGCCATTCCTCACGGGCTACAAAATCCTCGATGGCCTTCGCAGCCACATAGGAGCGCGAGCGGTCGAGCTTCTCGGCAAGCCGGTCTAGCCGGTCTGCAGTTTCGTCACGAACGCGCACGGTAAAAGCCGTCATGGCCACATTCCTCTGGTTCACTATGATTATTAGTGAACCAAAGTGGTTCGTCATGGATTGCCGCATCGTCCTCTACGGATAAAGCCTCACCTTGTCCCAGCCGCCCTCGGCGTTGCGCGAAAAGACGACACGGTCGTGCAGCCGGAACGGACGGTCGTGCCAGAACTCGATGGTCTGCGGCACGATGCGGAAGCCCGACCAGTGTTTTGGCCGCGGGATGTCGCCGATCGCGTGGCGCGCCGTATATTCGGCGACCGCCTTTTCCAGCGCGAAGCGGCTTTCCAGCGGCCGCGACTGCTTGGACGCCCACGCGCCGATGCGGCTGCCGCGCGGGCGCGTCGCGTAATAGGCATCGGCTTCGGCGTCGGTGACGATCTGCACCGGGCCGCGCGCCCGCACCTGCCGGCGCAGCGATTTCCAGTGGAAGCACATCGCCGCTTTCATGCTGCCCAGAATCTCACGGCCCTTGGCGCTCTCGAAATTCGTGTAGAAGACAAAGCCGCCCTCATCGAACCCCTTGAGCAGCACCATGCGCACATTCGGCATGCCCTCGGCATCGACCGTCGCCAGCGCCACGCTGTTGGGGTCGTTGATCTCGCTCTTCGTCGCGTCGTCGAGCCACGCCGCAAAAAGCCGGAACGGTTCCGCCGCCTCGGTAAAGTCACCGCTTGTTAACCCGGTTTCGCTCATAGTTTTCTCAAATTTATCGCCGGCTGGGGAGATTGCCGATTGTCGCGTATCGCGCAAGCTTTTGACAGTGGGCAATGGAGCGTTATCGCTTCGGCCAGCGCCAAAGCCATGATCGTGACAATCATCCTGCCGCTTGCCGCCTGTGGCGGGGGCGGCTTCAGTCTGGAGCAGACGGAGGTCGACCGCTCGATACTCACCTCAAGCACACCGGCCTCGGTCACGCCTCTCGATCAGGACCGCGCCTCCGACCAGGCCACGATCCGCAACGCGGTGTCCTCCGCCGACGTCGAGCAACTGGCCGGGCAGGCCGTTCCGTGGGCGAATGCCGATACCGGCTCGCGCGGCTCCATCACCGAGCTCGCGGAATTCAGGGCCAACGGCGAGACATGCCGTCGCTTCACCGCTTCACGCGAGAGCTTCGACGGCGTCGCGCTGTTCAAAGGCGAAGTATGCCTGGCCGGCGGCAGCGCCTGGCGAATGCAGGATTTCAAGGCGCTCTGATTTTCCGCCGGAGACATAGTGGTAAGCCACTGGAATTTCTTCCTATGCAAGCGCATATAGGAGGCGATCATGGAACCACTCCTTCTCCAGGGCAGTAAGCATGCGCGACCCCTATGAGGTGCTGGGCGTTGCCAAGAACGCATCGGCCAAGGACATAAAATCGGCGTACCGGAAGCTCGCCAAGAAGTACCATCCGGACCAGAATCCGGATCCCAAGGCAAAGGAGCGTTTTGCCGCCGCCAACCAGGCTTACGAGATCGTCGGCGACGAGAAGAACCGGGCGGCTTTCGATCGCGGTGAGATCGACGCCGAAGGCAAACCGCGGTTCCAGGGTTTCGAGAGTGCGGCCGGCGGCGCCGATCCTTTCGCCGGTTTCCGCCGGCAGCAAGGGCCGGGCGGCGCGCATTTCGAATTCCGCACCGGCCGTCCCGGCGGTGATCCGTTCGACGGCAACAGCGACATCTTCAGCCAGATCTTCGGCGATGCTTTCAGCCAGCAGCGCGGAGCCGGCATGGGCGCCGGCCGCCGCATGCCGACTGCAGCCGACCTCAACGTCACGCTGGACGTCACCATCGAGGAGGCCGCAACCGCCCAGAAGGTGACGGCGATGTTCCCCGACGGCCGCAAGGTGGCGGTCAAGCTGCCGGCCTATGTCGAGGACGGCCAAACCATCCGGTTGAAAGGCCAGGGTGAGCAAGGACCGGGGCAGCCGGGCGATGCACTGGTCAAGATCCGTTTCCGCCGGCACCCGCGCTACCGCGTCGAGGGCCGCGACTTGCATGTCGACCTGCCGGTGGAACTGGCCGATGCGGTGCATGGCGCCAAAGTGGCTGTCGAAACCCCGACCGGCAGGATTGCGGTCAATGTTCCCCCTTGGTCGAGCTCGGACAAGGTTCTGCGGCTGAAGGGCAGGGGCCTGCCGGAAAAAGCCGGCGGTCACGGCGACCTCTACGCGCATGTGCGACTGATGCTGCCCGAAGGCGGCGACGCCGAGCTCGAGGCGCTGATGCGCCGGCGAAAGAGCTGACGGTCGAAAAGGCCGGCGCTGATATCATGTGTGAAAAGCGGGCATGAGTGGTTTCATGCCGTCGATTATCGACAGGAAACGAGCAACCAGCGCCAGGAGCCGCCATTTGGCCGAAGTAGGTTCAAAGTCAGCTAACCTCAAAGGCCGACATTTGCACGCGCCATAGTTCTGCTTCGCGAACACGGTCGACGCCAGTCGACCGACTGGCGATGAGCCAGTTCGGCGGGGGTTAGCCGCACAAGCTTGTAGGGGTCGATCGATGCAGTCGCCAGGCCAGCAAGGTGGAGAGTCGCACCGCTGACCATCACTAGCGCGTCGACGCCTGCGCCATTCTCCCTCTTGCCAGCCTGCTCGACGTGGCGGGCGAAATTTACCTCCGAGCCGACCAGAAAAGAGAAATCCCACTGGCGATCGTTGACGAACATCACCTCGCCGGAGTGTAAGCCGACCCTGATGCGGCGCGACAGGGAGCCCATTGAACGCTTCCAAGCGTTGCCGAGCGAGATTTCCGGAACCAGTTCCGCGACGGCGGCCAGCGCCTTTAGCGCCGTTTCGCTGGGCGTCATTTCGCTCCCCAGCCAGAGAGCTAGCACGCCGTCGCCTGTAAAGTTTTGAACGATCCCCCCGTGGGCCACCACGACCTGGCGGGTCAACGTGAAGTGCTCGATCATGAACCGCGTGGTTTCGACCAGGCCAAGCGCGCTCGCCAAGCCGGTCGAGTCCTCCACGTCGGTAAACATGATCGTGGCGATGGCGCGCTGGAATTTCGTTTCACCCATGCCGAATGACGGGAGCACGCGGTCAGTCTGTGAATTCGTATAGGCAGTGATCGGATGCATTGGAGTCCGGCCCCGAGCGGTTCAAACGTCGCTCGAATATGACTGGACGGCGTAGGCGGATCGTAAGCCCGCCGTGGCGGGCACGTCAGAATTACATCAGAAATCCATTCGGGCCTGCCTTTAGCGGCTTGCAGCCGACCTTTTTAGTCAAATTCGGCGGGACCCTCAGCTCAGCAACTTACGGAGGTCAAGCAGCCCCGCTCCAAACTGTTGATCGAACGAAGGCACCCTTCTCTCGCAATTAGGGCTGTCCGGTAGAATCGGAACGTCAGCTTTTTCAAGCCAAGGCCATGAAACCTCCTTTGCGCCCGACTGGGTCATCTTCGCCTTAACCTCTATGCCGTTGAGCGGCCTACCGGTGGAGCGATGTTTCGACTGCAACAAAGCGGCTGCTCCCGCGACGATGGCCGAGGCTGCAGATGTTCCGCCAAATACCGTGTAGAGCCCGGCGCGGTCTCTGCTTTCGACGCGCGGTGGCTGGATCCCTTCCAGCTGTCCGCCGGAATAGCCGTGGTAGCCCGGGATGTCGGTGGTGAGCACGCCCTGCGGCGCGTATTCAACCTGGGGGAGCTTCTCGTAGATCTCGAAATTGTGGTCACGTGAACGCGGCGACTCACGGTCCAGTCGTATTTGGCAGCGCGTACACACCTCCTGGTCGTCGGACGGCGCGGAAATGGTGACGGAATTGTCGGTCGGATCGCCGCTGTAGTTGGAATATGCTGAACGTCTCGCCAGATAAGTGGCGGCCGCCACCGCAATCACGCCGTTGCTTTCGCCGGCCTTGCTCGCCGGGTAAATCAGATGGTCGTAGCCATCGTTGCCGGCTGCGCAGATAATGGGGATTTCCTCGCTGATCGCCTCGAAAAGCTTCTCGAAATAATCCCAAATTGGCTTTGCCTGTTCGACCGAAGTATATCTGCTGTCGCCATATCCAGAATAGGAACGGTGCGCTCGCCATGGATCGGGTACTTCCCGGGGAAAGTGTATGACAGAAACCTTCTGGTCGCGGGCATAGAGGAACGCCAGAATGAGCTGCGCTGCGTCGGGCCGTGCTGAAATCTCGATCGGCAGAAGTTCAGCGCCGGGGGCGACCCCCCAATAAGGTATTGCGCCTTCACCGTCGCTAAATTGCCTCAACTTCGCGGGCGAGGGCGCAGGGGCGCCGACCATCAGCCCGGCGCAGGCGGTCCCGTGCGCTGAGTAGCGCATACGCGAGGTCTCAGCAGTCTCCTGAATTACGCCGCGTCCATCTTTCAGTGCTCGAAGCAGCGATTTCTGAACCTCGACTTCCTGCGCATTGTTTCTCGATTTGATCAGGCCTGCCGCCCATGCCCAGGTGTCGTCGCCCACAAAGCTCGTGCTCTGCTTTTTTTCCGGTCCTCGCAAGACGGGCGTTTGCTGCTTGGGTGTGGCGTAACTCAACCCGAAAGGGTGAGCGGCGAAGCTGACCGCAGCACGGATACGAGGCTCTAGATTGGGATGGCTTGAGTTCACCCCCGTATCGATCTGGGCAATGACTTCGCCGTAACCGGGCTTGTCAGTACCCAACAAATCCCAGGCGTCGGCCTCCAGCAGGTATGCGGCCTCGTGCGGCAACCGTGCTTCAGGGATGCGCGGACGATCACGTAAGGCGCCGATTGCGATCAGGTGCCACAGGTAGTGATACCAGTCATAACAAAGATGGCCTTCGCCCTTCTTGATGTCGTCTGTCATGGCACCCCCCTACCATTCGCTCTGGGCGCGTCGGATCGTTTCATCCATCGCGTCCACCAAGTACGGAGAAATGCGCGCAGCCAGTTCCTCGCCGGCATCGGTGTCGCTGGCGTAGTGCAGCCCGGCCCATTCCCTGTTCTCGGCCACCCGGCGGGCGCGCTCATAAAGCGCGGTTACGCCGGCGTGCTCGGGCAACATCCGTTGCAGAACGTTCGCCACCGCAAATGACTGAAATGAATGATTGGACGGGTAGGAAGCGTGCGAAGGAACCGGAAGCGCCGGCCGCAGCCTCGGTTCAATGATGTTGGGCCGTGGCCGATTGAATCGATCTTTGTAGTTGAGCCCGATCTCCTCCGTGAGTTCGAGGATCGCAACAATCAATGCGCATGTCCCCTCGAAGCCCGCGAGAGTGTCTATTCCGAGCGGTGCCGTGTAGTCCAAAATCCCGAACGATGCCTGGCGGACGATCTCCTCGCGCCGCAGCGGGTCACCTTCCCTCCTCTTCTGCAGATCGATAAGCGCTTCTGTCTCCCTGAGGCTCTCTGAAGGTCCGGGCGGGGGATCGATAAGAATGTCCTCCCAGATCGCGCCGAGATATTTGTTGGCGACGCTTAGTCCGATCCTGTGCAGGGCACGCTTGTCGTGCCACGCCGGCAAAGCCTCCTCGCCGGTTTCGAAAGCCGTTTGCCCTCTGCCGCGTCCCCGTCCTCGTCCGCGCCCTCTGCCCCTGCCTCGGCCTCGACCTGCGCTCGGCCCCGCCAGGAAGGCTGGCGAAAGGCGCATGACACCCTCCACAGGGTCATCAGAAATCGTTATCACGATCTGCTCTTCTTGAATCGACAAAACGCTGCTCTTGGTCATCATAGACACGAAAGGATGCAGTTTTTCGCCGCCTCTGTTTTTGATGTATTCCTCAAGAGATTTGTCAGGTTTTGCGTCACCCAATATCAGTGGATATTGCCTTATATCCGATCCACTGACCAAGAAGCGGGCGTTAAACAACTTGTTATTAAGGTCAATTGTCGACATCATGTCCACCCCTCAACTAAAGCTTCTAAATTCGATTCGCGCCAACTGGTGGTCGGAGCCTCGACGTAACGCCTGCGGTGCGCAACGCTAGGGTGCGTACCTTGGCAGCGTTATTCGCGACAGCCCGCTCTTGATAACCGAAACTCCGAGTACGCCTGCAATTGGATAATTCTCCTCCGAAAGCAGCTCGAGCGAGAAATCCGGCTCCCAGACGCGCAAGCGTTCGACAGTTCGAACTGCTTCCACGGTCTGCCCAAGATGTCCGTGGCAGGCAGCCGAGTATCTCAAAGCGGGTAGGTATGTGGGTTGCTGCGCAAGGACACGCTCGCCGTGACGTATCCCCTCCTCGAAGCGCCCGTTCAGAGTTGCCAAGATGCAGCACGTGGTATCGATGCAGTAACGATACAGGGGAGGCCCGCCCAGTGCACGTGCGCGCATCGCATCCTCATAGCCACGCTTCACCTCGCCGAGATAGCCGAGCGTCAAGGCACGCATGTCCCAGCAAATGGCTTGTAGCGGGTTAGCGGCTATCGCTCGATCGGCGAGTTCCAGTGCCTGCGCGTATTCACGAAAGACGAACGAATGGGCATGAGCGGCCAACGCCAGGGTGATAGGATTGAAGGGGGCCACTTCGACGGCGCGACTGGCGCATTCCCGAACCTGATCGTGAAAGGTGCCCGAGCGGCCGACCCGTCTCTCGCCAAAGCGGGTGACAAACACAAACAGCTGCCAACCCAGATACGTGCTACGCGGGTCGAGCTCATATGCTTCGGCGAGCATGCGCTCAGCCGAATCCAGGTCCGTATCGCGCATGCGGAATACCTGTCGCAGCGCTGTCAATGCAAGCCGAGACGCCCGGTGTCGGGGCTCGTCGCGGATGGACTTAGGATCGAGAACGAATTCGAGGATCGAAAACACGATCTGATTGACCAATGACATCAGCTTCAGGCTCGCCGGGCCAGTCAGGTCGGCCAGCTCGAGAAAATCCGTATGAGACCACAAGAGCCGGCTGTCACCGGGCGCAATTAATGCAAATGTCAAGCCCACTCTGTCGCCCACCACCGTTGCCCTGGTTTGCAACAGCCAGTCTGGTAGCGCAGTGTCAGGCGCTTGGGTCAGCGGTCCCTGCGCTTGAAAATCCACGACGTCGACCACTTCAAAATTCAGGATCGATCGAACCACCAGATCCACGACAAGGTCGCTGACGGCCCTGTTAGCGGAGCCCTCCGTCCACCTAGCATCGCGAAGCAGGCCCAAGCATAGCCGCGACGAATTCAGAAGTGAGGCGCTTCGCTGTCCGGACAACTGATCTGCCGCGGCAACATGAGAGACTTTTGCTGGCACTGTGCGAGGCCGGGGCCATTGGCTTCTTTGCTCACGAAGCCAATCCTCGAACTCTGGATCGCGAATATCGAGGCCCTCAAGCAGATCACGCGTGGCAGAGCCTTCGGGCGGATCGTTCAAATCGATGCCGATCGAAGCGACGTCGAGTCGAACCACATCACGATCGGTCGAGATGAGATCAAGGCCGGCGCTGCGGAGCGACTTCCGAACCTCGGACAGTTCCTGCCGCAAGCTTGCTGCACCCTGCTCCTCGCCGCGAGTGCTCCAGAGCTTGCTTTGCAGCCATTTTCGGCTCCGCGTACCGGTGGGTGCCAGGGCGAGCATGGCCAAGAGCGCTTTAGACCGTCTGCCATGCGGCGTGACGTCCGCGCCATCCGCGCTCTCAATCGCGAATGGCCCGATCAATCTAAGGAAAGGACGGCCATCCGAGTACACTAGCGGCCCCTCGCGTCCCCGTATCCTAATATATCATCTGCTAATATAAGTCTAACTATAATTCTCGGCTTCCGTAAGGTCAAACCTACGCGTGGCAAAGGATTCGAGACGGAATTTCTGCTGTGACGGAAGGACTCGGTAGCGACATCAAGCGGTCGTTCGATGTAAGCGGTCCCATTGTCGGCTCGGGGTCATGAGCGTGACTTCGGCCACTGGCCAACGAACTTCCGCCAAAGGGTCATCTTCCGCCGTGCCACACCGATACCAGTGTCGGATTTTTCCACGGCCCACGGCTGCAAGGTCAAAGCGCTATAGCGTCCTTTGCGCGCCCAAAAGGACGCGCGGCTCTGTACACCAGCGGCTTTGTCCCCGAACTGTCCGCTTTGAACGCTTGAAGGGGCACTGTGGCTGTGCGATAGGCACTCCACAAAGCAGAGAACCTTGCGGAGAGCGCTGACATGGCGGGTGAACGGGGCCTTATGGCCGGCAAGCGCGGCCTTATCCTTGGCATCGCCAACAATCGCTCGATCGCTTACGGCATCGCCAGGGCCTGTGTCGATCACGGCGCCGAGATCGCGCTGACCTATCAGGGCGAGGCGTTCAAGAAACGTGTCGAGCCGCTCGCGGCGGAACTGGGCGCGCATGTCGCGGGCCATTGCGATGTGACCGACCCGGCCAGCCTCGATGCGGTGTTCGCCGATATCGCCAACCATTGGGGCAAGCTCGATTTCCTCGTCCACGCTATCGCCTTTTCCGACAAGGACGAGCTGACCGGCCGCTATGTCGAGACGACGCGCGATAATTTCCTGCGCACCATGGATATTTCGGTCTATTCCTTCACGACCATTGCCAAACGTGCCGAGGCGCTGATGACCGACGGCGGCTCGCTGCTGACGCTGACCTATTACGGCGCGGAAAAGGTGATGCCGCACTACAACGTCATGGGTGTCGCCAAGGCGGCACTCGAAGCCAGCGTGCGCTATCTGGCCGTCGATCTCGGCGCCAAGAAGATCCGTGTCAACGCGATCTCCGCCGGCCCGATCAAGACGCTTGCCGCATCCGGCATCGGCGATTTCCGCTATATCCTGAAATGGAACGAATACAATTCGCCGTTGAAGCAGACGGTCACGCAGGAGGAGGTTGGCGATTCCGGCGTCTATTTCCTGTCCGACCTTTCGCGTGGCGTCACCGGCGAGATCCATCATGTCGATTCCGGCTATCATGTCGTCGGCATGAAGGCGGTCGACGCGCCGGATATTTCGACGGTCAAGGACTGACGCCACCGCCTGACCTCTTCCGGAAGACCTGATGTACCCGCTCGTCTATATCGTGCGCCACGGCCAGACGGCGTGGAACGCCGAGGCCCGGCTGCAGGGGCAGGCCGATACCGACCTCGACGAGCTTGGCCGCGAGCAGGCTAGCCGCAACGGGCGCAGGCTGGCCGAACTCATCGACAAGCCCGAAGATTTCGACTTTGTCGCCAGCCCGATGCGGCGCACGCGCGAGACGATGGAGCGCCTGCGCGCGGCAATGAAGCTCGATCCGCACGCCTATCGTACCGAGCCGCTGCTCGTGGAATTGAGCTTTGGCGACTGGCAGGGTTTCACCTTTGCCGAACTCGAGGCGAACAATCCTGGTTCGACCAGGCGCCGCCGGCTCGATAAATGGAATTTCCAGCCGCCCGGCGAAGGCGCCGAAAGCTATCAGATGCTGCTCGAACGGGTGAAGCCGTGGTTCGACGCGCTCGATCGCCAGACGGTCTGCGTGACCCATGGTGGCGTCATGCGCGTAATGTTCCGCTTGGTACTGGGGATGTCCGAACAAGATGCGGTCAGCATGGACGTGCCGCAGGACCGCGTGCTCAGACTGGACGGCCGGCGCCTGGAGTGGCTTTGAGACCGATGACGCAGCGTATGTTGAGATCAGGTCGGGCCGGCATCAGCTGAATGTCGACGCGTCCTACTCGGTCGATCCGGTGTCCGGCAGTTCCATATCGGTGACGACATTCTCGCCATTCGTCACGTCATAGGCGAGGACGATGTCCATGCCTGGCTTCAGCGCATCGAGGTCGGTTTCGGCGTTCAGCTTGTAGGACTTGCCGTCGTCCAGCGTCAGCGTCAGCGCATCCTTGTCGACCTTCTTGATCAGGCCTTCGGTCTGGCCGGCGAAGGCGGCGGTGGAGATCAACAGCGTGGCGGCAACAGCGCCAATCAGGATACGCATCATCGTCCTCTTTAATCATTGCCGGTACAGCGGCTCGGTCCAACGGAACGGAACTGAGCAGAAACCAATCGAATGTGTCAAAACTAAATCCGCCGGATCACAGTTTGACCACTGTGGAAAACGCCAATAGAAGGCAGGCGACAGCGCCGCGCGTCCTCCTGGACGCGCAAAGGACGCTGTAGCACTTTTGATTTTGTGCATGATCCTTTCCGAAAATCGCTCCGATTTTCGGGGTTATGCGCTAGGCCGGCTCCGACGCCGGCAGGGCTGGTTCCATGTCGCACAACACGTTCGGCCATCTTTTCCGCGTCACCACCTGGGGCGAAAGCCACGGGCCAGCGCTGGGCTGCGTCGTCGACGGCTGTCCGCCAGGCATCCGCTTCACTCGCGACGAGATCCAGGCCGAACTCGACAAGCGCCGCCCCGGCCAGTCACGTTTTGTGACGCAACGTCGCGAACCGGATGAGGTGAAGGTCCTGTCCGGCTTCGTCCTCGATGAGGACGGCGAGACGATGATCACCACCGGCACGCCGGTGTCGATGCTGATCGAGAATGTCGACCAGCGCTCGAAGGATTATGGCGACATCGCCCGCCAGTTCCGGCCGGGCCATGCCGATTACACGTACGAGGTCAAATACGGCCTGCGCGATTACCGCGGCGGCGGCCGCTCCTCGGCGCGTGAGACGGCGGCGCGGGTGGCGGCCGGAGCGCTTGCCCGCAAGGTCGTGCCCGGCATGGTGGTGCGCGGCGCGCTGGTGTCGATGGGCGATAAATCGATCGATCGCGCCAATTGGAACTGGAATTTCGTCGGCGACGCCGAAAACCCGTTCTTCACACCTGATCCGGCGTCCGTCGCCGTCTTCACCAAATATCTGGACGACATCCGCAAGGCGGGCTCCTCGGTCGGTGCGGTCATCGAGATCGTCGCCGACGGCGTTCCGGCGGGGCTTGGCGCGCCGATCTATGCCAAGCTCGACCAGGACATCGCCGCCGGCCTGATGTCGATCAACGCCGTCAAGGGTGTCGAGATCGGCAACGGTTTCGAGGCCGCCCGCATCACCGGCGAGGAGAATGCCGATGAGATGCGCATGGGCAATGACGGCAAGCCGGTCTTCCTGTCCAACAATGCCGGCGGCATCCTCGGCGGCATCTCGACCGGCCAGGCGATCGTCGCGCGTTTCGCCGTCAAGCCGACCTCGTCGATCCTGACGTCGCGAAAGTCGATCGACAAGGACGGTAACGACGTCGAGATCATGACCAAGGGCCGGCACGATCCATGCGTCGGCATCCGCGCCGTACCGATCGGCGAGGCGATGGTTGCCTGCGCCATTGCCGATCATTATCTGCGTCATCGGGGACAAACGGGAAGGGAGTAGGGAGTAGAGTAGGGGAGCAGGTTATGCAGCTCCCACGACAGCATTTTTTCCTTTTACTCCCATACTACCCTACTCCCCTATTCCCTGCGAGCGAAGCGAGCACTTATGCCTTACGACCAGAAGAAGATCGTCGAAGCCCTGCGCGCCTTCGAGCGCGGCGAGATCGTCGTCGTTATGGACGATGACGGCCGCGAGAACGAGGGCGACCTGATCGTAGCCGCCGTCCATTGCACGCCGGAAAAGATGGCGTTCATCGTTCGCAACACGTCGGGTATCGTCTGCACGCCGATGCCGCGCGAGGAAGCCAAGCGGCTCAACCTGTCGCCGATGGTCGCCGACAATGATTCGGCCCACACCACCGCCTTCACCGTCAGCGTCGATTTTAAGCACGGCACCACGACGGGCATTTCAGCGGACGACCGCACACTGACGGTGCGCAATCTCGCCAACGGCAATGTCGGCGCCTCCGATTTCGTCCGGCCCGGCCACATCTTTCCGCTGATCGCGCGCGAAGGCGGCGTGCTGATGCGTTCGGGCCATACCGAGGCCGCTGTCGACCTCTGCAAGCTCGCCGGCCTGCCGCCGGTCGGCGTCATTTCCGAGCTGGTCAACGATGACGGCACCGTCATGCGTGGCCCGCAGGTGCAGGCCTTCGCCGAACAGCACGGGTTGAAGCAGATCTCGGTTGCCGACCTCATCGCCTACCGGCAGCGCAAGGAAACGCTGGTCGAGCGTGTCGCCTGTTCCGACATCGAGACAGCAGGCGGCAAGGCACAGGTCTTCACCTACACGCTGCCCTGGGATTCGATGCATCATGTAGCGATCGTCTTCGGCGACATCCGCGACGGCGAGGAGGTGCCGGTGCGCCTTCATTCCGAGGACGTGGTCAGCGACGTGTTCGGCACCAGCCACAGACTGGACGCCATCATGAAGACGATGGGCGAGCGTAAGCGCGGCGTCATCGTCTATCTGCGCGAAGGCTCGGTCGGCGTCGCCCATCAGGAGCGCAAGCGCCCGGCTGCCGGCGACCGCGAGGATCACGAAGAGGCTCGCCGCCGTGAAAACGAATGGCGCGAGATCGGCCTCGGCGCGCAAATCCTCAAGGATCTAGGCATTTCCTCGATCAATCTGATCGCCTCGCGCGAGCGTCATTATGTCGGCCTCGAAGGTTTTGGCATCCACATCGCCAAGACCGAGATTCTTTAGGCCATTCTCACGGTGCTGGTATGCGTCCGGCCCCGGCTGGGGGCCGGACGCACCGGAAACTATTCCGCAGCGACCGCGGCTGCGTCGCATGCAGCCATGTCGCAGTTCGGCGCGGCAAGGCTGCGCTGGCCGGCGAGCACGATGGCCAAAGCGATTGTGCCCGATGCCACCGATACCCAGAACCCGTTCTGCGCGCCGAAAGCGTCCACCACCCAGCCGGCGGCGAAGGAGCCGAGCGCCATGCCGATGCCGATGCCGGTCATCACCCAGGTCACGCCCTCGGTCAGCACCGCCTCCGGCACGCGCCGCTCGATCAGGCCGAATGCCGTGATGAAGGTCGGCGAGATTGCCACGCCGCTGACGAAGACGGCCAGTGCCAGCAGCGGCACGGTGTCGGCGACGAGCAGCGGCAGCGTGGTAAGCGCAATGATGGCGATTGCGATGGCAAGCTGAATCTGCAGCGGCACTTTCAGGTTCAGGGCACCGATGACGATGCCGACGACGAACGATCCGAGCGCGTAGACGCCGATGACGAAGCTGGCGGCGCCCGGCTGGCCAAGCTCCTTGGTGATCGCCACGGTGCTCACCTCCGTGGTGGCGAAGGTCGCGCCGATGAAGATCAGGGCCAAGGTAATGATCTGGACCGGCCGCAGGCGGATTGCCGAGCCGCCCGAACCGTGTTCCACCGGTCGCGCTCGCGGTTCGGTCGAGCGCTGCAGGATGAAGGCCGTCGAACCGAAGGCCAGGAACAATGTGCTCGCGAGCACTCCCGCTTCCGGGAAAAGCGCGACACTCAGTCCGACCGACAGCGATGCGCCGGCGATGTAGACCAGTTCGTCCGCCGCCGACTCGAAGGCGAACGCCGTGTTCAACTCGGGGCGGTTGCGAAAAATCTCGGTCCAGCGTGCGCGCACCATTGCCGGGATGCTGGGCATGACAGCGGCGAGCAGCGCCGAGACGAATAGCGTCCATATCGGCCAATGCTGATTGGCCGCTGCAATCAGGATGGCGAAAGCGAGCGTGGAAATCATGGTGGTCGGCACCACAATCCGCGTCTGGCCGAGGCGGTCCACCAGTCGCGATACCTGCGGGGCGACGAAAGCGTTGGCCAGCGCATATGTCGCGGAAACGGCACCGGCCAGCCAGTATTCGCCATCGGTTTGCGACAGCATTGCGACGATCCCGATCGGAGCCATGGCCATCGGCAGCCGGGCAACGAACCCGGCCGCAGCAAAGCCCTTGGCGCCCGGCGCGCGAAAGATCTGCGAATAGGGATTTTGCATGGTCTGGCTCCTCGACAACGGCCGGTTCGGCGATTACATACGTAGCGTATGAGTTTAAATAGATCATACGCGGCGTATGTCAATTGGCATACGAGGCGTATGTTAATAGGGCCAGGGCAATGCACAGACCACGCAGGGAGATGATTGCCGAGACCCGCGCCAAACTGATTGCCGCGGCGCGCCAGGCCTTCGGCACGCTCGGCTATGCCGAAGCCTCGATGGATGACTTCACGGCATCGGCCGGGCTGACGCGCGGTGCGCTCTATCATCACTTCGGCGACAAGAAGGGCTTGCTCCAGGCGGTTATCGCCGAGATCGACGCCGAAATGGCAGCCCGGCTGAAGGTCGTTTCGGCCAAGCCGGACAATCTCTGGCAGGGCTTTGTCGACGAATGCACCGCCTATATCGAGATGGCGCTGGAGCCGGAGATCCAGCGTATCGTGCTTCGCGACGGGCCGGCGGTGCTCGGCGATCCATCGCAATGGCCAAGCCAGAGCACATGCATCCGCTCGATGACAGAGAGCCTGCAAAGACTGAGCGACGAGGGGACAATTCTCGCCGTCGATCCCGAAGCCGCGGCAAGGCTGGTCAGCGGCGCCTCGCTGCATGCGGCGCAGTGGATCGCAAATTCGAACGATCCCGAAGCGACGTCGAAGAAGGCAGTGAAGGCGTTTAAGGTTCTTCTGGAAGGGCTGCTCAATAGCACCGGCAGGCTGCATCAACCTGATCGACCGTCAGCGATGCAGCCCGAGGTTGACCGATCACCGGCCTGAGATCATCTTTTCGCCAATCCCAGGCGGCTCGCGGTGGGCTCAGCCGACGCCGGTTGCCTAAACCCTGTTGGACATCGCGTCACCAGCGCGCGAAAACATGGCCAAAGCGGTAAGGCGCGCCTATATCGGGGCATGGTCACGAGACTTTACACCCATCCGATTTTCCTCGAGCACATAACACCGCCCGGTCATCCGGAGCGGCCGGACCGTCTGCGCGCCATAGAGCGTGTGCTTGACGACGAGGCCTTCGCGGCGCTCGATCGCGTCCAGGCGCCTGAAGGCGACGAGGCAACCATCCTCTACGCGCATCCGCCCGAATTCGTCGAACGTGTCCGCGCAGCGATACCGGACACCGGCATCGCCCGTATCGACGCCGATACCACCGCCAGCCCGAAGAGCTGGCAGGCGGCCGTGACCGCGATCGGCGCTGCCAACGCCGCGGTCGATGACGTCTTCACCGGCCGTGCCGAGAACGTCTTCGTCGCCGCTCGGCCGCCCGGCCATCATGCCGAGAAGACCACCTCCATGGGTTTTTGCCTGTTCAACACCGCGGCGATCGCGGCACGCTACGCGCAGAAGAACCATGGCGCCGGCCGCGTCGCCGTCGTGGACTGGGATGTGCATCACGGCAACGGCACGCAGGACATCTTCTGGGACGATCCGTCGGTGCTCTATTGCTCGACACACCAGATGCCGCTTTACCCGGGAACCGGGGCTGCGAGCGAAACCGGCGCCGGCAACATCGTCAACGCGCCGCTGGCGCCGCAGAGCGGCAGCGATGTTTTCCGTGACGCCTTTCTGTCACGCATCCTGCCGGCGCTCGACAATTTTGCGCCCGATCTCATCATCATCTCCGCCGGTTTCGACGCCCATCACCGCGATCCGCTGGCCGAGATCAACCTGACCGAGGATGATTTCGACTGGGCGACCGGCCAGTTGCTCGAACGAGCCGGGCGGCATAGCCGCAACCGGCTCGTCAGCGTTCTTGAGGGCGGCTACGATCTGCAGGGATTGGCATTTTCGGTCGCCGCCCATGTCGGGCGGCTGATGAAGGGATAGACGATGGCTGGTGAGACCAACGAGGACGTCAAGGCGATGAGCTTCGAGCAGGCGCTCGAGGCGCTGGAACGGATCGTCGACGATCTGGAGCGCGGCGACGTGCCGCTCGACCAGTCGATCCGCATTTACGAGCGCGGCGAGGCGCTGAAGGCGCATTGCGACCGGCTGCTGAAAGCGGCCGAGGACAAAGTCGAGAAAATCAGGCTGTCGCGCGACGGCAAGCCGGTGGGGACAGAGCCGCTGGATGCGGATTGAGGCGCGGCCTCGAACGACGATTGTGCTTGCCGGCTTTGGACATCATCACGATTGAGGGTAAAACTCATCCCGTTTGAAACGGCTCCAGGACGAGAGGAGATTGCGAACGATGTGCAGAAACATCAAAACCCTGTTCAATTTCGATCCGCCGGCAACCAATGACGAGGTACGCGATGCCGCACTTCAGTTTGTCCGTAAGCTAAGCGGAACGACACGGCCGTCGAAACAGAACCAGCATGCGTTCGACCATGCCGTCGAAGCCATTGCCGCCTCGGCGCGTGAATTGCTCGACAGCCTCGAGGCGACGCAGCATCCGCGCAATCGCGAAGAGGTGGCGGCCAAGGCGAAGGCCAAATCTGCACTTCGCTTCGCCTGAGGGGACCGCGTGAGCTTCTTTCCCGGAAACGATCCGCAGATGGGCGATGCCTTCGCCAGCGATCAGATCGAACTGATGGTCATTCCGAATGCCAAGGACATCGGCGGATTTCAGGTTCGCCGCGCCTTGCCGACGGCCAGGCGCCGGCTAGTCGGACCCTTCATCTTCTTCGACCGCATGGGTCCAGCCGTTCTGCGGGCCGGCCAGGCGCTCGACGTGCGCCCGCATCCGCATATCGGTCTGTCGACGGTGACTTACCTGTTCGACGGTAAGATCAGGCACCGCGATTCGCTCGGCACTGAGATGGTGATCCAGCCCGGCGACGTGAATTTAATGACCGCCGGCCGCGGCATCGTCCATTCGGAGCGCACGCCGGAAGAACTGCGCGGCGCGCCGATGTCGGTTTCCGGCCTGCAGACATGGCTGGCGCTGCCGGACGGCAAGGAAGAAGTCGCGCCGGTCTTCGAAAACACCGCGGCGCTGCGCCTGCCCGAAATCGATGCAGAGGGTGTCAGCGGCCGTGTCGTCATCGGTGCATTGTCCGGACTGCGCTCCCCGGTCGCCACCGCTTCGGACACGCTTTATGCCGATCTCAGGCTGGCGCCGGGTGCCAGCGTGAAGATCCCTGCCGATGCCGAGGAGCGCGCCATCTATACGCTGGAAGGCGAGGTTTCGATATCCGGTGACCGCTTCCCGGCCGAGCGGCTGCTGGTTTTCCGGCCCGGCGATGAGATCGTTGTTTCATCGGAGGGCGGCGCCCACTTCATGCTGTTTGGCGGCGCTTCCCTCGGTTCGAAACGTTATATCTGGTGGAATTTCGTATCGTCCTCAAAGGAACGCATCGAGCAGGCGAAAGAAGAATGGAAGACGGGCCGCTTCGATATCGTTCCTGGAGACGAGCAAGAGTTCATCCCGCTGCCCGAAAGCTGATGCGCGTTACCGCCACATTTACATTCGCCGGCCAGCGGCATATCTCACGATGAACAGAAAATCTGACCAGGCTCGCAAACAGTGAACGCAAAGCCCGATACGCCGCTTCTCGACAAAGTCCGCGTCCCAGCCGATTTGCGCACGCTTGCCGAAGCCGACCTGCCGCAGCTGGCGTCCGAGCTTCGCGCCGAGCTGATCGACGTCGTTTCCCACACCGGCGGGCATCTCGGCGCCGGCCTCGGCGTGGTCGAACTGACCGTCGCGCTGCACTACGTCTTCAACACGCCGGACGACCGGCTGATCTGGGACGTCGGCCACCAGGCCTATCCGCACAAGATCCTGACCGGCCGCCGCGACCGCATCCGCACGCTGCGGCAGGAGGGCGGCCTGTCCGGCTTCACGCGTCGCGTCGAGAGCGAATACGATCCGTTCGGCGCAGCCCACTCCTCAACCTCGATTTCAGCCGGCCTCGGCATGGCGATGGCGCGCGATCTGTCTGATGGCCGCAACAATGTCATTGCCGTCATCGGCGACGGTGCCATGTCGGCCGGCATGGCCTATGAGGCGATGAACAATGCCGGCGCACTCGATGCCCGGCTGATCGTTATCTTGAACGACAACGACATGTCGATCGCTCCGCCGACCGGCGCGATGAGCGCCTATCTGGCGCGGCTCGCCTCAGGCAAGACCTATCTTGGGTTGCGCGATTTCGGCAAGAAGCTGACGTCCTATCTCGGCGAGCGCGCGGATCGCGCCATCAAGCGCGCGGTCGAGCACGCGCGCGGTTACGTCACCGGCGGCACGCTGTTCGAGGAGATGGGTTTCTACCACATCGGCCCGATCGACGGTCACAACCTCGAGCACCTGATCCCGGTGCTGAAGAACGTCCGCGACAATGCCGACGGCCCGGTGCTGATCCATGTCGTGACCCAGAAGGGCAAGGGCTACGCCCCGGCCGAGGCGGCGGCCGACAAATATCATGGCGTCAACAAATTCGACGTCATCACCGGCGCCCAGGCCAAGGCGCCCGCCAATGCGCCGAGCTATACGAAGGTGTTTGCCGAAAGTCTGATCCAGGAGGCCCGAGAGGACGACCGCATCGTCGCCATCACCGCCGCCATGCCGACCGGCACCGGGCTTGATCTGTTCGGCGAAGCGTTTCCGGCGAGGACCTTCGATGTCGGCATTGCCGAGCAGCATGCGGTGACCTTCGCCGCCGGCCTTGCCACGGAAGGCTTCAAGCCTTTCGCGGCGATCTACTCGACCTTTCTCCAGCGCGCCTACGACCAGGTCGTTCACGACGTGGCGATCCAGAAATTGCCGGTGCGCTTTCCGATCGACCGCGCCGGCTTCGTCGGCGCCGATGGTGCCACCCATTGCGGCGCCTTCGACACGACCTTCCTGGCGACGCTGCCCGGTTTCGTCGTCATGGCCGCGGCCGATGAGGCCGAGCTGCGCCACATGGTACGCACCGCTGCAAGCTTCGATGACGGCCCGATCGCCTTCCGCTACCCGCGCGGCAACGGCGTTGGCGTCGAGATGCCGCAACGCGGCTCGGTATTGGAGATCGGCAAGGGCCGGATCGTCAGGGAAGGCACCAAGGTTGCGCTGCTTTCCTTCGGCACCAGACTGCAGGATTGCCTTGCCGCGGCCGAGGAGCTTGGCGCGGCCGGGCTTTCGACCACGGTCGCCGATGCCCGTTTTGCCAAGCCGCTCGACGAGGACCTGATCCGGCGGCTGGCCCGTTCGCACGAGATCCTGGTCACGGTGGAAGAGGGCGCGGTCGGCGGCTTCGCCAGCCATGTGCTGCAGTTCCTGGCCCATGAAGGGCTGCTGGAGAGCGGCTTGAAGGTGCGCCCGCTCGTGCTGCCCGACGCCTTCGTCGACCATGCCAAGCCGGAAAAGATGTATGCCGATGCCGGGCTGGACAGCGCCGGCATCGTGCGCACAGTGTTCGTGGCGTTGGGGCATACCGCGCAGGCCCAGCGCGCCTAGTTTTTAGACACATTTCCCGCGACGCCGAAGCGATTCAACTTGGCTGCAAGATGCCGGTCTGAATCAAAATCTCAACTGCTTGAATCAAATTGCCGGCGAACAGTCGCAACATGCTGTTTACGCTGCTGTTTCCGGTCGCGCACACGGGTGTCCGGCTTTACAACAGCGACGGTCTGACGCCGGCCGTCGAACGGCGGGTTTCGCGGACGATATTCAAAAGCATGATCCCGAAGAGACTCTAGGAACTAGAACCACATATCCCGCACACAGCGACCATCTCTCGGCAAATCTTCGAATGTGTCGAGACCATCGAAATGGTCGATCGGGAGATCGGCGACGGCCTCGGGCGGCGCAAGCCTCAAATTGACGGCGATGCGGTAGCGCCCAGCCGCATCCGGATGCAAACCGCGCCAGGCCAGGACGCAAGCGCACGTTGGACAGAAGAGAATCTCAAGTGAAGGATGAGCCTTTCCGACGCGGCTATAGGCGCTTACGGGCCCGGCAAGGCGGATGCGTTCGTCGACATAGTCGTAAGCCCAGAGCGTGCCGTAGCGGCGGCAAAGTGTGCAGTTGCAGGCAGTGACCGAACCGGGATCGCCCTCCAGGGTCCAGCGGGCGGCACCGCAGTGGCAGGTTCCCGTCAGCATTTCCTCCTCCGCGTTTCGACCACAAGACGGCATCTCGTTCTTAGCATTGCGTCGCGCCTGGCGCGAGGTTCGACTGGTAGCGGAGCGGCTTGATGCGTTCACCGCTTTTCCAGCCATGCCTTGTCTCATCGCCAATATCCTTGCCATCATCGTTGGCATTCGCCATGAAGGCCGATGACTTCCCTTCCGCCAGCCAGCATACGCCAGAGGCTCGACGAATTGCTCGTCCAGCGCGGCCTGTTTGCCAGCCGCTCGCGTGCCCGCGATGCCGTGGCGCGCGGCACCGTGACGGTCGATGGCATCGTCGCCCGCAAGCCAAGCCAGGCCGTTCTGCCTGAGTGCAACATCGTCGTTGACGATCCGGCGCAAGGTTACGTGTCGCGCGCCGCACTGAAGCTGAAGGCTGGTCTCGACCATTTCGGCCTCGACCCCACCGGCAGCGAAGCCCTCGATGTCGGCGCCTCGACCGGCGGCTTCACGCAGGTGCTGCTCGAACGCGGCGCGGCGCATGTCACGGCGATCGATGTCGGGCACGGCCAGATGCACCCCGACATTGCCGGCGATCCGCGCGTGACGGTAATTGAGGGCCTGAATGCGCGCGAACTGTCGGCAGCCGATCTCGGCGGCCGTGTGCCGGATTTCATCGTCTCGGACGTCAGCTTCATCTCGCTGAAACTGGCGCTGCCGCCGGCGCTTGCCTTGGCCGGGAACGGCGCAAAGGCTGTGTTTCTGGTCAAGCCGCAGTTCGAGGCCGGCCGCGAGGCGATCGGCAAGGGCGGGCTGCTGAAGGACCCCTATGATGCGGCGCGTATTGCCGGCCTGATGCAGGACTGGCTCGATACCATTCCCGGCTGGCGCTCGCTGGGGCTGCATCTGTCGCCGATAGAGGGCGGCGACGGCAACCGCGAGTTCCTGCTCGGCGGCATCAAGAACGTCGAGACCCAGAAGCGATGAGCACCCGTTTCACGATCGCAAGGTTGGGCTCGCAGGGCGACGGCATCGCCGAGACGGAAACCGGCGAGGTTTTCATTCCGTTCGCGCTGCCGGGAGAGGTCGTCACCGCCGCGCGGGGAAAAGACCGCGCCACGCTGATGTCGGTCCTTGAGGCTTCGCCGTTGCGGGTCGATCCGCCGTGCCGGCATTTCGGCGCATGCGGCGGCTGCGCCGTCCAGCATCTCGAGACTGAAGCCTATCACCGGTGGAAGCATGAAAAAGTCGTGCATGCGCTGAAGAGCAGGGGCATCGCTTGCGATGTCGGCGCGATGGTGCCGTGCGCGCCGCACACGCGCCGCCGCGTCGTCTTCACCGCCCGGCGGAGCGAGGCGGGAATGCAGTTCGGCTTTGTTCGCGCGCTGTCATCCGAGATCATCTCGATCGAGGAATGCCCGATCTCGCTGCCGCAGATCGTCGCTGCGCTCGACCGTTTGAGGATGCTTGCCGGACTGATCTGCACCACGACCAAATCGTTCCACATGGCGGTGACAGTGACCGGTTCCGGCCTTGATGTCGCGGTTCACGATTCCGGCAAGCTCGGCGAGAACCAGCGCCGCGTCGCGTCCAACTTCGTCATCGCCGAGGGGCTAGCCAGGCTGTCGATCGACGGCGAGATTATTATCGAACCAAAGAAACCGGTCGTCCTGTTTGATGGCGTCGCCGTCGCAGTGCCTCCGGGCGCTTTCCTGCAGGCAACCGAGGCTGCCGAACAGGCGATGGCCAACATTGTCGGCCAGCATTTCGCGCGCGCCAAAAAGGTCGCCGATCTCTTCGCCGGCTGCGGCAGCTTCGCGCTGCGCCTGGCCGCAAGATCGGAGGTTCACGCGGTGGAAGGCGATGCGGCAGCACTCGCGGCGCTCGACCGGGCATTCCGTTTCGCCAGCGGCCTGAAGCGGGTGACCGGCGAACGTCGCGACCTGTTCCGGAGGCCGCTCACATTCAAGGAGTTGAATGCCTTTGACGGCGTAGTCTTCGACCCGCCCCGCGCCGGCGCCGAGGATCAGTCGAAGCAGATCGCGCGCTCCGACGTGCCGCTCGTCGCCGCGGTGTCCTGCAATCCGGCAACGCTGGCCCGGGATCTTCGCATCCTCCTCGATGGCGGTTACGCCTTGAAGAGCGTAATCCCGATCGACCAGTTCCTGTGGTCGCCACATGTCGAGGCAGTGGCATTGCTGGAGAAGCCCAAGAGAAGGCGCTAGCAGCATTTATCGGGCGTGAAATGCGCACTAAAAAAGCGCATTTGAGCGTACGCCGGCCAAATATTCTAGGAAATTATAATAAGCCAAAGCCTTTGATATTTCGGCATCGCGCTGCGGCGAGGAGCGGACGCCGTTTCTCTCGTCGAAGCGGATGGCTGAAACCGCTGGGGGTCACTATGACGGAACTGGCGGGCCTGAGCGGCATCGCCCGCAACACGTTTGCCGCTAAGACCGGAGCGCGCAAGGTCGACGCCGCATTGAGCCCCATCATTCGTATTCTGGCGACGGCCGGCGAGATGACCGATCAAGTGCGTGCAGCGATCTGGTTCAAACATCAGCCGATCCCGGCTGGGTCGGAAAGACCGCCTATGATCTGGTTCGCGAAGGCAAGACGGATAAGGTTCTCGCTTACCTGAGGGCCGCTCGTTCCGGTATCTATGCCTGAACGGCGCGCCTTCATGCCAGGCTGGGTGGCCATAAACTGCTATGCTTCTTGCACGCCGTCATATCCAGCCGCCTGCGCTGCCATGACGAACTTACGATCAAAAGTCGCGAAGCCAACGCAGTGAGCAGATTTGCCCAGATGCAGCGCATCAGCGAAATCCAATCCCCTTTCCGAGAGGTCGAGCGCGGACGACACGACCGTCCCGTCTTCCACCTCTACCGTAGGGAGCCCGCTAAACGCCCGTAGCGTGCGGGCGATTTCGAGCGGTGCCAAACCGTAGGCGCTGCGCAACACCCACTCAACCTCCAGCATTACCGTGACGGCGACAAAGACTGGCTGGCTATCGATCAACGCGCGGGCGCGGGAAGACTGAGTCGGGTGATCGTCCGTCAGGTAGCGGACGATCAGGTTGGTATCAATCGCGAGCATGGCGCCGCCGCGCTTCGGCGAGCACGCCCGCGTCCATTTCTTCCAACGTCTTCGGCCTGCCGCTATAGCGCAGCGATCCAAACACGTCCTCTGGCCGCGTCTCGGCGAAGACTGGCGCAGGCTTCAGTAGCACGCCCTCCGGGGTATCTTCGACCAGAAGGCGTGTGCCGGCGTCCCATTCTCTCCGTTTCCGGATCGAACTGGGCAGGATGACCTGTCCCTTGGTCGAGACGGTGGTCACGAGCTTTTCCGCGGCAGCCATGATGGCGCTCCTCTGGATGTAAGACGAACGTAAGATAAGTGAAGATCGCGCCCAATTCAAGGCTCGAATAGCTCAATGGGACGACAGGACGGACAGGGTGTTAGAAACAGCGATGCCGGACCGCCGGCCGTATCAAACCCTGGTGCCGCCGACCGTCATCTGGTTCATCCTGAGATGCGGCTGGCCGACGCCGACCGGCACGCCCTGTCCGGCCTTGCCGCACATGCCGATGCCGGTGTCGAGCTTCATGTCGTTACCGATCATCGCCACACGATGCATGGCATCCGGCCCGTTGCCGATCAGCATGGCGCCCTTGATCGGCTGCGTTACCTTGCCGTTCTCGATCATGTAGGCCTCGGTGCAGCCGAACACGAACTTGCCCGAAGTGATGTCGACCTGGCCGCCGCCGAACGACACGGCATAGATGCCATTCTTGACCGAGGCAATGATTTCCTCCGGCTCCATGTCGCCTGCGGTCATGTAGGTATTGGTCATGCGCGGCATCGGCTCGTGTGCGTAACCTTGGCGCCGCCCGTTGCCGGTGGCTTTCATGCCCATCAGACGCGCGTTCTGGCGGTCCTGCATGTAACCGACCAGCTTGCCATCATCGATCAACACGTTGTGGGCAGAAGGCGTGCCTTCATCGTCGACGGTCAGCGAACCACGCCGTTCGGGAATGGTGCCGTCGTCGACAACGGTGACGCCTTTCGCCGCCACCTGCTGGCCAAGCAGGCCGGCGAAGGCAGATGTCTTCTTGCGGTTGAAATCGCCTTCCAGCCCGTGGCCGACGGCCTCGTGCAGCATGACGCCCGGCCAGCCGCTCGACAGCACGATATCGAAAGTGCCGGCAGGCGCGGGAACCGCTTCGAGATTGACCAGTGCTTGCCGCAGCGCCTCCTTGGCCGCATGCTTCCAGCTGTCCTCGATCAGGAATTCGCCAAAATCCTTGCGCCCGCCCATGCCGTAGGAGCCGCTCTCCTGGCGGTCACCGTCGCCGACCACCACCGACACGTTGATCCTGACCAGCGGGCGGATGTCGCGGACCATCTGGCCATCAGCGCGCACGATCTCGACATGCTGCCAGGAGGCGGCGAGCGACGCCGTCACCTGTCGGACGCGCGAATCCTCGGCCCTTAGCCAGGCATCGATTTCCTGGAGCAGCTTGGCCTTGGTCTCGAAGGAAGGCGAGGGGATAGGGTTTCCGTCACCGTAGAGATGGCGGTTGGTGCGGGCGGGAGCCGCAGCAAGCGTGCCGGAATAGCCGCTCTTCGCCGTCGAAACCGCATCGGCGGCGCGCAGCAGCGAGGCTTCGGAGAGATCACTGGAATGGGCGTAGCCGCTGGCCTCGCCGGCGACTGCGCGCAGGCCAAAACCCTGGTCGGTGTTGAAATTGGCGGTCTTCAGCTTGCCATTGTCGAACATTAGCGCTTCGCTTTCGCTGTATTCGAGAAACAGTTCACCGTCGTCGGCGCCGTTTATAGTCTCGGCGACGATCTGCTTGATGCGATCGTCGGAAATGTCGAATTGGCCGATCAGGCTGTTCATGGCGCTGGCCTCTTGATAAGTGATTTTACGGCATGTAGGCGCCTGGGCGCCGTTCGGCAACTTCACGGTGGAACACCACGACCTAAGTCACGCGGCGTGCCATCATGATTTCGTCGATCTCCCTGCCTTCATGAAGAAAGGCGGCCGGTATGCAGCCTATTTCGTGAAAACCTTCTCGTTGATAGAATCGTATGGCCGCTGGATTTTCAGCACTTACAGCCAGCTCGACCTGCCTTATGCCCAATGCTCGGGCGTGATCGAGCAGCAGATTGAGCATCTTGACGGCGTATCCGCCGCCACGCTCGCTGCCGCGCAAATAGACCATGACGATCGTCGCGCGGTGCGCCATCTTGCTGGCCGGCTGGCGCATCAGGCCCATTATGCCGACAGGTTCCCCGCTCCGAAAGCTGACGACAACCAGGTTGTTCGTCAGGCGCCGCCGCCATTCCTCGTCGGGAAGTTGCTCCCATTCCGCTGCGCTGCTGGCGAAGGCTTCGGGCGCAGCGCGCAAAGCCTCCAGGCGGATTCGCTTGAATATCTCGAAGTCGCCCGCGTCGAGCAGTTTCAGCGTCAAACGCGCAGCCTCAAGGCAGGGCGGCAAAGCCGTCGGCGAAACCCTTGAGGTCGACGGGAATGCCGATGCCCTCTTCCGGCGTCTGGAAGACGATGAAGGTGGCGGACGTACCGGTCTTCAGCGTGTCGAGCAGCGGCTTTTCCAGGATGACCTCGGCGTAGCAGCCGTCCTGGAAACAGCGCACGAAATAGGCGCGGCCGATATCCTTGCCGTCGACATTGAGGCCGAGCCCGTTGGGCAACAGCACGCCGAGCGGCGCCAGTACGCGAAGGATTTCGGCCTTGTTGTCGGCTGTACGCAGCACGACGACGGAAAGACCCATTTCCGGGCGGTCCTCGGCGACGACGTTCTGCATCATCACGCATTGTTCGGACGCAGCACCGGCCGGCGTATCGCAGATGATCGACCACGCCCCATGCGTCGACTTCACCGTGCCGCTTGGCTGCGCGGCATTGGCCAGGCCGGCGCCGGGCAAGGCTATTGCGGCGGCAACAAGGATGACCTTCGCCAAGGTTCTCGAAAGCCAAGGGTTCATGACGGCTCCATTGCGAATCACGGCACTTTAAGCCGCACTAAACCCAAGTAAAGGACGAGACCCCGGCGATCTGCCCCGACACAGGCGACAATGCGCTTTTCCGTGCCAATTTCGCCCTAATTGCGACGGTTCCGCGTGCCGCGCGGCTCATTCTACTCGGATGTCGCTCTGGTGATTCGCGGCGAGCCGTCACCGCACGAAGCCAGCGCCGCGCTTGCGCGCAAAAATGCCGCACGGGTTCCGGCGCTCCTTTCTTGCGGAGGCAAATAGAGTATGGTTTGAACCAGCCTTGAATTGTCCGGGATTCCCGTCCCGGCATTGTTCGACATTCTTGCGGTCCGATCGCGAGGAACTGGGAGATGACGAGGGCGATGAGAAAATTCCTGGCAACCGCCAAAATCGTAGCTAGTGCCGCCGCCACGTTGTTTGCTGCTGCATCGGCTCGTGCAGCCCAGCCCCAGCCTTGGGAAACCAGTTTTCAGCCTGCGGCGACCGACATTATGAGGCAGATCGAGTGGTTCGGGAACTACTCGTTCGCGTTCATCATTGTGATCACCGCCTTGGTGCTTTTCCTGATCGCCTACTGCATTTTGCGGTTCCGGGCGAGCGTTAACCCGACCCCGTCGCGCACCAGCCACAACACGCTGATCGAGGTCATCTGGACTGTCGGTCCCGTCGTCATCCTGCTCTGTCTCGCCATTCCCTCGTTCCAGCTGCTGACCGCGCAGTACACGCCGCCGGAAGAAGCCAAGCTGACCGTCAAGGCGACCGGCAATCAGTGGAACTGGGACTACGAATACCAGGTCGACAATACGCTTTCCTTCAATTCCGCGATCCTTCAGGATGCCGACAGGGCTGCTGCCGGTAAGGAAGATCGCGCCGAGTATCCGCGCCTGCTCGCCGTCGACAATGAGATGGTGGTGCCGGTCAACACCATGACCCGGGTGCTGGTGACGGCGACCGACGTCATTCACGCCTTTGCCATGCCGTCCTTCGGCATCAAGACCGATGCGGTGCCGGGCCGCATCAACGAGGTGTGGTTCAAGGCCGACAAGGAAGGCCTCTATTATGGCCAGTGTTCCGAACTCTGCGGCAAGGACCACGCCTTCATGCCGATCGCTATTCGCGTCGTCTCCGATGCGCAATACAAGACCTGGCTGGCGGCAGCCAAGACCGACCTTCCCGGCGCCAACAAGGCGCTGATGGCCGAGGTCGATGGCACGAACAAGGTAGCGGCCGCCGGCAACTGATGCCGCGACCAGAAAAGATTCAGGGAACGGAGCCGATCATGGCAGACGCTGCAGTTCACGACGACCACGACCACAAGCCGTATCATGGCTTGGTCCGGTGGGTGTATTCGACCAACCACAAGGACATTGGCACGCTTTATCTGATCTTCGCGATCATGGCGGGCTGCATCGGTGGCGCCTTGTCGGTCGTCATGCGCATGGAATTGCAGGAGCCGGGCATCCAGATATTCACTGGCCTGGCGCAGATGGTCTACGGCATGAATGGTGACGCCGCCATCGACGGCGGCAAGAGCATGTACAATGCTTTCACCACCGCGCATGCGCTGATCATGATCTTCTTCATGGTGATGCCGGCGCTGATAGGCGGTTTTGCCAACTGGATGGTGCCGATCATGATCGGCGCGCCGGACATGGCCTTCCCGCGCATGAACAACGTCTCGTTCTGGCTGCTGCCGCCGGCTTTCATCCTGCTGATTATCTCGGCCTTCGTCCCGAGTGCGCCCGGCGCCTACGGCGTCGGCGGCGGCTGGACGCTTTATCCGCCGCTATCGACATCGGGCCAGCCCGGACCGGCCATGGACCTGGCGATCCTTTCCATCCACATCGCCGGCGCCTCCTCGATTCTTGGCGCCATCAACTTCATCACCACCATCTTCAACATGCGCGCGCCCGGCATGACCATGCACAAGATGCCGCTGTTCGCCTGGTCGGTGTTGATCACCGCCTTCCTGCTGCTTCTGTCGCTTCCAGTGTTGGCTGGCGGCATCACCATGCTGTTGACCGACCGTAATTTCGGCACCACCTTCTTCGCCCCGGACGGCGGCGGCGATCCGATCCTGTTCCAGCACCTGTTCTGGTTCTTCGGCCATCCGGAGGTCTACATTCTGATCCTCCCGGGTTTCGGCATCATCAGCCACATCATCTCGACCTTTTCGAGGAAGCCGGTGTTCGGCTATCTAGGCATGGCCTATGCGATGGTTGCCATCGGCGCGGTGGGCTTCATCGTCTGGGCCCACCACATGTACACGACGGGCCTGTCGCTCGACACCCAGCGCTATTTCGTCTTTGCCACCATGGTCATCGCGGTGCCGACGGGTGTGAAGATCTTCTCGTGGATCGCCACCATGTGGGGCGGGTCGATTTCGCTCAAGACGCCGATGCTGTGGGCGATCGGCTTCATCTTCCTGTTCACTGTTGGCGGCGTCACCGGCGTGCAGCTGGCCAATGCCGGCCTCGACCGCCCGCTGCACGACACCTATTTCGTGGTCGCGCACTTCCACTACGTGTTGTCGCTGGGCGCGGTCTTCGCCATCTTCGCCGGCTGGTACTACTGGTTCCCGAAAATGACCGGCTACATGTATTCGCCGGTGATCGCCAACACCCACTTCTGGGTCACTTTCGTCGGCGTCAACCTGGTCTTTTTCCCGCAGCACTTCCTCGGTCTTTCCGGTATGCCGCGTCGCTATATCGACTATCCGGATGCCTTCGCCGGCTGGAATATGGTGTCGTCCTACGGCTCGTACATCTCGGCTGTCGGCGTCGTCATCTTCCTGTTCGGCGTCTTCGAGGCGTTCCAGAAGAAGCGTGTCGCCGGCGCCAATCCTTGGGGCGAGGGTGCGACCACGCTGGAATGGCAACTGCCTTCGCCGCCGCCGTTCCACCAGTGGGAACAGTTGCCGAAGATCAAGTAGGCGGTTGCCTCCTTTAATACGGAACCGCCGGCCGACCGGCGGTTTTGGCCAACGGAATGATGGACTTTAAGTACGCATGGCCCTTGCCGAAGACAGACTGATTGACGAGCCAGGCTTCCGCATGTCGGAAGCGACGGCGGGCGATTTTTTCGCCCTGCTGAAGCCGCGCGTCATGTCGCTGGTGGTGTTCACCGCGTTTGTCGGCATGGTCGCCGCCCCGGTAACCATCAATCCGCTGCTGGCGGTGATCGCGATCCTGGCTATTGCCATTGGAGCTGGCGCGTCCGGTGCGCTCAACATGTGGTACGACGCAGACATCGATGCGGTGATGACGCGCACCGCCGGCCGTCCCGTGCCGGCCGGCCGCATCCGGCCAGGCGAGGCATTGAGTTTCGGGCTGGTGCTGTCGGTTCTGTCGGTGATGACGCTCGGCGTGCTGGTCAACTGGTTGGCCGCATCGCTTCTGGCCTTCACCATCTTTTTCTATGCCGTCATCTATACGATGTGGCTGAAGCGCTGGACGCCGCAGAACATCGTCATCGGCGGTGCTGCCGGCGCCATTCCGCCGGTCATCGGCTGGGCGGCGGTAACCGGATCGGTCAGCCTCGAAAGCTTGGTGCTGTTCCTGATCATCTTCCTGTGGACGCCGCCGCATTTCTGGGCGCTCGCGCTGTTCAAGTCGGAGGACTACGCCAAGGCAGGCATTCCGATGATGCCGAATGTCGCCGGCCATCCCGCGACCAGGCGCCAGATCTTTGCCTATGCGCTGGTCCTCGCGCCGGTTGGCGTGCTGCCATGGGTTCTTGGCTTCACCACGCCGGCCTATGGCATCGTTGCGTTGCTGCTCGGCGTCGGCTTCCTATGGTATGCGTGGAAGGTGCTGCAAATGGCCGATGACGACAGGGCGATGAAGCCGGCCAAGGCCTTGTTCGGCTATTCGCTGCTTTATCTCTTCGCCATCTTCGCCACCTACCTTGGCGATTGCGTCGTCGCGCGCGCGCTGACCGTCGGCGGAGCATGAGCATGGCCGAAAAGAAGCTTGAACTGGTCACGCTGACCGAACGTCAGCAGAAGGCGCGCCGCAATCGCTCGGCCGCAATCGGTTTCGCGCTGGCGGCGCTGGTCGTCATATTCTACGTCGCGACCATCGTGAAATTTGGCCACAGTTTCCCTGGCTCGATGTGAGCTGACGATGACCAGGCAAACAGTCACCGATCCTACGAAGAAGAATACGAACCGCGTCGTCGCTGCCGTCTGCATCGCGTTCTTCGGCGGCATGATCGGCATGGCCTACGCCGCAGTGCCGCTCTATGCGATGTTCTGCCAGGCGACAGGCTACGGCGGCACCGTCAAACGGGCGACCCAGCAATATGCCGATAGGGTGCTCGACCGCGACATCACCATCCGCTTCGATGCCAACACCGCCGGCGTTCCCTGGCAATTCCAGCCGGTCGACCGCTCGATCACCATCAAGATCGGCGAGACCGCCGAGGCGCATTTCAGCGCGACGAACAAATTCAGCCGGCCCATCACCGGACGCGCCACCTTCAACGTGCAGCCGGAACTGGCTGGGCCTTACTTCAACAAGGTCGAGTGTTTCTGCTTCACCGACACGACGCTGAAGCCGGGCGAGACGCTGGACATGCCGGTCGTGTTCTATGTCGATCCCGACATCGTCAACGCGCCGGAATTGAAGGATTTGAGGACGATTACCCTGTCCTACACGATGTTCCCGGTCGACAAGACCAAGCCGGTCGCATCATCGGTGCCGGCCGACGGCCGCCGCAACAAGATTTCAGATACCGAAGCAAGCCTCGGGGGTTGATATGGCAGACGCACACGCAAAACCACAGCATGACTATCATCTCGTCGACCCGAGCCCGTGGCCTTTCCTGGGCTCCGTCGGGGCACTGGTGACCGCGATCGGCGGCGTCTGTTACATGCAGTATCTCAAGGGCGGCGATTTCCCGATCTTCGGTTTCAACATTGCCAATCCGTGGCTGTTCTTCATTGGCCTTTTGATCGTCATCTACACGATGTTCGCTTGGTGGTCTGACACCATCAAGGAGGCGCATGAGGGTCGCCACACCCGCGTCGTGTCGCTGCATCTGCGCTACGGCATGATCATGTTCATTGCCTCCGAGGTGATGTTCTTCGTCGCCTGGTTCTGGGCCTTCTTCGACGCCAGCCTGTTTCCGGGCGAGGTCCATCAATACGCCCGCACCGCCTTCACCGGCGGCGTCTGGCCGCCCAAGGGCATCGAAGTTCTCGACCCCTTCCATCTGCCGCTCTACAACACCGTCATCCTGCTTCTGTCGGGCACCACGGTGACATGGGCGCATCACTCGCTCATCCACGGCGACCGCAAAGGCCTGATCAATGGCTTGGTGCTGACCGTCGGCCTCGGCATGCTGTTCACCATGGTGCAGGCCTACGAGTACATGCACGCGCCGTTCGGCTTCAGGGATTCGATCTACGGCGCCACCTTCTTCATGGCGACCGGCTTCCACGGCTTCCACGTCATCATCGGCACGATCTTCCTGTTGGTCTGCCTGATCCGCGCCATGAAGGGCGACTTCACGCCCAAGCAGCATTTCGGCTTCGAGGCCGCCGCCTGGTACTGGCACTTCGTCGACGTGGTGTGGCTGTTCCTGTTTGCCTCGATCTACGTCTGGGCATCGAACGGCGCGATGATCGAACCGCATTGAGATCGACCTGAGGAAGTCGACAAGGCGGCTGCGGCGACGTGGCCGCCTTATCTTTTGCGGCAAATGCTCCTAGGATGATCCGATGAGCGACGACAAGGCGATCTGGCCACCAATCGACCCGATCTCGGCCGGCCTGCATGGCCGCTGCCCGCGCTGCGGCGAGGGCAAGCTGTTTTCTGGATTCCTCACGGTTGGCAATCGCTGCACCAATTGCGGCCTCGATTATTCCTTCGCCGATGCCGGCGACGGGCCGGCGGTGTTCGTTATCCTGATCATCGGCTTCATCGTCGTCGGCCTGGCGTTGTGGACGGAGGTGACGCTCAATCCGCCGCTCTGGCTGCATCTGTTGCTGTGGATTCCGCTGACGCTGGTGCTTTGCCTGGCGGCGCTCCGGCTGATCAAGGGCGTGCTGCTGACGCTGCAATACCGCAACAAGGCGGCCGAGGGCCGACTGGACCGCGGCGAATGAGCGAGGCATCAGGTTTGGTGGCCGGCCGGTCGCGGCCCAAGCGCGCATTGGCGCTCGGCCTGGGTATCATCGTGTTTTTGATCCTGCTGGCGCTCGGCACCTGGCAGGTTCAGCGCCTGCACTGGAAAGAGGGCCTTCTCGAGACGATAGACCAGCGCACGCATTCGGCGCCCGTGCCATTGGCCGAGGTCGAAAAGCGGTTTGCTGCCACCCGCGACGTGGACTACACGCCGGTAACGGTGACCGGCACTTTCCTGCATCAAGGCGAGCGGCATTTCCTCGCCACCTGGGAAGGCCAGTCCGGTTTCGATGTCTTCACGCCGCTGCAACTCGACGATGGCCGTTTCGTACTGATCAACCGCGGCTTCGTGCCTTACGATTTCAAGGACTCAGCCAAGCGGCCGCAGGGGCAGGTAACGGGCGAAGTGACGGTGACGGGGCTCGCCCGCAACCCGCTGCCGGCCAGGCCCTCGATGATGCTTCCCGACAATGATCCGCAGAAGAACATCTTCTACTGGAAGGATCGTGATGCGATGGCCTCGAGCGCCGGCCTGCCGGCAGGTGCGGCGCTGGTGCCGATCTTCATCGATGCGAACGCCACGCCCAACCCCGGCGGGCTGCCGGTCGGCGGCGTCACCGTCATCGACCTGCCGAACAGCCATCTGCAATATGCGATAACCTGGTACGGCCTTGCCGCCGCCCTTGCCGGTGTCCTTATCTCCTGGCTCCGCCGCCCGGCGAAAGACCAATGATCGCCGCCACTACCCTTGACAGGGCAGGGCCGCGCACCTCATTTCGCGCCTAGAGCTCAGAAGTCACAGTCCGATCAACCGGCCTACAATCAGCGTAAGATGCAATCATGCTTCACACAAAGCCACCGCTGACCATCCGGCTTTGCCAGCCGCGCGGTTTCTGTGCCGGCGTCGACCGTGCCATCCAGATCGTCGTGCTGGCGCTGAAGAAATACGGCGCGCCGGTCTATGTCCGCCACGAGATCGTGCACAACCGCTACGTCGTCGAAGGGCTGCAAAGCCTCGGCGCGGTGTTCATCGAGGAGCTCTCCGAAATCCCGCCCGAGCATCGCCAGAGCCCGGTCGTCTTTTCGGCGCATGGCGTGCCGAAATCGGTGCCGGCCGACGCCCAGTCGCGCAACCTCTTCTATCTCGACGCGACTTGCCCGCTGGTTTCGAAAGTCCACAAGCAGGCAATGCGTCATCAGCGGCTTGGCCGCCACGTGCTTTTGATCGGCCATGCCGGGCATCCCGAGGTGATCGGCACAATGGGCCAGTTGCCGGATGGCGCGGTCACTCTGATCGAGACCGAAGCCGACGCCGCAAGCTTCGTGCCTGCAGACCCGCAGGCGCTCGGCTTCGTGACCCAGACGACGCTGTCGGTCGAGGACACCGCCGGTATCATTCGCGCCCTGCAGCAGCGTTTTCCCGAGCTGCACGCGCCGGCGGCGGAATCGATCTGTTATGCCACCACCAATCGCCAGGAAGCGGTCAAGGAAACAGCGGCCGGCGCCGATCTCTTCCTCGTTGTCGGCGCACCTAACTCCTCCAACTCGCGGCGCCTGGTCGAAGTGGCCGAGCGCGCCGGCGCCTCGATGTCGCTTCTCGTGCAGCGCGCGTCCGAAATTCCGTGGAATGAGATTGCCGGCATTTCGACGCTCGGCCTGTCGGCGGGCGCCTCGGCGCCGGAGATCATCGTCGACGAGATCGTCGATGCGTTCAGGCAGCGCTTCGACGTGACCATCGAGCTGGCCGTAACGGCGACGGAGACGGAGGACTTTCCGGTGATGCGGGTGTTGCGCGATGTCGAACTGACGGCTGCCGACATGGCCTTCGTCAACGGGGCCGCGTAACAACGATGGCGGTCTATACCGACGTCAACGAGGGCGAGCTCGGCGCATTCCTCAAGAACTATCCGGTCGGCGACCTCCTGTCCTACAAGGGCATCGCCGAAGGCACCGAAAACTCGAATTTTCTGCTGCACACCAGCAGCGGCTCCTACATCCTGACGCTTTACGAGAAGCGCGTCGACAAGGCTGACCTGCCGTTCTTTCTCGGCCTTATGGCTCACCTCGCCAGAAAGGGCATTTCGTGTCCGCTCCCGGTCACCGCACATGATGGCGGTGTGATCGGAACACTTGCCGGTCGGCCGGCGGTCATCATCACCTTTCTCGAAGGCCTGTCGCTGCGGCGGCCGACGGCTGCGCATTGCGGCGAGGTCGGCAAGGCGCTGGCGGCACTGCATCTCGCCGGCGCGGATTTTCCGATGACCCGCCCCAACGCGCTTGCCATCGATGGCTGGCGCAAGCTGTGGAATGCCGCCCGCGCCCGCGCCGACGAGGTCGAGCCGGGACTGGCGGCCGAGGTCGATGCCGATTTCGCCGATTTCGAGCGGAACTGGCCGGACGGTCTGCCGCAAGGCATCATCCATGCCGATCTTTTCCCGGACAATGTGTTCTTCCTCGGCGAGAAACTGTCCGGGCTGATCGACTTCTATTTCGCCTGCAACGACCTCTACGCCTATGACGTTGCCACGTGCCTGAACGCCTGGTGCTTCGAGAAGGATTTTTCCTTCAATCTGACCAAGGGCACGGCGCTGCTTGCCGGCTACCAAAGCGTGCGGCCGTTGAGCAGTGACGAGAAAGCTGCGCTGCCGATGCTGGCGCGCGGCTCCGCGCTGCGCTTCATGCTGACCCGGCTCTACGACTGGCTGACGGTTCCGGACGGCGGGCTGGTGATGAAACGCGACCCGACCGAGTATATTCGCCGGATGCGCTTCCACCGGGCGATCAACTCTCCTTCCGAATATGGACTGACATGACCAAGCGCGTTGAAATCTTCACCGATGGTGCCTGTTCGGGCAATCCCGGGCCTGGCGGCTGGGGCGCAATCCTGCGCTTCAACGGCGCCATCAAGGAGCTCCATGGTGGCGAGGCTCTGACCACCAACAACCGCATGGAGTTGTTGGCGGCGATCTCGGCGCTCAACGCGCTCAAGGAGCCTTGCGTCGTCGACCTTTATACCGACAGCAACTACGTCAAGGACGGCATTTTCGGTTGGATCGATGGCTGGAAGCGCAACGGCTGGAAGACCGCCGCCCGGCAGCCGGTGAAGAATGCCGAGCTGTGGCAGCAGCTCGACGCGGCGCGCAACCGCCATCAGGTCACCTGGCATTGGGTCAAGGGCCATGCCGGCCATCCTGAGAACGAGCGCGCCGACGAATTGGCGCGGCTCGGCATGGCGCCATTCAAGACGAAGTCGGCGAAAGCCGTGCTCGCGTCCGTGCCGCCGAAGGAAGGCACCCAGTCCAGGCAATCGGCGGCCAAGAAGGTTCGGCGCTCGACCCAGAGTTATTGATCCGGTTGAATTGGCGTGTCAGCGGATCAGGAGGGCGGTGCCGAACAGTCCGATGGCAAACACCGTATGCGACACAAGATTGAGGGCGCGGACCTGCATCGGATTGGGCCGCTTCGAAGCGGCCCAGCCGGCACCCATGCCGGGCGCCAGCAGAAACCACCCGGCGCCGACGGTGACGATGCCGAGGATAAAGGCCGGCAGGAAGGTCGGCGCGGTGAGCCAGGCCGTCCCGGCCAGCACGACCAGTATGATGCCGTAGACGATACCGACAGCATAATGAAAGGTCCAGCCAAGTACTGATTCATGCAGGTAGGGCGAGGCCTTGCCAATGTCGTCATGGAAGACCTTGCCTTCCCTGAGATGCCAGACCCAGCGGCCGACCAGCCCCCAGTTCGGCCGCGGTTGGGCAAAGGCCTTGTTCAGGAAAATCGCCCAGACATCCATAAGCGCGGTTGCGCCGATGCCGATCGCGACGCTGCGCCACAAGATGTCAGACATAATCGAGGTCCTCAAAAGCAAGCAGTCCCGAAGGGCCGACACATGGCCCCGAAAACCGGGTCGGCTTTCGGAAGGATCATGCGCCGATGCAAAAGTCAGCGTCCTTTGGACGTTGAGCGCTCGAAGGCGCCCCGCCGCCGTCCCAGGCCTAAGCTGTCGCCAGGACGGAAAGCTGTCCGAGAATGTGAGCCGCACCGGATTCGTCGACGCCGGGCTTTGTCTCGACATTGAGTGCGGTGACCCTGCCGTCCTCGACGATCA
This sequence comes from Mesorhizobium sp. M0136, assembly GCF_040322515.1. Taxonomy (NCBI): domain Bacteria; kingdom Pseudomonadati; phylum Pseudomonadota; class Alphaproteobacteria; order Hyphomicrobiales; family Phyllobacteriaceae; genus Mesorhizobium; species Mesorhizobium sp. M0136. Next base: position 51,420 of record NZ_JAMYTP010000005.1, read on the forward strand.
TCGAAAAACGCTTCGAGCGCAGCCCCATGCCGCCGCTGGAGAGGTCGGCGTCGAGGCCGACCGATTTGGCGAAATCGCCATTGCCATCGGCAAGATAAAGGATTTTGCCTTCACCGCCGCTGAAGCGGGCCCAAGCCCCCATGACGTGAACATCGTTGACCGAGACAACGGCGATAGTGTCGACGCCGCGCGCCAGGATGGCGTCGTAATTGTCCAGGTAGCCGGGCAGATGATTGTTGCTGCAGGTCGGCGTGAAAGCGCCTGGAACGCCAAACAGCACGACCGTCTTTCCTGAGAATATCTCGCCCGTCGTGATCGGCTTTGCACCATCGGCGGTCATTGTCTTGAAGGTCGCATTGGGCAGTTTGTCGCCAACGGAGATCGTCATGATGGTCCTCGTTTGGAAATGGAAGGGAGTGTCCTTGCGATAGCGAATTAAGGCGCGCCCGGCAACCGTCCAGACGTTGGCATCACGGGAATGGCAACAGGCCTTCGACCGCGCCTGCGGCACTTGTCAGTGTGTAGTGCAGGCCGCCATCCGTTGGCGTGGTCGACGGCCTGTCGAGGATCGGCACAGTAAAGATCAGCTTGCCATCCTTTTCAATGCGTGCCGGGGCACCGAACATGTAGTCGCGTTCGCCGGCAACGAAGAAGTCGGCGCCCTCGGGGCTGCCCGGAACGCTCGCTTCGACAATCAGCGTTTCGTGATCGCCCGGCAGTACATTTATGCCGAAATCGGGCGTTGCCGTGGCGGGCAGGGTGGCAAGGCCTGCCTTGACCAGTGCCGCGTCCTCGGCGTTGTCCGGATCGGCGCCGGGATCGACGGTCAGTCTTGTTTGCACCGGGATGCAGATGGTTTCGCAGATGCCGAGGAAAATGTCCGCATCGATGACGGCCGGCTGGCCGGGCGCGGCAAGCGTGAACGTCACCGGCAACGAAACCGGGTGGTCGTAGCCGGCCCATTTGCCATAGCCGTCGTCATGGCGCTGCGGCGGCGGAAATAAAAGCGTCGCGTCGGCAATGTTGGTGCTGGCCGAGACGTCGATCTGTGGCGGCACGCCCGCATCGCCCGGATCGCGCCAATAGGTTTTCCAGCCAGGCTTCAGCGCAATGTCGAGGACGCCCTGGAGACGTCCGGCCTCGTCGGCTTTGCCGCTCGTCACCAGCCTCACCCTGCCGCCTTCGCTGTTATACCAGGCCGACGAGGAGGCTGCGGCTGGGAGGCCAGTCGCCGATCCAATGGCCACACCAAGCAGCAGGATTTTCAAGCTTTGCATGACGGTGATTTGATCGTCCGTTGATGGCCGCACAATGATTTCATGACGCGGCCGGCATCATATTTGCGTGACCTTCGATTTACGAGCCTGATCAAATCGAGCGCCGCCCATCTTTTCGAGGCTTCGGAAACGCGTTACGCTGTGGCCATGGATTTGTTGCGCCATAAAAGGACGGCCACAGGACCCGGCTTTCTCGACGACCAGTTCCTGATCGCCATGCCCGGCATGAAGGACGACCGCTTCACGCGCTCTGTCATCTACATTTGCGCGCACAGCGACGAAGGCGCGATGGGGCTGATCATCAACCAGACGCAGCAGATGCTGTTTCCGGACCTGCTCGTGCAACTTGGCATCATGAATGAGATGGAGGCGATCCGACTGCCGGCGCCGGCGCGCGACTTCGTCGTGCGCAATGGCGGACCGGTGGATCGCAGCCGCGGCTTCGTCCTGCATTCGGGCGACTACCGGGTGGAATCCTCGCTCGCCGTTTCCGACGACGTCTGCCTGACCGCGACCGTCGACATATTGCGCGCCATCTCCTCCGGCCGCGGACCCCGGCGGGCTCTGATGGCTCTCGGCTATGCCGGCTGGGGCGCGGGCCAGCTTGAAAACGAGATCGCCGAGAATGGATGGCTGACTTGCCCGGCAAGTGCCGAGCTTCTGTTCGACGCCGACATCGACCGCAAATACGACCGGATCCTTGCCTCGATCGGCATCGATCTCGCGCATCTCAGCCTGGCTGCCGGTCACGCCTGAGCCTCATCACGTCCCCGAAACTTGTCACGCTTGAGTGAGCGGATACTGTTCCTTCAGCGTCTTCAGCACCTGGTCGCCGGGCATCGGCGCGCCGAACATGAAGCTCTGCACGTATTCGCAGCCCATCTGCCGCAGCTCCAGCGCATCGCTCTCGTCCGAAATGCCTTCGGCAACGACCGACAGGCCGAGCTCATGTGCCATGTTGACCATGGACTTGAGCAGCACCGCGCGTTTCGGCGTCGCGTCGTCGACGAAGCTCTTGTCGATCTTGATGGTGTCGAACGGAAAGCGCGTCAGATAGGCCAGCGATGAATAGCCGGTGCCGAAATCATCCAGCGACAGGCCGATGCCAAGCTGCTTCAGCTTGGTCAGCACATGGGCGGTCTGCTCGGGATTGTCCATCACCAGCGATTCGGTGAGTTCGAGCCGGAAGCAGCGCGGTTTCAGGTTGGCTCGCGCGATCACCGAGCGGACGTCGCTGACCAGGTCGCGGCGGATGAGCTGGCGGCTGGACAGATTGACCGAGACCGACAGCGGCGCATCGCCGATCTGCTTTTGCCATCCCGCCAGGTCTTCGGCAGCCTGCTGCATGGCGAACAGCCCAAGCTGCACGATCAGGCCGCAGTTTTCGGCAACCGGAATGAAATCCGCCGGCGGGATCATGCCGCGCCGCGGATGGTCCCAGCGCAGCAACGCTTCGAAGCCGGCAACGCTGCCGTCCTCGAGCCGCACGATCGGCTGATAGGCAAGCGTGAATTCGCGTCGCTCGATGGCGCGGCGCAGGTCGGACTCGAACTGCAGCCGGTCGGTGCCGACCGTGCGGAAGGCGGGCCGGAACGGCTCGATCCTGTCGCCGCCGAAGCGCTTGGCCTGATGCATGGCAAGCTCGGCATCCTTGACCATGTCCTCGGCCGAGGTCTGCGTGGACGTCCAGGTGATCAGCCCGATCGAGGCGGTCAGCACGATCTCGCGCTTGGCGAAGGTGATCGGGTTGTTGATGGCGTGCTTGATGGCATCGGCGATGGCCGCGATGCGAGCCGGATCCTGCTCCGACAAAAGCATCAGCGCGAACTGGTCGCCGGCAAAGCGCGACAGCGAATCCTTCGGCTTGAGCAGCCGGTGCAGCCGCCGCGCTATGGTCAAAAGGATGGTATCGCCGGCCGAGATGCCGAGCCCGTCATTGACCTGCTTGAAGCGATCGATGTCGATGACGAAGACGGTCGGGCGCACCTTCTCTTCGGTGCGGGCGATCGAAATGATCGCCTCCAGCCGGTTCATGAACAGCTCGCGGTTGGGCAAGCCGGTCAGATTGTCGTGCACGGCGTCGTGCAGCAGCCGTTCCTCGGACTTCTTCTGCTCCGTCACATCGACCATGGTGCCGACGCAGCGGATGACCTCGCCGTCCGAGCCGATCACCGGCCGGGCGCGCAGCGCAAACCAGTGATAGTGCCCGTCGGCGCCGCGCAGGCGGAAGTTTTGCGACACCCGGCCACGCCGGTGCTCGAGCACCACGTCGAGCGTCGTGCGAAACGTGTCGCGGTCGTCGGCATGCAGCACCGGCAGCCAGTTGCGGGCGGGACCGCCGAGACTGTTGGGAGCAAGGCCGAGCTGAATGCTGACGTCGGGACGAGTGACGACGCGGTCGCGCAGCACGTCCCAGTCCCACACAGTATCGCCCGATCCGGCAACCGCCAGCGCCTGCCGCTCGAGATCGGAGAACAGGCCCTGATGCAGGGCGCCGCCAGCAAAAGCGTGCTGCATCACCGTGAAGCCGATCAGCAGGATGATGAGGATCAGCCCGCCGCCCAGCGCCGGCTGGGCGATATCGTTGTCCAGCATGCCGGTGATCGCCATCCACGATCCGCATAGCCACAGCAGAACCATCACCCAACTGGGCACGAGCATGATGGCGCGGTCGTAACCGCGGATACCGAGGAAGATGATCAAGCCGAGCCCCGTCAGTGCGGTGGCTGCGAAGGACAGCCTGGCAATGCCGGCGGCAACCGCCGGATCGATGATGGCGACGCCGGCGATCAGCACCAGCCCGAGAATCCAGACCAGCGCGCCGTAGCTGAAATGGCCGTGCCACCGGTTGAGGTTGAGATAGGCAAACAGGAACACCACGAAGGTCGCCGCAAGCGCCACCTCCGTTCCGGCGCGCCACATCTGCTCGTTGCCCGGGGATATTTCTATGATCTTGTTAAGAAAGCCGAAATCGACGCAGATATACGCAAGCACCGCCCAGGCAAGGGCCGCCGTCGCCGGGAACATCGAGGTCCCCTTGACGACGAAAAGAATGGTCAGGAACAGCGCCAGCAGGCCGGCGATGCCGATGACGATGCCACGAAACAGCGTGTAGGAATTGACCGAGTCCTTGTAGGATTCAGGATCCCACAGATAGACCTGCGGCAGCTTGGGCGAGGCGAGCTCGGCGATGAAGGTGATCACCGTTCCGGGGTTCAACGTCACCCGGAACACGTCGGCGTCGGGGCTGGTCTGGCGGTCGAGCGCAAAGCCTTCGCTGGGCGTGATCGCAGCGATACGGGTCGAGCCGAGATCCGGCCAGAACAGGCCGGAATTCACCAGCCGGAAATGCGGTGCGACAATCAGCCTGTCGAGCTGCTGGTCGGTGGTGTTAGCGAGCGCGAACACCGCCCAGTCGCCGGTCGAGCGCGCGTCATTGGCCTCGACCTCGATGCGCCGCACGATGCCGTCCGGGCCGGGTGCCGTCGAGACCTGGAAATTCTCGCCTTGGTTGCGGTAGATTGCGACGGCACCCGAAAGGTCGAGCGCCACGTCGTCGCGGGCAATCTTGATCGGTTCGACCGCAAACGCCGACGATGCCGCGCAGAGCGTGACGATTGCCGCCAGCATAAAGGCAAGCAGCGACCCGTTGCGCAGAAAGTTCGTCAAAAATCAGTCCTTTGTTCCAACGCCCGGCGGATCGTCCGCGATTCGGGCGTATAGGTAATGGTCCTGCCAGATGCCGTTGATCCTGAGATAGGATCGTAGCAGTCCTTCGCGCCGGAATCCGGCTTTTTCAAGCACGCGGATCGACCGGGCATTATCGGGGATACAGGCAGCTTCGATCCGGTGCAACCGCAGCGTTTCGAAGGCGAAACGCGTCACCACCTTGACGGCATCGGTCATCAGCCCGCGTCCGCTGAAGCGCTCGCCGATCCAGTAGCCGATATGGCCGCTTTGGGCGACCCCGTGGCGGATATTGCCGAGGGTGATACCGCCGGCCAGCTTGCCGCTGCTTTTCTCGAAGATGAAGAAGGCGATCGCCGTCCCCTGCGCGTAGTCCTCGCGGTAGCGGCCGATACGGTGCCGCCACGCCGTGCGGTCGAGCTCGTCAGGCGTCCATCGCGGCTCCCACGGCTCGAGGAAGGCGCGGCTTTCACTGCGCAGCACCGACCACTCGCGATAGTCGTTGGTCAGCGGCACGCGCAGCGTGACCAGCTCGCCCTTCAGTGCCGGCAGGTCGCGGCGAAAGAAAGGGAGCGCGAACACGATGCTCGAATGGGCTTAGACGGCAAGCTTACGGGCAGTGGTCTGCGTGCCCGAAAGCGAATCGAGGATCGCCTCATAGGGCGCGAGCGTACCCACCGGCCCGACAGCTGTAAGCGTCGGCTTGGTCGAAAAAAGCCGGGACGACAGATCCGTCAGCCGCTCGACAGTCAACGCCGACAGGCGCTCCATCAGCTCTTCCTTGGCGATTGGCCTGCCGAACAGAAGCAACTGCCTGGCGATCTGCGAGGCGCGGCTGGCCGGGCTCTCGGCCGACATGATCAGCCCGGCGCGGTATTGGGCCCGCGCCCGGTCGAGCTCCTCCTGCAGGATGTTTTCGCCGGCCTTTTGCAGCTCGTCGATGATCACAGGCACCAGCTCGGCAATATCGCTTTGTCCGGTCGCGGCATGGACCCCGAAGACGCCGGTGTCGGAAAAACCCCAATGGAAGGCATAGACCGAATAGCACAGGCCGCGTTTTTCGCGGACTTCCTGGAAAAGTCGCGACGACATGCCGCCGCCGAGGATCATGGACAGGACCTGGGAGGCATAGAAATCGCGGACGTGATAGGCGCGGCCCTCGAAACCCAGCACGATCTGGGCGTCCATCAGGTCGCGATCCTCGCGAAAATCGCCGCCGACATACTGCGCATATTGCGGGATGGTGCCGTCGGCCTTGCCGCGGAAGCTGCCGAGACGCTTTTCCACCTCCCGCACGAAATCGTCGTGCTTGATATCGCCGGCCGCCACCATCACCATGTTCTCGGCGCCGTACTGTCGTTCGATGAAGTCGTGCAACTGCTTCGAAGTGAAGGATTTAACGGTTTCCGGCGTGCCGAGAATCGAGCGGCCGATAGTCTGGTGGCGAAAGGCGGTCTCGGTAAAGTGATCGAAAACGACGTCGTCGGGCGTATCGTGCGCGGCGCCGATCTCCTGCAAAATCACATGCTGCTCTCGTTCCAACTCCTGCGGATCGAATTCGGATTCCTGCAGGATGTCGGAAAGAATATCGACCGCCAGCGGCACGTCGTCGCTCAGAACCCTTGCATAATAGGAGGTCGTCTCGACGCTGGTGGCGGCATTGATCTCACCGCCGACGTCCTCGATCTCCGAGGCAATCTCGAAGGCGCTTCGCCGCCTGGTGCCCTTGAAAGCCATGTGCTCGAGCAAGTGCGCCATTCCGTGCTCTTCGTCACGCTCGTTGCGTGCGCCCGACTTGACCCAGGCGCCAAGGGCAACAGATTCGAGGCTTGGAAGGGTTTCGGTGGCGACTGTCAGGCCGTTCGACAGACGGCTTACCTCAACACCCATATGGCAATTACTCCCTAACGCGCCGCCCGCGTGTGGCGGCCGAGGTAATCTTCCACCATTTTCAGGTCGGATGGAAGTACCGTGTATTTTTCCTCGGCGCTCATCAACCCGCCTAGCCATGCAGGCAGGGCAGGCGACACGCCGCTGGCGGCTTCGACGGCGGCCGGAAACTTTGCCGGGTGCGCAGTGCCCAGCACCACCATCGGCACCTCACCCGCAGCCTTGCCGGCGGCCACATGCATGGCCGCGGCCGTATGCGGGTCGATCAGATAGCCGCTCGCCGCAAGTGTGGTGCGGATGGTGGCGGCGACCTCGTCCATGGTGGCGCGGCCGGCGTCGAATTCGGAGCGGATCTTGGCGATTTCGCCAGCCTCGATGGTGAAGGCGCCGGACTGCTTGAGCCCGTTCATGTAGCGCCGCACGGTCGAGGCATCGCGGCCGGACGCTTCGAACAGCAAGCGTTCGAAGTTCGAAGACACCTGGATGTCCATCGAGGGCGACGTGGTCGAAAAGACCCCCTTCATGCGGTATTCGCCGGTCGCCAGTGTGCGCGCCAGAATATCGTTGTCGTTGGTGGCGATGATCAGCCGTTCGATCGGCAGCCCCATTTTCTTGGCGGCATAGCCGGCAAAGATGTCGCCGAAATTGCCGGTCGGCACGGTGAAGGAAACCGGTCTGTCGGGCGCGCCGAGCGACAGCGCGGAGGAGAAATAATAGACGATCTGGGCCATGATGCGGGCCCAGTTGATCGAATTGACGCCCGACAGCGATACCCGGTCGCGAAAACCGTGGTCGTTGAACATGTCCTTCACCAGGCCCTGGCAGTCATCGAAATTACCTTCGATCGCCAACGCATGGACGTTTGCGGCGGTCGAGGTCGTCATCTGCCGCTGCTGTACCGGCGAGACGCGGCCATGCGGGAAAAGCACGAAGATGTCGGTGCGGTTGCGCCCGGCAAAGGCATCGATGGCGGCCCCTCCGGTGTCGCCGGAGGTGGCGCCGACAATGGTGGCGCGCTGGTCGCGCTCGGCCAGCACATGGTCCATCAGCCGTGCAAGAAGCTGCATCGCCACGTCCTTGAACGCGAGCGTCGGGCCATGGAAGAGCTCGAGCACGAAGCTGTTCGGCCCGGTCTGCACCAGCGGGCAGACGGCCTCATGGCGGAAGCTCGCATAGGCTTCGCGCACCAGCCGTTCGAACACCGGCGCCGCGATCTCGCCGCCGAGGAACGGCGACAGCACACGGATGGCAAGATCGGGATAGGCAAGGCCGCGCATGGCGCGGATCTCGGCTGCTGAAAAATGCGGCCAGGCGCTCGGCAGGTAGAGCCCGCCGTCGCGCGCCAGTCCGGCCAGCACCGCGTCGGAAAATCCAAGCGCGGGCGCTTCCCCGCGGGTACTCACATATTGCATCGTCGCGTTTCCATTGCTGTCGGGAATTTTCGCCCGCCGCGAGGTGGTGGATTTCTGCGCTGGCTCAGTCGCATTTTTGCCGCGCGGTTGATATACGTCACCGGCTTTGCGAGAGGGAAGTGCAGTTCATGGCGTTTCATTCATTCAACGGTCGTTTTGTCGCGGGTCTGGGGCTCGCCGGCTTTATGCTTGCCGCCGCAGGCTGCCAATCGAGCGACAATGGTATTCTCGGCTTCGGCAAGAAGGACACGACGCCGCCACCGCCACCCGATCCCAAGGTGCTTTCCAGCCAGCTGCAGGCCTATTGCCCGAAAGTGACGTTGCGTGACGGCACCGCCTTCTTCAATACCTACGCCAAGAGCGGTCCGAAGCCGAAGAAAAAAACCGATGTCCCCGCCGAGGAAGCCGCCCAGCCGGCAGCGGGCGCGGCAGGCGTCGATCAGCCGGACGATTCCGCCAAGATCATCTATCAGGCTTCGATTACCGATGTGACCCGCGACTGCAGCCGCGCCAACGGCTCCTTGTCGATGAAGATAGCCGTCGCCGGCAAGGTCGTGCCTGGCCCGATGTTCACCCCCGGGACCATCACCATGCCGATCCGCATCGCGGTGATGCACGGCACCGAAGTCCTCTATTCGCAGCTTCACTCCTATCAGGTCCAGGTTACCGATCCTTCGAGTGCCACACAGTTCGTCTTCACCGATTCCAACGTCGTCGTTCCGGAGCCGACGGCGAAGGACTACCAGGCATATGCCGGGTATGACGAGGGCGCTCCGAAAGTAGCGACAGACAAGCCAAGGAAGAAGAAAGCCGCCGCGACCAACTAAGCCGCTGCATTCGCGCCACGGCGGCTGGAGGCGGCCTCTCACGCGTCCGCCGACCATTCCGACAGCGCGGCGATCACGCTTTTCAGTTCCGCCCAGCGGCGGATGACCGTTTCCGCGCCGGCCTCGGTCAGCGCATCGGCGTGGCCGGGATAGCTGTGCGCCGCGCCGGTAAAGCCGATGACGCGCATTCCCGCCGTCTTGGCGCCGGTGACGCCATGCACCGAATCCTCGATGACAAAGGTGTTCGCCGGATCGGCCTTGAGCTTTTCCGCGGCGAACCGAAACACGTCCGGCGCCGGCTTGGTTTTCCCGGTCGGGGTTTCCAGCGAGGAAAAGATCCGGCCGGCAAAGAACGGCAAAAGCTGCACCTTCTCCAGCATGAATTCGATCCGCTCAGAACGCGAATTCGAACAGACGCAGCGCGGCACTGCTACCGCGGCGACAGCTTCGTGCGCTCCGTCAATGGCACGCACGTCGCTGCGCAGCCTACGATCGACAAGCTGTTCCTCCTTGTCGATCAGGGAGGCCTGGAACGGGATCCGGGACTTTTCCTCGACCCGCATCATGATGTCCTTGAATGTCAGCCCGGCATAGACCTCGGAGATCTCCTCGGCCGATATCTCGTAGCCAGCCGAGGTCAAAAGCTCGGCATCGATACGCGCGGCGATGATTTCGGAATCGACGAGCACGCCGTCGCAATCGAAGATGACAAGATCTGGCTGGGGCATGGTGATCCGGGAAGCGGGATGAGGGGAATGCGGAGAGGCCTTGGTCAAAACGGCTCAGGCGGCGCGGCATACACGAACAGGCCGGGCTTCGCAAATTCGGCGGGCTGCTTCACTGAATATTTACGCTGATCGGTAACCATAACGGACAGTAAACAGTAACGCGTGCCTTGGGTGTCACAATGTCTGCCGTGCGTCTTCTCGACGACCTTTCCGATGCTCCCCAGCAATCCGAGTGGCTGGATACGATCCTGAAGGGCGACTGCGTCGCCGCGCTCGAACGGCTGCCGGAAAAGTCGATCGACGTGATCTTTGCCGATCCGCCTTACAATCTGCAGCTCGATGGCGATCTGCACCGGCCCGACCAATCCAAGGTCGATGCCGTCGACGACCATTGGGACCAGTTCGACAGTTTTGAGGCCTACGACGCCTTCACTCGCGCTTGGCTGCTGGCGGCGCGCCGCGTGTTGAAGCCCAACGGCACGATCTGGGTCATCGGCTCCTACCACAATATTTTCAGGGTCGGCGCCAAGATGCAGGACCTGGGCTTCTGGATCCTCAACGACGTCGTCTGGCGCAAGACCAATCCAATGCCCAATTTCCGTGGCCGCCGTTTCCAGAACGCGCATGAGACGATGATCTGGGCATCGCGCGACCAAAAGGGCAAGGGTTACACATTCAACTACGAGGCGCTGAAGGCGTCGAATGACGACATTCAGATGCGTTCCGACTGGCTATTTCCGATCTGCACCGGCGGCGAGCGCCTGAAGAACGACAATGGTGACAAATTGCATCCGACGCAGAAGCCGGAAGCGTTGCTTGCCCGCGTCATGACGGCATCGACCAGGCCGGGCGACATCGTGCTCGACCCCTTCTTCGGTTCAGGTACCACCGGGGCTGTGGCCAAGCGGCTTGGCCGCCACTTCGTCGGCATCGAGCGTGAGCAGGCCTATATCGATGCCGCCATGGAACGTATCGATGCGGTCCGGCCGCTGGAAGGCGCCAATTTGACGGTGCTGACCGGCAAGCGGGCCGAGCCGCGCGTCGCATTCGTCACGCTTCTCGACAATGGCTTGGTGGCGCCCGGCGCCACGCTCTACGACGCCAAGAAGCGCTGGGCGGCAAAAGTGCGTGCCGACGGCACGCTGGCGATCGGCGACAATGCCGGGTCGATCCACAAGATCGGCGCACACGTGCAGGGGCTGGACGCCTGCAATGGCTGGACCTTCTGGCATTATGAGCGCAGCGGCGGCCTAACCCCGATCGACGAGCTTCGCCGCATTGCCCGCCTGGGCATGGAGCGGGCAGGAGCCTGAGGCTCCGAGTTGCGACAGATCGGTTATGCGAAGGCTCACCCAACCTCTGGAAGCGATTCAAATCAGACTTTGATCCCAAGGCGCTCAAGGTCCGCCCTGAGCGTCTTTGCGTCGGTGAACAGCACAGCCTGCCAGCCGGCCGCCTTGGCGCCGTCGACATTCTTCTGGCTGTCGTCGATGAACAGCGTGGCTGCCGGATCGAGGCCGAACGCGGCGACGTGGTGATCGTAGATGGCGCGATCCGGCTTGATCTGGCGGATGTCGCCCGACACGGTCACGCCGCGCGGCCTATTGAGGAAATCGAACCGCTCGCGGGCCTCGGCAAGCGTATCGGCCGCGAAATTGGTAAGCATCGTCACGTCGTGGCCGCTCTCGATCAGCCCGATCATGATGGCGACGCTGTCCTCATAGGCATGAGGCACCATCTCGTGCCAGTGCCGGCGGAAATTGCGGATGTTTTCGGCATGGTCGGGATACTGAGCGATTGCCAGCGCTTCGGCCTCTTCCCAACTGCGGCCGCGGTCCTGCTCGATGTTCCAGTCATGCGTGCAGACATTGTCGAAGAACCATTTCCGTTCGTCGGGATCGGGGATCAAGCGGCTGAAGGGCAGGTTCGGATCATAGTGGATCAGCACTTTGCCGATGTCGAAAACGATGTGGCGGATTTCGGACATTCTTCTCTCTTTCAATGCGGCCGCTGCTTTTTCGTCGCGCCCGGTATCGCCGCTTCGATTACCTTTTTCATGACGCTCGGCAGCGCCTCCCCGGAAATTTCATGGGCCAGCGACCAGAAATGCCCGGCCGGGGCGGCACTGTCGGTCTCCGCCTTGAACACGTCGAGTTCAAGCGCAAAATGGGTAAAGATATGGCCGATGCGTCCGGCCTGCCGCCAGTCGCCGGGGAACGGGGCTGCCGCCGCCGTGGTGGCGCCATCGATCCGCGCGGTCCAGCCGGTCGTCGGCACTTCTGTCATGCCGCCCAGCAGGCCTTTATCCGCGCGCTTGCGCAAAAGGATGGCGCCGTCGCTCCTGACGGCGACGAAGGCGGCGCCGCGGCGCAAGGGTTTCTCGGCCTTGGGCAGGCGGACCGGAAAGCGCTCGGGATCGCCCGAGATTGTGGCGCTGCAATCCTGCCTGACGGGGCAGAGCATGCAGCGGGGCCGGCGCGGCGTGCAGATCGTCGCGCCCAGGTCCATCATCGCCTGCGCGAAGTCGCCGGGCCTTGTCGGGGGAACCATGCGTTCGACCTGGCCGCGTATCTCGCCCTTGGCGTCGCCCAGCGGCGTGGCGATCGAATACAGCCGTGAGACGACCCGTTCGACATTGCCGTCGACGACCGCGGCTGGTCGGTCGAAGGCGATCGCCGCGATCGCCGCCGCCGTATAGGCGCCGATGCCGGGCAGTTCCCTCAAGCCGGACTCGCTGTCCGGAAAGCGGCCGCCTTGCCGCGCGACGAGATCGGCGCAGGCTTTGAGGTTACGGGCGCGGGAATAATAGCCGAGCCCGGCCCAGGCCTTCATGACGTCTTCGGTCGGTGCCGCCGCCAGTGCCTCGACAGTTGGCCATTTCTGCACGAAAGCCCGGAAATAGGATTTTACCGCCTCGACCGTGGTTTGCTGCAGCATCACCTCGGAAAGCCAGACCAGATAGGGATCTGGCTGGGCGCCGCCTGCCAGCGCACGCGGTGGAACGCGCCACGGCAGCTCGCGGTGATGCGCGTCGTACCAGCCAAGCAGCCGGAACGCGATCTCGCCATTGTCTCCGGATACGGCCTTGCGGGTCTGGTCGTGCAGTGCCATTGATCGAGGGTCGGCTCTAATCCACTGGTGCTGAAGCTGGAGAACGCACATGGCAGGGAAAAGGCCCTTCGGCAATCCCGTTCCGGTGAGCGATCTCGCAACCGAGATCCTCGACCCGGTGCTGCGCAAGCGGGCCGGCATGTCGATCGGGCTGGTCCAGTCGTGGGAAGAGATTGCCGGACCGCGGCTTGCCGGCCGCTCACGCCCGGAAAAGATCCAGTGGCCGCGCCGCATGCACGAGGACGATCCGTTCGAGCCGGCAGTGCTGGTAATTGCCTGCGAGGGTGTGGCGGCACTGCATCTGCAGCACGAGACCGGCGAGATCATCAACCGGGTCAATGCGTTTCTCGGTTTCAATGCGATCGGCCGGATCAGGATCGTGCAGAAGCCGGTAATGGCGGGCAAGGAAAAGCCGAAATCCAGTTTGCGGCCGCTGACCGTGGCGGAGAAGGCGAAGCTGTCGGGCACTGTCGGTTTGATCGAGGACGACGGGCTGCGCGCCTCGTTGGAGCGGCTTGGCGCCACCATTCTTGGTCAAAAGAAGCCGTGATCTCGCGCTATCGTGATGGTATGCCCGGATTTGGCGATTGGAATAGGGGCGGTAATGCCTTAATTCGCGCCAACTCTCGCTTTTTGTAGCCTTTGCATTGCAAAATCCAACTATTGCCAGGTGATTCGTATGCTTCGTTCCTTGTCCCGCAGACACCTTTTGACTTCGCTGGCCGCAATACCAGCGGCGGCCCTGCTTGCCGCCTGCAGCGACTCGGGCGAGAAAGCCGAGGCGCAGGATGTGAAACCTGCGGCTCCGGCGGAACCTGCGAAGCCGGCCGCCCCGGCCGCCGCCAAAGCGCCGGAAGCTCAGGGCACGGTGGATATGGCAGCCTTGTTGAAGCCCGGCGCGCTGCCCGACATGCAGCTCGGCAAGGACGATGCAAAGGTCACTATCGTCGAATATGCATCGATGACCTGCCCGCATTGCGCGCATTTCGCCGAGACCACTTTTCCGGAGCTGAAGACGAAATATATCGACACCGGCAAAGCCCGTTACATCCTGCGCGAGTTTCCGTTCGATCCCAGCGCCGAGGCCGGTTTCATGCTGGCGCGCTGCTCCAAGGACAACTATTTCCCGATGGTCGACGTTCTGTTCAGGCAGCAGGCCAACTGGGTTGGTGTGAACAATACCAAGGACGCACTGCTGCAAATCGCCAAGCTTGCCGGTTTTACACAGGAGTCCTTCGAGGCCTGCTTGACGGACCAGAAACTTCTGGACGATGTGAGATCCGTCCAGAAGCGCGGCGCCGACGAATTCAAGGTCGATTCCACACCGACCTTTTTCATCAACGGAAAGACCTACAAAGGGGCGATGTCGATTGCGGAAATGTCGGCCATCATCGACCCTCTGCTCTGACGTTTCGGCAGTGCCGAAGCGGCGTCGCTTCGGCGTACGCACTTCTTTGTCTTGCCGCGGGTTCTCCTTGCAAAACCCCGGAACAGTGTTGCGAAACTTGGTTATGGGCCGGCGCGAATGAAGTTCTCGCGCCTTCGCCTGCTCGGCTTCAAATCCTTCGTAGAACCCGGCGAGTTCGTCATCGAACGCGGTCTGACCGGCATCGTCGGGCCGAATGGCTGCGGCAAATCGAACCTCGTCGAGGCGCTGCGCTGGGTTATGGGCGAAAGCTCCTACAAGAACATGCGTGCGTCCGGCATGGACGACGTCATCTTTTCCGGTTCCGGAACACGACCGGCCCGCAACACCGCTGAAGTCACGCTTTTTCTCGACAACAGCGAGCGTAGCGCGCCCTCGGCCTTCAATGATGCAGACGAGTTGCAGGTTTCGCGCCGCATCGAACGCGAGGCGGGTTCGCTCTACCGCATCAACGGCAAGGAAGCCCGCGCCAAGGATGTGCAGCTGCTGTTCGCCGACCAGTCGACCGGCGCGCGTTCGCCATCGATGGTCGGGCAGGGCCGCATCGGCGAGCTGATCCAGGCAAAGCCGCAGGCGCGCCGCGCGCTGCTGGAAGAGGCAGCCGGAATTTCCGGACTGCACACACGGCGCCACGAAGCCGAGCTGCGGCTGAAGGCGGCGGAACAGAACCTCGAAAGGCTAGACGACGTCGTCGGCGAACTGGAAAGCCAGATCGAAAGCCTGAAACGCCAGGCCCGCCAAGCCTCGCGCTTCAAGAACCTGTCGGCCGACATCCGCAAGGCCGAAGCGACGCTGCTGCATCTTCGCTGGACGCTGGCCAAGACGCAGGAAGGCGAAGCGCGTTCGGCGCTGGCGATTGCCACCGCGCTGGTCGGCGACCGTGCCGCAGCCCAGATGGCTGCCGCCAGGGAACAAGGCATCAACGCCCACCGGCTGCCGGACCTGCGCGATGCCGAAGCCGCCGCCGCCGCAGCCTTCCAGCGTCTGTCGATCGCCAAGGCGCAGATCGAGGAAGAGGCAGGCCGCATCCGCGCCCGCCAGGCAGAGCTCGACCGCCGACTGCAACAGCTTGATGGCGACCTTGCCCGCGAGCAGCGCATGGTCCGCGACAATGCGGATATCCTCGAACGTCTCGCCGCCGAAGAAGCCGCGCTCAACGCCGAAAACGCAGGCGCCGCCGAGCGCGAGGCCAGCACCCGCGCGGCTTTCGAGCAGGCGGCATCGACGCTTGCCTCGAGCGAGGCCAGGCTCGCCGCGCTGACCGCCGAACGGGCGGAGGCCGCCGCCTCGCGCAACCAGATCGAACGGACGCTGCGCGACACCGCTGAGCGCCGCGACCGCTTTGCCCGCCAGCTTGCCGATGTCGACCGCGAATTGTCGGAGATCGTCTCCAGGGTCGCCGGCCTGCCCGATCCCGCCGAGAAGCGGCTGCTGGTCGAACAGGCGCTGGCACTGCTCGAAGGGGCCGAGGCAGCAGCGATTGCAGCAGAACGGGCGGTCGCCGAGGCGCGTGCGGGCGAAGGTGCTGCCCGCCCACCGGTTCAGGACGCAAAAGCCGAGCTGGCGCGGATCGAAACCGAGGCCCGCACGCTTGCCAAGATCCTCAACGCTGCGAGCGGCGACTTGTTTCCCTCGGTGCTGGAGCAGATCAGCGTCGAGCGCGGCTACGAGACGGCGCTGGGTGCCGCACTTGGCGAAGATCTCGACGTGCCGCTCGACCGCAGCGCGCCGGTGCATTGGGGCCAGAGCGAAATCCAGCCCGGCGACGCCGCGTTGCCCGAAGGTATAAAGAGCCTCGCCAGCGTGGTGCGCGCGCCGGCGCAGCTGGCCCGCCGGCTGGCCCAGATCGGCATTGTCGAAGCCGCCGACGGAAGAAGGCTGCAGACGCTGCTGGCCCCCGGTCAACGGCTGGTCAGCCGCGAAGGCGCGCTGTGGCGCTGGGACGGCTTTACCGCCAGCGCCGATGCGCCGACCGCCGCCGCGCAGCGGCTGGCGCAGAAAAACCGGCTGGCCGAACTCGACGCCGAAGCGATCCATGCCACCCGCATACTGCGCGACGCCGAACAGGCTCTTGCCCGGGCCGAACAGGCGCTTGCCCAGGCGAGCGAAGCCGAACGCTCCGCTCGACAGGCCGGGCGCGACGCCCAGCACGGGCTGGACGCTGCTCGCAATGCGCTGGCCGAGGCCGAAAAGGCCGGCGGCGAACTGTCGAGCCGGCGTGCAGCACTTGACGAGGCGCGCGCCCGCATTGTCGACAGCCATGAGGAAACGGCGACAGCATTCGTCGAGGCGGAAATGCTGCTGCAGGACGCGCCCGATCTCGGCGATCTGCAGTCGCAACTCGACCAGTCGGCCGCCAACGTCGCCCGCGACCGCGCCGCCCTTGCCGATGCGCGCGCCGTTCACGAGGGCCTGAAGCGGGAAGCCGAGGCACGTGCGCGCCGGCTCGACGCCATCGGCGCGGAACGGCGCAACTGGGTGGAGCGCGCCGAAAACGCGTCGACGCAGATCACGGCGCTCGGCGAACGCAAGGCCGAGGCCGAGGCCGAGCGCGAGCGGCTGGCCGACGCCCCCGACGAGATCGACGCCAAGCGGCGCGCCTTGCTGTCGCAGCTCGCCGAGGCCGAAAGCCTGCGCAAGGCTGCCGGCGACCGCTTGCAGGAAGCGGAGAACCGGCAGTCCGAGCTGGACAAGGCTGCGACCGCTGCCATCCAATCGCTCGCTGAAGCGCGCGAAACGCGTGTTCGCGCCGAAGAGCGGCTGACCGCCGCCGACGAGCGTCGGCTGGAAGTCGAAGCGCGCATCCAGGAAACGCTGAACACGCCGCCGCATCTGGTGATCCGCCACACCGGCCTCGAACCCGACAGCCCGATGCCCGAAATGGCCGAGATCGAGCGTCAGCTCGACCGGCTGAAGGTCGAGCGCGAACGGTTGGGCGCCGTCAATTTGCGCGCCGAGGAAGAGCAGAAGGAACTGTCGGACCGGCTGGAGACCATCGTCTCCGAACGCGACGACATCATCGAGGCGATCCGGAAGCTGCGGCAGGCGATCCACAGCCTGAACCGTGAAGGCCGCGAGCGGCTGCTCGCTGCCTTCGAGGTGGTCAACGGCCATTTTCAACGGCTGTTTTCGCATCTGTTCGGCGGCGGCACCGCCGAGCTGCAACTGATCGAGTCCGATGATCCGCTCGAAGCCGGGCTCGAGATCCTGGCGCGACCGCCCGGCAAGAAGCCCCAGACGATGACGCTGCTGTCCGGCGGCGAGCAGGCGTTGACGGCCATGTCGCTGATCTTCGCAGTGTTCCTGACCAACCCGGCGCCGATCTGCGTGCTCGACGAAGTCGACGCGCCGCTCGACGACCACAATGTCGAACGCTTCTGCAATCTGATGGACGAAATGGCCGCAACCACCGAAACGCGCTTCGTCATCATCACACACAACCCGATCACGATGGCGCGCATGGACCGGCTGTTCGGGGTAACCATGGCCGAGCAAGGCGTCAGCCAACTGGTGTCGGTTGACCTGCAGGCGGCTGAGGCCATGCGCGAGGCAAGCTGACGCATCAGCTTAGTGGTGGTCTCCACGTCGGCTTTCGACTATAGCACGACGAAATGGGCTGGATCTGCCGCTCCAGATACCCGTCAGGCTGTGCACGTGGAGAAGCTTGTTGCCTATACTTGTCACCGGAGCTGCGGGGTTCATTGGCAGTCACGTTTGCCACTATCTGCTCGACCGGGGACAAGCGGTCGTCGGCGTCGACAACATGAACGACTATTACGACCTGGCGCTCAAAAAGGGGCGGCTTGCCCGCCTTCTGCCCCGCAAGGATTTTTCGTTCCACCAGCTCGATATTGCCGAACAGGGCGCGCTTGCGGCTGCTCTGGCCGGGCAAGGCATCGTCAGGATCGTGCATCTCGCCGCGCAGGCCGGCGTGCGTCACTCACTCGACAATCCGCGGCTCTATGTCCGCTCCAATGTCATGGGCCACCTCGAAGTGCTCGAATTCTGTCGCGCCGAACCGGCATTCGAGCATCTGGTCTATGCCTCGTCGAGCTCGGTGTATGGCGGCAACCGCAGCGTGCCGTTCAGCGAAGCCGATCAGGTCGACAAGCCCGTTTCGCTCTACGCCGCCACCAAGAAAACCGATGAGTTGATGAGCCACACCTACGCCCATCTGTTCGGCATACCGCAGACCGGCCTGCGGTTTTTCACGGTCTATGGTCCCTGGGGCCGCCCCGACATGGCCTATTGGATGTTCACCCGGGCGATGCTCGAGGGCAAGCCGATCCGGGTTTTCAACAATGGCGAAATGTGGCGCGATTTCACCTACATAGACGATGTGGTCAAGGCGGTCGTCGCCGTGCTCGACGAGCCGCCGTCAGCTGACGTTCCGCCGAACAGGCTTTACAATGTCGGCAACAACCGGCCGGTGCGCCTCGGCGACTTCATCGACATTCTGGAAAGGCTGCTCGAGGTCAAGGCAATCCGCCACAACGAGCCGATGCAGGCGAGCGACGTCGAGAAGACTTACGCCGACATGACCGCGCTGGAGCGGGATTTCGGCTTCAGGCCTAGCGTTTCGATAGAGGACGGGCTGAAGAAGTTTGTCGACTGGTACCGGCCGTACTCGAAGCAGTGATTTGCACCACTCCCCGTGACGCCTTCAAGCGGGACACCTGGAGTGGGCACAAGTCGGTCCGCAAAAGCATCATTTTGTCCTAACATCCTGTTAACCACATGCTCGCTGAAAGGTATCCGATTAACCTTTGAGGCGCTTATGACCGCTATGTTTCGTGGCTTGCTGTTCAATATGAGCTGTGTGGATGTGCGGATTCGGGGGCTATTTCGGTTCAGTCCGGGATGCGGAAGCTTTGCTTGCGCGCATGACGTCCGCGATCGCCCATCGCGGACCGGATGAACAAGGCAAATTCGTAGCGCCCGAGGCTGGACTTGGGCATGCGCGGCTGTCGGTGATCGGGATTGGTGATGGCCAGCAGCCGATGTCCGACGAAACCGGCAATTTGACGATTGCGTTCAACGGCGAGATTTTCAATTACGTGGAATTGCGCGAAGGGCTGCTGGCCAAGGGCCGATGCTTCCGCACCTCGAGCGACACCGAAGTTCTCCTGCAGCTGTATGACGAGATGGGCGAAGACTGCCTGCCGCTCCTGAACGGTGATTTCGCCTTCGCGATTTGGGACAACCGGCGGCGGCGGATGGTGCTTGCAAGAGACCGCATGGGTGTTAGGCCGCTGTTCTATACCAGCAAGGACGGCGTGCTCTACTTTGCGTCCGAGATAAAAGCCCTGCTGAAGGTACCCGGCATCTCTGCCGAAATCGATCCGATTGCACTCGACCAGATCTTTACGCTGTGGGCGCCGATCGCTCCACGCACGGCTTTCCGCGATATCCACGAGCTGGAGCCGGCAAGCGTAATGATCGCGACACAGGGGCAAGTGACGATCAAACCATACTGGCATCTGGACTATCCTCATCGAGATACGCCATCGAAGATCACCAATGAGGACGACGCGGCCGAGGAACTGCAGGCCCTGTTGACCGACGCGGTGAGGCTTCGCATGCGCGCCGACGTGCCGGTCGGTTCTTACCTTTCGGGCGGGCTCGATTCATCCCTCGTTTCGGCACTCGCGGCCGGTATGACTCCTCTTAAGCTGCAGACATTTTCCGTAACGTTCGACAGCGCCGAGCATGACGAAAGCGCCTTCCAGACCGAAATGGCGTCAGCACTTGGCACGCGCCATCGAACCATAGCCTGTCGTGCCGGTGATATCGCCGATGTGTTTCCCGAAGTCATCCGCTTTACCGAGCGGCCGATCATCCGCACCGCCCCGGCCCCCCTCTATCAACTGTCCGGCCTCGTTCGCCAGGCCGGTTTGAAAGTGGTGCTGACAGGCGAAGGCGCCGACGAAGTCTTTGCCGGCTATGATGTCTTCAAGGAAGCGCGGGTTCGCCGTTTCTGCGGACGACAGCCGGCGTCGCGCATAAGACCACAGCTGTTCCGGAAGCTTTATCCCTATCTGCCAGGTCTGCAGCAGCAGTCCGTAGAGTACCTGGCCGCGTTCTTCGGCACCGGCAGCGCAGCCCTGGACGATCCGCTGTTCTCGCATCGGCCGCGTTTCAAGACCACATCAGCGGCCAAGATGTTTTTCTCCGGTGACCTGCGTGCGACATTGAAGGGCTACGACGCAGCCGAGGAACTGGCCGGCCGGTTGCCTGAGGCGTTTTCCCGGTGGCATCCGCTGCATCAAGCGCAATATCTCGAAACCCGCTTTCTCCTGCCGGGCTACATCCTCTCCAGCCAGGGCGATCGCATGGCCATGGCGCACGGTATCGAAGGGCGTTTCCCCTTCCTTGACCATCGCTTGGTGGAGTTTGCGGCAAGACTTCCGCCGGAGATGAAGCTCAAGGGACTGGTGGAAAAACACATACTGCGCAAAGTTGCCAAGCACCTGCTTCCGACGGCCATCAGCGAGCGCACCAAACAGCCTTACCGGGCGCCGGAAGCCCGCTCCTTCGTTGGACCCGGAGAACTGGACTACGTACGCGACTCGCTGAGCGAGGCGAGCATCGCCGCCGGAGGACTATTCAACGCCAAGGCGGTGGCGAACCTGCACGAGAAATGCCGCTTGCAGCCCGCGTCCGGATTCCGCGACAATGCGGCTTTCGTCGGCATTTTGTCGACGCAGCTGTGGCAGAAGATTTTCACCGGCGAAAAGGTCGGTGCAGCACGAGCGGCCTGAGAAATCGAGGGAATGAAAAATCATGGTAGCAATCAAGGACAAGGTCAAAACCTTTATCGTCGACAACTTCTTGTTCGGCGACACGTCCTACGAGCTTGCGGACTCCGCATCACTGATCGAGAACGGCATCATCGATTCGACGGCCGTGTTGGAGCTCGTGGCATTCATAGAGGATGATTTCGGCATAGCGATGGTCGATGCCGACATCGTACCGGCCAATCTGGATTCGATTGACCGCATCTCAGCCTTCATCAAGGCAAAAGCAGAAGCGCTGGCTGCGTAGGCGCCATCGGCGAGGAGCGTCCGTGCGGATCGAACATTTTCTGACGGCGAAAGCCGCTGCCCATCCAGCCAAAACGGCATTGATCACCGAGCACAAAAGGCTGTGCTACGAAGAACTGGACGATCTCTCGAGCCGCCTGGCCGCCGCCCTTTTCATGAATGGCGTCAGACGCGACGACCGGGTCCTGATCTTCATGGACAATTGCTGGGAGGCTGCGGTTTCGATTTTCGCGGTTCTTAAAGCAGGCGCGACTTTCAGTCCGATCAACGCATCCACTAAGGCCGAAAAGCTGGCCTACATCATCACCGATTGCGATGCGGCCGCGATCCTCACGCAAGCAAGACTGATGCCGGTGGTTGCGGAGGCGTCAAGATACTCCGGCAAGACCGGTATCTTCGTGGCTTCCACCGTTGCTGCCGATAACCAATGCCCGGCAGGAGCCACATCCCTGACGGATTGCTTGACGTTTCAAGCCGGGGAGATTGACCATCGCGGCATTGACGTCGATCTTGCGATGTTGATCTACACCTCGGGCTCGACCGGCCGGCCCAAGGGTGTGATGATGACGCACCGCAATTGCGACGCGGCGGCCGACTCCATCACCACCTATCTGCGCAACTCGCCCGACGACATCATCTTGAATGTTCTGCCGCTCGCCTTCGACTACGGCCTCTATCAGTTGCTGATGGCCGTCAGGCTCGGCGCCACGCTCGTGCTCGAGAAGTCCTTCGCTTTTCCCCAGGCGGTCTTTGAACGCATCCGCCAGGAACGAGTCACCGGGCTTCCGCTCGTGCCCACGATGGCAGCGATGATCCTGCAGATGCGTGATCTGGCGCCGGGCTTCCTGCCCAGCCTTCGCTATATTTCCAACACGGCGGCTGCCTTGCCGCCCTCTCACATAGAACGCCTTCGGTTCCTTTTCCCCGGTGTCAGGCTCTATTCGATGTATGGCCTGACGGAATGCAAGCGCTGCACCTATCTGCCGCCCGAGGAGCTCGACCGCCGGCCGGGCTCGGTCGGAATAGCCATTCCGAACACCGAAGCCTTTGTCGTCGACGACCACGGGCAACGGGTGCCGCCGGGCGTAGCAGGCGAGCTGATCATTCGCGGGCCGCACGTCATGCAGGGTTATTGGCGAAACGAAGCTGCGACGGCACGAGCCCTGCGCCCGGGTCCGAACCCTTGGGAGAAGGTTCTCTACACCGGCGATCTGTTCAGGGCCGATGAGGAAGGCTTTCTTTATTTCGTCGGCCGCAAGGACGACATCATAAAGTCGCGGGGGGAGAAGGTGGCGCCCAAGGAAGTGGAAGCCGTGCTTCACGCTCATCCGGGCATCGCGGAAGCGGTGGTTGTCGGTGTGCCGGATCCCGTGCTCGGGCATGCGATCGGTGCAGTTATCGTACGGTCCGACCCGGCGCTCAGCGAAAAGGATATCATACGTCACTGTGCACGCCACCTTGAGGACTTCATGGTCCCCAAAGTCATCGAGTTCCGCCGGGAGCTGCCGAAGACCGATACCGGCAAGGTCAGCCGTCGGCTTGCGGCAGAAACCATGGAGGCCGCGCAATGAATGTTCGCCCGACCGAGGATGCGCGGACCTTTCTGACGCAGGCTCTGGCAATCGACCTGATCACCGAAACGGACCGTATCGTAACGGCCCTGCGCCAGCAGGTGCGCGGGCTTCGCAAGCGGGGCCTTGTGCTCGGTCTTTCGGGCGGGATCGATTCGAGCGTGTCGGTCGCGTTGGCGGCACGAGCCGTCGGGCCCAAGAATGTGCTTTGCCTGTTCATGCCGGAGAGCGATTCCGATCCTGAAAGTCTGCGGCTCGGCCGCCTCGTCGCCGAAACTTTCGGTGTCGAGGCTGTGACAGAGGATATCGGGCCGATCCTGCGCGCAATGGGCTGCTACAAGCGTCGCGACGCCTTCATCCGGGAAGTGGTCCCGGAATACGGCGAAGGCTGGGCCTCGAAGATCGTCATCGCGAACGCGCTCGAGGGCGGGGGTTACAACATCTCATCCCTGGTGGTGCAGGATCCGGAAGGCAAGCAGACGAAACTGAGAATGCCGCTGCCTGTCTATCTCGGCGTTGTCGCCGCTACCAATATGAAACAACGCACCCGCAAGCAGATTGAATACTATCATGCCGATCGCTTGAACTTCGCCGTTCTTGGAACGCCGAACCGGCTGGAATACGATCAGGGTTTCTTCGTGAAGAACGGTGACGGCGCCGCGGACGTCAAGCCGATCGCCCATCTCTATAAAACGCAGGTCTATGCGCTTGCGGCCCATCTCGGTGTTCCGGAGGAAATCCTTAACCGGCCTCCGACCACCGATACCTACTCGCTGGCGCAGACCCAGGAGGAGTTTTACTTCTCGCTTCCTTATGACCGAATGGATCTTTGCCTTTACGGTCTCAACAACGGCGTGGCGGCTGAGGTAGTGGGGCAGGCGGCGGGGTTGGCCGCCACACAAGTGGAAAGCGTCTGGGCCGATATCATCGCCAAACGCAGGGCGACACGTTATCTGCACCAGCGTCCGCAACTCGTCGATGTCGTCGAGGAAATCGGCACCTGACAAACAGGTAGAGCGGTGTGCACGGTTCGATTTGCATGCATCCCGCTCTAGCTGAAACGGCTCCCGATCAGCCGGCTCCATTGCTCGCCCGCAAGCCCGTTCAGGAAAACTTGCGAGTTCTTCATCGCGTCCAACAGCTCTGGATCACGTGAATGCACCACCGTTGAAGCAACGGTCAGGAAAGCGATGCGTCGTCCAAGCATCGCCTCTAGAAGTGCAGGTTGAACACGTCCACGCAGGCCGCTGACGCCGCGCGCGGCGGCATGATCGATCAGGCAGTCTATCACGGAGCCCGCCTGGCCGGGCAGGGCGAGGATCTGCAGCACGCGGCCAATTTCATACTTCCGTGCGTAATAGGCGAAAGCGCCGACATTGGTGCCGACTGGCGACGTCACGCAAACGTAGACAAGCTCGCCCAGATCCGGCTTTTGTGCGGCATCGGTCAGGATGTGGTCGAGTTGGTCTTCCGTCCATTCCGGGCGTAGCGCGAAACGCGCGATAAACGGCTCGATTAGCTTGGCAAATGTGTGGCTATCGATTTCGGACATCCGAAATCCCCCGTGACCAGCCCCGTCCGCCGCCACACCCGACCAGCGTCGTTCGCTGGACGTCATCCTCCTGCAATAGAATCGGTCGACGGCACGCGCCAACGGATTGAGCACTCGGGCAAGCTCCATGCGATTGGCGGAAAGGCTGAGCATGAAGGTCGCTGGCCGCATCACACGCACCCAGTCGAGGCTGTATTGCGGCAGGACCACGCCGCGCAGCCGGGTCCACAATTTCACGGAGATATCGTTGGCCGTCTCGCTGAAGGAGATGTCCTGCGGACCATCCAGGTAAGCTTTCAACAAGCGAGCGCCGGCCAGCGGGTCGTGCTCATGGTCCTCGACCATGAGCGAGCTACAGATGGCGGCGCGTACTTGACGGCCGTTGAACGTCATCGGCAACACATGAACACCGACAAACCCGGAGACACGACCGGCGTCGTTGACGTGGACAAGCGACCGGAGGTTGTCTCCGCAACCGGGCGCATCCAGATAAAACCGTTTCATGTATTCCACGAGAGAGGCCGGCGCTTCGGTCCTTTCCTTCAACAGCACGCGTTGAAACATGTTCGCGACTGCCGGGAGATCGGCGCCTTGCAAGGCGCGAATGACGCTCAAGCCCGGCTCCCGCCACCAAAGTTCCGCCCACCGAGCTCCCGGGCCAAGGCGACACGAGGCACGAGAACATCGGGCGCGCGTTCCAATTCGACGCCCATGAAGCCGTGGAACCTCGGCCAGTTGCGATCGCCCGGGTGACCGAACGGAGTGCTGAATTGCTGCGGCAAGGTGGAACCCTTTGCTTGACCGACGAAAAACCGGCGTCATTGCTGCTAGCAGATTCAGGTAAACCGATATTAAAGTCGTTGCTTTGAATGGTAGCGAACCTGGTTGTCCGGGCCTCATACCTGGGCATCAGCAATTTTGGTTCCTGGCGGACGACCGGCGTGAGTTGCGTGCTCCACGTCGAACCGTTTCGGCTAGCCAAAGTTTCGTGCGGCGGCTCTTGACTGCGGGCGCGGGCGGAATACGGTGAGGACAAATACCGGCTCTGGCCGCCGGGCGGCAAGAATGCCTCGTATGCCTCGCCTTGCGGCGGTGGCTGCGGGGCATTGTCATTTTGAGGCTTTGCTTGAAACGGCATATCGAGATCGGCATTCTCTATTCACGGTCCGGCAACTACCGGCTGGTGTCCGAATCCTGCCGCGCGGGCGCGATGAACGCCATCGCCGACGTCAATGCCGATCCCGCTGTCCCCTTCGAATTCGTCCCGGTCGAGCGCGACCCGCAGGGCAACATCGATCGGTATGCAAGGGGCTGCGCGGACATTCTCGCCAACAGTGGCGCGCGTCACATCATTGGCTGCGTGACCTCGTGGAGCCGCAAGGAGGTCATTCCAATCCTGGAAAGGGCAGGCGGCACGCTGTGGTACGCCTGCCCGTACGAAGGCTTCGAAGCCAACGAGCACGTCGTCTACACGCACGCCTGCCCCAATCAGCATCTCGTACCGCTGCTTGCCTATGTCGTGCCTCGTTTCGGCGCCGACGGCTTCCTGCTCGGTTCCAACTACATCTGGGGTTGGGAGACCAACCGTGTGGCGCGCGACCTGATTGCGGACGCCGGCGGCAAGGTGCTGGGCGAACGCTACCTGCCGCTAGGGGAGGTCGATGTTGCGCGGCTGATCGCGGAGGTACAGGCGACGAGACCTGATTTCATTCTGAACAATCTCATCGGCCCTTCGTCCTATGCCTTTATCGCCGCCTATGCCGAGCTTGGCCGGCGCGACCCGCATTTCAGGCCGGAGCGTTGCCCGATCCTGTCCTGCAATCTCACGGAATGCGAATTGCCGGCGCTCAACGGGGCAGGCAATGGCCATCTTTCCGTTGGGCCCTATTTTCACGACATCTCGGGTGCGGATCGCGGAGCGGCTTCAGTGTCTTCCGTTATGCCTGCCTCATCCTTCGAGGCGGCGGCTTATGCCTCGGTGCGCACGCTCGCAGAGATACTCACCCGCAACCCCGGTGCACAATGGATGGACCTTCCCAAGGTCTTTGCCGGAACATCATTTCGAACACCGCTGGGCGACATCGCCATCGACCCGCAAACCCAGCATGCTACGTTGCCAGTGCAGATCGGACGTATCGATGGAACATCGTTCAAAACGGTCACGCTGACGAAGGGCGTGGCACCCGATCCCTACCTTTCCCGCTATGACCGGACGGAGACGTTCGGGCGGCCACGCCTGCGGGTGGTGTCGTGAGCAAGATGGCGCGTATCCCGAACCTTGGAGGCGCCAGGGCTTTTGTCCTGCATCGTCCACATCCGACCGTGCAGGCGATCACAAGACAATTGTCGGCCATCGGCCTTGAGGCGATTGGCTTCTGGCCGGAACTGCCGGCCGAAGCCTTGGCGGCGGACTTCGTCTTCTTCGACGTCGACCTCGGCTTTGACGAGCAATTTCCGTGGAAGCCGGGCGAGGCCCCGATGCCGCTGATAGCGCTGATCGGCTCCGAGGCGCCGGGGCGTGTCGAATGGGCACTGTCGCACAAGGCCGATGCCCAATTGCTGAAACCAGTCGGCAATGCCGGCGTCTATAGCGCGCTTTTGATCGCAAGGCAGAGTTTCGAGGCGCGCAAGCTTCTGGCCGGCGAGATCGCCTCGCTTCGTCAGCGGGTCGCGGAGCGCCAGACCATCGTACGCGCGGTGGAGGCCTTGTCGAAGGGCGTCGAGGACGGCCGTGCCTATGCGCAGCTCCGCTCGCTGGCAATGAGCTGGCAAATCAGCGTCGAGGAAGCAGCGCGCAGGATCGTGGCGATGACACAAGAAGAAGGCGACGATGACCAATCCGATCGCGCCTGAGCTTTCAGCCGCCGGGCGTATGCCGGCCAAGTCTCGCGCCGGCGTCTGGCGACGTCTGCTAAAACGGCCTCTCGCTTTGCTCGGCCTCGGGATTATTGCCCTTGTCTTGGCCGGCGCCATCCTTGCACCGTGGCTGACAGGCTACGATCCGAACGAGCAGATGTTCGACGGGCTCACGCTTGAAGGCGCGCCACTGCCGCCGGGAGCCCAGTTCTGGCTAGGCACCGACCTGCTTGGCCGCGACCTGCTGACCCGTCTCCTATTCGGCGCGCGCACGTCGCTGATCATCGGCATCGTCGCCAATGGCGTGGCGCTTCTGATCGGCACGCTAGTCGGCATCACCGCCGGCTACTTCCGCGGCTGGATCGGAAGCGCGCTTATGCGCTTCACCGATTTGATGATGGCTTTCCCCGCGCTGCTGCTCGCCATCTGCCTGGCGGCGGTCCTCCAGCCGAGCCTGTGGATCGTCGCCATGGTGATCGCATTGGTGAACTGGGTGCAGACCGCCCGCGTCATCTACACCGAGACAAGTTCGCTCTCCGAGCGCGAGTTCATCGATGCCGAGCGCACGATCGGCGCAAGCGCTCCACGTATCCTGTTTCGCCATATCCTGCCCCACCTTTTGCCGACGATCATCGTCTGGGGCACGCTCGGCATCTCGACGACGGTGCTTCTGGAAGCGACGCTCAGCTATCTCGGCATCGGCGTGCAACCGCCGACTGCTTCCTGGGGCAACATCATCTTCGAAAATCAAACCTATTTTCAGGCAGCGCCCTGGCTGGTTTTCTTTCCGGGTGCGGCGATCCTGGCGCTGGCGCTAGCCTTTAACCTGGTCGGCGATGCGCTGCGCGACATCCTCGATCCGACGCAAAGGGGGCGGCCATGATCGCCTATCTCGGCCGCCGCGTTGTCCAGTCGGTTCTCATCTTGCTCGGCGTCTCCCTGATCACCTTTGCGCTGCTCTATCTGCTGCCCGCCGATCCTGTCCGCCAGATCGCCGGCCGCAGCGCAACGCCCGAGACGGTCGAGAGCATCCGCCGGCAGCTCGGTCTCGACCAGCCCTTTGTCGTCCAGTACTGGCACTACCTGGCCAGCCTTCTCAGCGGTGATCTGGGGCGCTCCTACATTCAGCGCTCGGAGGTCACGGAGCTTATCGTCTCGCGGCTGCCGGCAAGCCTGCTGCTGATGGTTGGTGCCATTGCTTGCGAAGTCATGATCGGGCTGACGATGGGCCTCATCGCCGCCATCAAGCGTGGCACCGCCACCGACCAGTCGCTGATGGTCGCCTCCTTCGTCGGCGTCTCGGCACCGCAGTTCGTCGTCGGCCTGCTGCTGCTTTATGTATTCGCGGTGCGGCTCGGCTGGTTCCCGATCGGCGGTTACGGCACCTGGCGTCATCTGGTGCTGCCGTCGCTGACCATGGGAATTCTTGGCGCCGGCTGGTACGCCCGCATGATGCGCTCGTCGATGATCGACGTGCTGCGCCAGGATTACGTGCGTACCGCGCGTGCCAAGGGTCTTGCACGCAGCGCCATTATCTTCCGGCACGCGCTGCCCAACGCCATCCTGCCGGTCATCGCCATGATCGGCATCGACATCGGCATCTTCATGGGCGGCATCGTGGTTGTCGAAAGCGTGTTCGGCTGGCCAGGCATCGGCCAGCTAGCCTGGCAGGCCATTCAGCGCATCGACATTCCGATCATCATGGGGGTCACCCTGGTTTCGGCCTTTGCCATCGTGCTCGGCAATCTCCTGGCCGACACTGTCGCACCGTTCATCGACCCACGCATCAAGCTCAGATGAAAACCAAGAACACCAGAGAAAGGGAACATGACATGAGAAGATATCTGATATCCACCGTGGCAGCATCGGCGCTTGCGCTGGTGCTTGGCATGACGAGCGTACGCGCCGAAGACATTGTCGATCCGAATGCCAAGCAGGGCGGCGCGATCACCATCACCTACAAGGACGACGTCGCCACGCTCGATCCGGCCATCGGCTATGACTGGCAGAACTGGTCGATGATCAAGAGCCTGTTCGACGGGCTGATGGACTACGAGCCGGGCACCACCAACCTGCGGCCCGACCTTGCCGAGAGCTACGAGATTGCGCCTGATGGCAAGACCTTCACCTTCAAGCTGCGCCATGGAGTGAAATTCCACAACGGCCGCGAGATGACCGCCGACGACGTGAAATATTCGCTCGACCGGGTCACCAATCCAAAGACACAGAGCCCGGGTGCCGGCTTCTTCGGCTCGATCAAAGGCTATGACGATGTCGCTGCCGGCAAGGCGGAAAGCCTGGCCGGCATAACCGTCGTCGATCCCTACACGATCAAGTTCGAGCTGACCCGGCCCGACGCCACCTTCCTGCATGTCATGGCGATCAACTTCTCGCACGTCGTGCCGAAGGAAGAGGTCGAAAAATACGGCGCGGATTTCGGCAAGCATCCGGTCGGAACCGGCGCTTTCAAGCTCGCCGAATGGACGCTCGGCCAGCGCGTGGTCTTCGAGCGCAACCCGGATTACTGGCACAAGGGTCTGCCGCATCTCGACAAGATCACCTTTGAGATCGGCCAGGAGCCGATCGTGGCGCTGCTGCGGCTGCAGAAAGGCGAGATCGACGTTCCCGGCGACGGCATTCCCCCGGCGAAATTCCAGGAGGTGATGGCCGATCCCGAGCAGAAGGCCCGTGTCGTCGAGGGCGGCCAGCTGCACACCGGCTATATCACCATGAATACCACCATGGCGCCCTTCGACAATGTGAAGGTACGGCAGGCGGTCAACATGGCGATCAACAAGGACCGCATCGTCCAGCTGATCAACAACCGTGCGGTGCCGGCCAATCAGCCGTTGCCGCCGTCGATGCCTGGCTACGACAAGGAATTCAAGGGCTATCCCTATGACGTGAGCAAGGCCAAGGCTTTGCTGGCCGAGGCCGGGCATCCGGACGGATTTGACACGCAGCTGTTTGCCAT
This sequence comes from Mesorhizobium sp. M0136, assembly GCF_040322515.1. Classification (NCBI taxonomy): domain Bacteria; kingdom Pseudomonadati; phylum Pseudomonadota; class Alphaproteobacteria; order Hyphomicrobiales; family Phyllobacteriaceae; genus Mesorhizobium; species Mesorhizobium sp. M0136. The sequence continues at coordinate 81,774 of NZ_JAMYTP010000005.1, forward strand.
GAACACCGATCCCAACCCGCGCATCGCGCAGGCCATTCAGCAGGATCTGGCGGCGGTCGGCATCAAGGCCAGTATCCAGTCGCTCGCGCAGGCCAACGTGATCGCCGCCGGCGGCGACAAGGCCGGTGCGCCGATGATCTGGTCCGGCGGCATGGCCTGGATCGCCGACTTCCCCGATCCGTCGAACTTCTACGGCCCGATCCTCGGCTGCGCTGGTGCCGTCCCGGGCGGCTGGAACTGGTCGTGGTATTGCAACAAGGAGCTTGACGCCAAGGCAGCCGAAGCCGACTCCATCGTCGACCCGGCCAAGGCTGGCGAGCGCGCCAAGATGTGGAGCGAGATCTACGGCAAGATCATGGAAGACGCGCCCTGGGCACCGGTGTTCAACGAGCAGCGTTTCACCATGAAATCAGCCCGCATGGGTGGCGCCGACAACCTCTATGTCGACCCGGTCCACATCCCGATCAACTACGACAATGTGTATGTGACCGATGTGCAATAACTGCGACTACACCATCCACGGGCGCCACCATCATTTCGGCTGGGACAATTCCTTTGTCCCGGCCGAACGAGTGGCGCCAGGGTCGACGATCGAGTTCCAGTGCCTGGACTCGTCCGGCGGGCAGTTGACGATGGAGAGCACCGTCGACGACGTTGCTGTGCTCGATTTTGCCAAGGTGAACCCGGTCACTGGGCCGATCTATGTCGACGGGGCGGAACCGGGCGACGCCCTGAAAATCACTATCGAGGCGTTCAAGCCGTCCGGCTTCGGGTGGACGGCAAATATCCCGGGATTCGGTCTGTTGGCTGATGACTTCACTCAACCGGCACTGAATATCTGGAAGTACGACGCCGCCTCGCTCGAACCGGCGCTGTTCGGCAAGAGCGGCCGGGTGCCGCTCAAGCCCTTCGCCGGCACCATCGGCAATGCCCCGGCTGAGCCGGGTCTGCATTCGGTGGTCCCGCCGCGGCGCGTGGGCGGCAATCTGGACATACGCGATCTCGCTACCGGCACGGTGCTCTACCTGCCAGTAGAGGTCGCGGGAGCGTTGTTCTCGGTCGGCGACACGCACGCCGCGCAAGGCGACGGCGAGGTCTGCGGCACGGCAATCGAGAGCCCCATGAATGCCGTGCTGACGCTCGATCTGGTCAAGGATGCCCGGCTGCGGACGCCGCGTTTCACAACGCCCGGTCCGGTGTCGCGGCATCTCGACGCGAAGGGCTATGAGGTGACAACCGGTATCGGGCCGGATCTGATGGACGGCGCCAGGAGCGCCGTCTCCCAGATGATCGACCTGCTCTCCGGCCGCTACGGCATGGATCCGGTAGATGCCTACATGCTCGTCTCGGTTTGCGGTGACCTGCGCATCAGCGAGATCGTCGACATGCCCAACTGGGTAGTTTCGTTCTACTTCCCCCGCTGCGTCTTTGAATGAACGTGGAGGACATCAAACGATCCGGGCAGGCCGCCGCGGAGAGTGGCTCCATTAGGCCGGTACTCAGCGTCTCAGGTCTGAGCGTCGCCGTGCGTGGCGAGGAGGGCGAGCGCGACGTCGTTTCCGACCTGACATTCGGCCTGATGCGCGGCGAAACGCTTTGCATCGCCGGCGAGTCCGGTTCCGGCAAGTCGATGACGGCGCTGGCCATCATGGGCTTGCTGCCGCAGCCGGCGGCACGCATCAGATCAGGCTCCATCCGGCTCGGCGATCAGGATCTCGCGGCTCTCAGCGAGAGCGGCATGCGCCGCATCCGCGGCAACCGTATCGCAATGATCTTTCAGGAACCGATGACATCGCTCAATCCGGTTCTGTCCATCGGCCGTCAGCTCACGGAGGCGATCGAGGCACACACCTCGCTGTCGCGCTCCGACTCGCGGTTGAGGGCGCTCGAGGCACTGAAGGCAGTCCGAATTCCGGATGCCGAACGGCGGCTCGAGCACTATCCGCACGAACTCTCAGGCGGCATGCGTCAGCGCGTGATGATTGCCATGGCTCTGGCCCTGAACCCGGATGTGCTGATCGCCGATGAGCCGACGACCGCCCTCGATGTCACGGTTCAGGGCGAGGTGCTGGAGCTGCTGCGCGACCTGCAGCGCCAGCACGGCACCAGTGTTATCCTGATCACGCACGACATGGGCGTCGTCGCCGAGATGGCGGACCGCGTCATTGTCATGCGCGACGGCCGGATGGTCGAGCAGGGCAGGGCGGCTGACATCTTCAATCGCCCGCAGGCCGACTATACGCGCGAGCTTCTGGCCGCGGTGCCGCGTATCGGCGGCGGACGGATGGCCGAAGACCGACAAGATGCCGCCAACATGCCGGCCGCGCTTGTACATGTCGGCGATCTTCACGTCCGCTTCGACCTGCGTGGCGGCTTCTTCGGCCGCGTTGACCGCAGGGTGCACGCGGTCGAAGGCGTCAGTTTCTCGATCGCGCCGCACGAAACCCTGTCGCTGGTCGGCGAGTCGGGCTGCGGCAAGTCGACGACGGCCAAGGCGATCGCCGGGCTGGTGCCCTACATCGGCAGCATTTCAATCGACGGCCAGGACTTGTCGGCACTCAGCCGAAAGGAGCGCAAGGCTGTCCGCCGCAATGTGCAGATGATCTTTCAGGATCCCTTCGCGTCCCTCGACCCGCGCATGCGAGTAGGCGATCTCGTCGCCGAGCCTCTGCTGATCCACGGCCTTGGCGACAGAGAGCAACGGCGTGCCCAGATCGCCGCCCTGTTCGAACGCGTCGGCCTCTCAGCTGACCAGATGGAGCGCTATCCGCATGAATTCTCCGGTGGGCAGCGCCAGCGAATCTGCATTGCACGGGCGCTGGCGCTGCGACCGAAGCTGATCATTGCCGACGAGAGCGTCTCTGCTCTCGACGTGTCGGTGCAAGCGCGCGTGTTAAGACTGCTGAAGGAACTGCAGCGCGAATTCGGCGTCGCGTATCTCTTCATCTCGCACGACATGGCGGTGGTAGAAAACATCTCCGATCGCGTGGCGGTAATGTATCTGGGGCAGATCGTCGAAATGGGCACTCGCGACCAGATCTTCTCCAACCCGTGCCATCCTTACACAAAGCGGCTGATCGAAGCCGTTCCGGTTCCCGATCCAGGCCGCCGGCGCGCCCGGTTCGCCCGCTTGGACAGCGAAATTCCAAGCGCTGTGCGGCGCATCGGCGACGAGCCCCGGAAGCTCAAGCTTGAAGATGTTGGCGACGGCCACCTCGTCGCCACTTGAGCGAGCTTAGGCTACCTCGTCCAGCCAATCCGCAGAGGCTCGGGGACAGCTAATGATGCTCGGGCGGGGAAATGATCGGCGATGCCGCTGCCGCGACAGGGCCAGTCGGCGGTGCCGATCGCCAGTTTACATCTAACATGTTAGCGTGCTAACGCTACGTGCACATTGCTTTCAACGGAGTTCGCATTGGCTTCCCGCTTTGGTCTTTCGGTTGCCCTAACCACACCCTTCGACCCGTCGGGGCAGATAGCGCTCGTGCCGATGATCGCGCATGCCCGAGCCTGCCTTGGCGCCGGCTGCAGCAGTGTGACGCTGTTCGGCACCACCGGCGAAGGAGCCTCGGTCGGCACCGACGAGCGGCGGATCGTGATCGAGGCCATGCTGGCGGCCGGTATTCCGGCACATCAGCTCGTTACCGGCGTGCTGGTCGATGCAGCCGAAGATGCCGCCGATCAGGCCCGGCACGCTTTGCAGCGCGGCGTTCGCAACATTCTGCTGGCTCCGCCGAGCTACTTCAAGAATGTCGGCGAGGACGGGCTGTTCGGATGGTTTTCCGCCGTCTTCGCCGCACTCGGTCCGCTGGCGCGCGACGTGCTCCTCTATAACATCCCCTCAGTCACCATGGTGCCGCTCCCGCTTGGGCTGATCGGCCGGCTGCGCACCGCTTTTCCCGCCGCGGTGGCCGGGGTGAAGGATTCCGGTGGGGACTGGAGCTACAGTGAGGCGCTGCTTGAAGCGCACGGCAATCTGGTGATCCTCATCGGCGACGAACGGCATCTGGCGAGAAGCGTGCGCCGCGGTGGACAGGGTGCGATTTCCGGCATGGCTAATTTTGTTACCGGCGAAATCCGCGCAATGGTCGAAGAGGGCCGCGACGACTCACGCGTCGAGGACTTCGTGCTCGAATTGCTCAAATACCCGGTCACGCCGGCGGTGAAGGTCATGGTCGCGCGCAAGATCGGCGACGAGCGCTGGCTGGCGGTTCGCCCGCCCCTGGAGGCGATTGGCCCGCAAGGACAGCGGCAGCTTGCTGCTGCCTACGACAGGCTGTTTGCGACAGAGGCGGCCTGACCGACAAGACCTGGCTGACCGACAAGGAAGCGAGCTGAAGTGGAAGACGGCAGCGAACCGATCACTCTCCGGGAGAAAGCCTATGCCAGCTTCACGCGGCATTTGCTGGCCCGTGATCTGCGGCCGGGGCAGTTCGTGTCACAGCGCGAACTGGTCGCTTTCACCGGACTGCCGCTGGGCGCCATTCGCGAGATCGTTCCGCGTCTCGAGGCTGAGGGACTGCTGACCACCATCCCGCAGCGCGGCATGCAGATCGCGCATATCGACATCAATCTGATCCGCGAGGCGTTTCAGTTTCGGTTGTTCATGGAACGCGAGGCAGTGGCGCTATTCACGACCAGCGCTTCTGATGCCGAACTTGCCCGCATGCGGCGCGAACACGAGGAGATGTTGGCTCAAGTTCTGGGACAGGCGCCGACGCCGGAAATGGAGGCCAAGGCCCAGAACATCGACTGGGCCATGCACGACACCTTCATCAATGCGCTCGGCAACGAGATTATCGCCAAGGCCTACCTGGTCAACTCGGTGAAAATCCGGCTGATCCACCAGGAGCGTTTTCGCATCGACGGACGTGTGGTGCCGGTGATGCGCGAACATTTGGCGGTCATCGAAGCCATGGAGAGCCGCAATCCGCAAAAGGCGGTTGAAGCGATCAGTCTGCATATCGACAATGCGCGCCGGCTGGCGCTCCAGATCTGAGGAAATATAGCCGCGCCGCGGGTTCGCGGCGCATCCACAACGACAGCAACCGGGAGGAAGAAATGTCGTCCAATCTGTTCAACCCAACCAGGAGGCAACTCCTTGCCGGAACCGCAGCGCTAACCGCTGCCGGCCTTGTGGGGCTTCGCCCCGGCTTTGCCGCAGGCGTCGACTGGAAACGCTTTGCCGGGACGACGCTTGACGTCAATCTGGTGAAAAGCCCGCGCAGCGACACCATCCTGAAATATCTTGCCGAGTTCGAGGAACTGACCGGCATCAAGGTCAATGCCGAGGCAACGCCCGAGCAGCAGCAGCGCCAGAAGACGGTGATCGAGTTGAGCTCGGGCAAGCCGAGCTTCGATGTCGTACATCTGAGCTACCACGTGCAGAAGCGCCAGTTCGAGAAGGGCGGCTGGCTGGCCGACATCGCCGGCTATCTCGCCGACCCGTCGCTCACCGATCCGGCGCTGGTCGAAAGCGACTTCGCCGAAGCCGGCATGCTGTTTGCCAAGGACGGCCAGGACGTGCTGCGCTCGCTACCGTTCTCGGTGGACTACTGGATCCTCTACTGGAACAAGGAGCTATTCGAGGCCAAGGGCCTCAAATACCCCGAGACCTTCGAGCAACTGGTGGCCGCCGCCGAAGCGCTGACCGACCCCTCGACCAATACATACGGCTTCGTCGCCCGCGGGCTCAAGAACGCAAACACGCCGGTATGGACGTCGCTGATGCTCGGCTACGACATGACGCCGCTCGATGACAAGGGCAAGCTGCGCACCGAGGCTCCCGAGGCGGTCGAGGCTGCCGCGCTCTATCAAAGATTGATGACCAAGTCCGCCCCTCCGGGCGTCACGGGATTTAATTGGGCCGAAGCTCAGTCTGCCTTCCTGCAGGGCAAGATCGGCATGTGGTTCGACGGTGTGGGTTTTGCCCCGCCGATGGAAAACCCGGAAAAGTCGCGGGTGGTCGGCAAAGTCGGTTACGGCGTCATGCCCAAGGGTCCCAAGGCGCATGCCTCGGGCACCTTCGGCGACGGGATTGGCGTTACCGCGGCCAGCGAGAAGAAGGAGGCTGCCTATCTGTTCTGCCAGTGGGCGGTATCGCCAGCCATGGGTGCACGGCTGTTGCAGGCCGGCGCCGGTGTTCCGTTCCGCAAATCCGTGCTGGAGGATCCCAAGGTGCGCGAAGGCGTCACCATGCCGGCAAGCTGGCTTGATGCCGTGGTCGGCTCGGGCAATATCAGTCGGCTGGCGCTGCCGGTCATCATCCCCGTCACCGAATTCCGCGACATCTATGGCGTAGCGCTGACCAACATGATTGCCGGCGCCGATCCCGCCGCGGAGCTGAAGAAGGCCACCGAGCAGTTCCAGCCGGTTCTCGACAGGAGCGAGCAGGGCTGATGTCGGCCACCACCTCAGAACAGACCGGGGTGACGATTCCGGTTATCGACGGGAGCCAGACCATCCGGCTGGCTCCCAACTACTGGCCTTTCGTTGTCCCCGCACTCGTCGTCGTCGGCGCCGTCATCGTCTTCCCCTGGGCTTTCACCCTGTGGATGAGCGTCAACCGCTGGACGCTCGGCCAATCGCGGAGCTTTGCCGGGATGGAAAACTATCTCCGCCTGGCAAGCGACCCACGTTTCTGGGAATCCCTTGTTCATACGTTGACCTACACCTTCCTCTCGGTTGCAGCGCCGATGCTGCTGGGCACTCTGGCCGCCCTGATTTTCGACGCCAGGTTTCCGCTGCGCGGCTTGCTGCGCGGCGTCTTCGTCATGCCGATGATGGCGACACCCGTTGCCGTGGCACTGGTTTGGACAATGATGTTCCATCCTCAGCTTGGCGTGCTCAACTACCTGCTGTCGCTGGTCGGCATCCCGGCTCAGGAATGGATATTCAACGCCAACACGGTCATCCCGTCGCTGGTTGCGGTCGAGACCTGGCAGTGGACGCCGCTGGTCATGCTGATCGTGCTTGGCGGGCTGGCCTCGGTGCCGCGCGAGCCCTTCGAAAGCGCCGAGATCGACGGCGCCAATGCCTGGCAGCAATTCCGCTATCTCACTCTGCCGATGATCGCGCCGTTCCTGATGATCGCGGTCATCATCCGGACTATCGATGCGTTGAAGAGCTTCGACATCATCTACGCGATGACCCAGGGCGGCCCGGGCACGGCGTCGGAGACCATCAACATCTATCTCTACAACACCGCCTTCTCCTACTACGATATCGGCTACGGTTCAGCCATGGCCGTGGTGTTCTTCATTGTCATCGTGGCCCTGTCCTTCGTCCTGCTGATGCTGCGCCAACGCTCGCAGTGGATCGATACGGAGGGCAAATAGATGAGTTCACGGCTGCTCAACCAGATCGGTCTGTTTTTCGCTGCCCTGGTTTTCGTCTCGCCGGCGATCCTGTTCTTCCTCTGGATGATCTCGTTGTCGCTGAAATTCGAAATCGATAACGGTGCCTATCCGCCGATCCTGATCCCCGAACATTTCGCCTGGTCGAACTATGTGAAAGTGTTCGAGGAGAACAATTTCCTGCTGTATCTCTGGAATTCGGTTCTGGTCACCGGCACGGCGACCTTGCTGGCGCTGTTGATCGGCGTACCGGCCGGCTATGGTATCGCACGGCTCAAGGCTGAACGATCGGCGGTCGTCATCATGATCGCCCGCATGACGCCCGGACTATCCTATCTCATCCCGCTGTTTCTGCTGTTTCAATGGATCGGGATCCTCGGCACGCTCTGGCCGCAGATCATCATCCACCTGGTGGTGACGGTGCCGATCGTGGTCTGGGTGATGATCGGCTATTTCGAGACCACGCCGATGGAACTGGAGGAGGCGGCCAACATCGACGGCGCCAGCTCGTGGCAGGTTTTCCGGCTGGTTGCCCTGCCCATCGCCAAGCCGGGCATCGTCGTCGCCTTCATCCTGTCCGTGATCTTCTCGTGGAACAATTTCGTTTTCGGCGTGGTGCTCGCCAGCCGTGAGACGCGCACACTCCCGGTCGCCGTCTACAACATGCTGTCCTACGAGCAGGTCAGCTGGGGCCCGCTCGCCGCGGCGGCGCTGGTGGTGACGCTGCCGGTGCTGATCCTGACCATGTTCGCGCAAAGGCAGATCGTCGCGGGGCTGACCGCCGGCGCCGTCAAGGGCGGCTGAGGGCGCGTCCTGACATCACTCTTTTCCAGGAAAGATCCAATGGCATCGGTAACAATCAACAACGTGCAGAAGGCCTTCGGGGCCACCAAGATCATTCACGATGTCAGCGTCGACATCGCCGACGGCGAATTCGTCATCCTGGTCGGTCCGTCGGGATGCGGAAAATCGACGCTGCTGCGCATGATCGCAGGCCTTGAAACGATCTCCGGCGGAAAGATCGCCATCGGCGAACGCATGGTCAACAATCTGCGCGCGCGGGACCGGAACATCGCCATGGTGTTCCAGAATTATGCGCTCTATCCGCATATGACTGTTGCCGACAATATGGGCTTTGCCCTCAAGATCAAAAGAGCCGATCCGGCCGACACCGCTGGCCGGGTCCGGAAGGCAGCCGGCATTCTTGGCCTGGAAAAGTTGCTTGACCGCTATCCGCGCCAGCTTTCTGGCGGCCAGCGTCAGCGCGTTGCCATGGGCCGCGCGATCGTACGCGACCCACAGGTCTTCCTGTTCGACGAGCCGCTCTCCAACCTCGATGCCAAATTGCGCGTCCAGATGCGCGGCGAGATCAAGGCCCTGCACCAGCGGCTGGGTACTACGACGATCTATGTCACGCACGACCAGATCGAGGCCATGACCATGGCCGACAAGATCGTCGTGCTGCATGACGGCCTGGTCGAGCAGATCGGCGCGCCGCTGGACCTCTACGACCATCCGGCCAACCTCTTCGTTGCCGGTTTCATCGGCTCGCCCGCCATGAACTTCATTGCCGGCCGCATCGAGGAGGGCGTGTTCCGCAGCGCCGGCGGGTTGATCCTGCCGTTGCCGGAAGGCGCCCAGCCGGCGGATGCCGCGGGACGCGAACTCGTCTACGGCATTCGACCAGAACATATCCGGGCGACCGGGCAGGGCGTGCCGGGCACGATCACGCTTCTCGAGGCGACCGGCTCGGAAATCTTCGCCAGGGTCGACTGCTCCGGTGAAGAAATCTCCTGCCTTTTCCGAGAACGGCTTGCGCTCAAGCAAGGCGAAGGGGTGCGGATCGAGATCGACCGCGCATGTGCGCATCTGTTCGACGCAGCAACCGGTCGGCGCATCTGACTCGGTGGTCCGGTGAAAGCGTGGTCGGCCTTAGGTCGGCAATGCGAATTCACCGGCGAGTTCGATGGCGCGGCCTTCGCGGGCCGATCTCTCGGCGGCGAGGCCCATGACGACGGCCCACCAGCCGTCTTGCAAGGTCACTTCCACTTTGCCTTGTCCGCGCACCGCAGCGGTGAAGCGGGCGTGCTCGAAAAAGGTCGAACCGTTATGGTCGCCTGCCTCGAGCAGCCGGGGGTCGACGGGAATCTCCAGCAGTCGTGGTCCAGGCGGATTGCGCGGGCTGACGATCAACTGGGGCACTGGCGCAGGGCCAAGGTGGGTCGGCCAGAAACGGCCTGGTCCGGGCACCAGACATTCGATCTCTCCGTCGCCGCCAACAGCGCAGAGTTCCTCCTGGTAGCGGCTGCCCTCGGCAAACATGCACAGTTCCAGCATGGCGCGCGCGCCGCTCGCGAAATCAACCAGCACATAGCCATGGTCAAGGATATCCGGCCTCTCACCGCCATAGCGTTCGTCGAGATGGTTTACGGCCTGTCCAGCGCTCGCCATCACGCGGACGGGATCCGATTCAAGGATCAGCCGCATCAGGTCGAAGAAGTGGCAGCACTTCTCGACGAACGTGCCGCCGGTGTTGCGGTTGAAGCGGTTCCAGTCGCCGACTTTGGCCAGAAACGGGAAGCGGTGCTCGCGGACCGTCAGCATGCGGATGCCGCCGGTGGCGTGGCGCGCCTGCTCGATGAATGCGGCGACGGGCGGCATATAGCGGTATTCCATGGCCACCCAGACAAGCGGAAGCCGAGCTTTCAACGCCGCGATCCGCCTCTCGTCGGCGGCCGCGGTGAAGAGCGGCTTTTCCACCAGCACCGGCAGTGGTCGAAGTGCGGCGATCTCCTCCATCTGACTGAGGTGGTGGTGGTTGGGGCTGGCAATCAAAATGCAGTCCACCTCGTCCATCGCCAGCAGCTCGGCGATCGATGCCGCCGATCGCGCGCCCGACGCCGCCGCCAGTGATGCCGCCAACATGCCGGGGTCCGGCTCGAAGATCGCGGCCACATGCGCGTCGGGCAACAGAGCGATGTTGCGGATATGCTCGCGGCCCATCATGCCGCAGCCGATGATGCCGTAGCCGATCGATGATCTGGTCACGCTGCCTCTTGCTCCGGCCTATCTGAAACGTGTGACGTACCGCGCCGCGCCCGGATCGAACCAGCTGCGGGAATATTCCGCGCTGGCGCCGTCGCCAGCCCAGGCGATACGTTCTATGAAACCCACGACCGTCCCCGGCGGTGGCCTGAACTCGAGCGGGGCCCAGTCCGGCACAGGCGCGACGGCGACATGGTCTTCGGCGCGAACGATCGAAAAGCCGAGCGCGAGCCGGTAGTGGAGATAGAGGGATTCAGACAGGTCCTCGCGCTTGAGCCGCTCGGCGCGGCTGACGTCCAGCCAGATATCCTCGACCGCGGCAGGCTCTCCGTCGAGCCGCCGCAGCCGGCGTATACGATGGGCTTCGCCGGCGCTGCCGAATTGCGGCAGGTCGGCTGGCTTGGGCAGTCGCTCGACGGATAGCACGTCGGCGCTCGGCAGGCCGCCGCCACCGATACGCTCCAGGCGAAAGAAAGCATAGATCCCGAGCAAGTCGCCGCGCGCCCGCACATAGTTACCCGAGCCCTGGATGCGGTCGAGAAGGCCCTTTTCGGTCAAATCTGCCAGCGCCCGCCTGAGCGTGCCGACGGCAATCCCGAGGCTCGCGGCCATCGCGCGCTCGGGCGGCAGCCGCGCCCCGTCGGCTAGCCGTCCGGCCGCGATTTCGCGGATCAGCATTTCGCTGGTCTGCAAGTGCACAGGCAGGGGGCCGCGCATCTGGCTGGATCGGTGGCCGGGGTCCGCCCTTGTCAAATGCATCCGGTGTTCCAATCGCATCCCGGTTTCGGGTTTGGCTCCAAAATTGATACAGTATTGATCTACATCAAAACGAATGCTACGCAAGCCCCATTCGCAGCTCCGGAGGTCATGGAAGAGTGGCCCGGACGTCTTTTTCTGAAGAGTGGCAATGAGCATCGTCCCAATCACCTCGCCGGATCTCGATGCAGCCGAAGTCTCGTGGTTCGCCGCACTCTGCTCGGACGACTATCGCTATCTCGGTGTGTCGGACGGCGCGCTGCGCTCGAGCTGGGCGCATTGCTCCGAGATCGTGAAGACGTCCGAGGAACTCGGTTTCCGCAACATCTTGTGTCCGTCGTCCTATCAGGTCGGCCAGGACACGCTGAGCTTCGTAGCCGGTTGCGCGCCGATCACCTCGAAGATCAATCTGCTCGCCGCTGTGCGCTGCGGCGAGATGCAGCCAATCATGCTGGCGCGCACGATTGCGACGCTGGATCACATGCTGGAAGGCCGGCTGACGGTAAACATCATTTCGTCGGACTTTCCGGGCGAGACGGCCGACAGCGCCTACCGCTATCAGCGTTCCCGCGAGGTGGTGCAGATACTGCGCCAGGCCTGGACCAGGGACAGCATCGATTTCGAGGGCGAGGTCTATCGTTTCAAGGGGCTCTCGACGGCACCGGCGAAGCCCTATCAGCAAAATGGCGGTCCGCTGCTCTATTTCGGCGGTTATTCGCCCGACGCACTCGAGCTTTGCGCCGAACAGTGCGACGTCTACCTGATGTGGCCTGAAACCAGGGTGGAACTTGCCGGCCGCATGAAAGCCGTCCACGAACGCGCCGAGCGCCATGGGCGGACGCTCGACTACGGCCTGCGCGTCCACATGATCGTGCGCGACACCGAGGCCGAGGCAAAGGAATATGCCCGGGAGCTGGTTTCGAAGCTGGACGACGAGCAGGGCAGGGCGATCCGCGAGCGCGCGCTCGACGCCCGATCGCTCGGCGTATCGCACCAGGCCAGGAACCGCCAGATCGCCGATGCCGAAGGCTATGTCGAGCCGCATCTGTGGACGGGCGTCGGGCGAGCGCGCTCCGGCTGCGGCGCGGCGTTGGTGGGCTCGACCGATCAGGTTCTGTCGGAAATCGAGGCGTATATGAAGATGGGGATCCGCGCCTTCATCTTTTCCGGCTACCCGCATCTCGACGAGGCGCGCCATTTCGGCACCAAGGTGCTGCCCCAGCTCAAGACATGCTCGCTCCCCTACGCCTATGGCCGGGTGCCGGAAAGGATTCCGGCGACACCACTGGGAACGGGGGAGCGCCGCTGATGGAGCATGTCGTGTGCGATCCACGCCTTTTGCGCAATGCCTTCGGGCGTTTCGCCACCGGCGTCACGGTCGTCACAACCGGCACGGCCGACGGCCCGGTCGCAATCACTGCCAACAGCTTCTCATCCGTGTCGCTCGACCCGCCGCTGGTGCTCTGGTCAATCGGCCGCCACTCGCGCCGGTTCGAAGCCTTCGCCAATTCCGCGCACTACGCCATTCACGTGCTGGCGGAAGATCAAATCGATCTGTGCTGGCGTTTTTCGAAGTCGGGGACGGACTTTGCCGATCTTGACCTGTCGTGGAGCGAGCACGGCGTGCCATTGCTGCCGCGCGCGCTGGCGCGGTTCGAATGCAGCGTCGCCGACCGTTTCCCGGCTGGCGACCATATGATCCTGCTTGGACGTGTCCTTGAACTGGAGACGCAAGAGGGTTTGCCGCTGCTCTTTGCTGGCGGCAAGTCGCGCGCTCAAGAGGCCAGTTGATGACCGCCGGCGCCGCTCCGGGCTGGTGCCGTAGACTGGCGCACCACGAGATTGCAGGCAAGCTCGACGCGGCGCGGCGGCGACCCCGAATGGGCCATGTCGTCGAGCAGCAGGCTAAGTGCTGCCGATCCGATCTCGCGCATGGGAATGTGCATCGCCGTCAGCGGCGGGTTGCAGAAGGCAGCGAGCGGCAAGTCGTCCATACCGACCACGGACACATCGCCAGGCACCGAATATCCGGCCTCCTGGACGCCGGCGATGGCACCAAACGCCAGGCTGTCGCCGGCCGTCAGCACGGCGGTGAAATCGAGGCCGCGGCCCGCGATGCGCTCGGTCACGGCTCTGCTCGCAAGTTCCGGCAGCCAGTCCTGCACCTCGACCACGAAGTCGTCGAAGCCGGCAATGCCGGCCGTGATCAGCGCGTCGCGCCAACCTTCATAGCGCCGCTCGATTGTGCGCCGGCCACGCCGCATCAGGAACAGGATGCGGCGGTGGCCAAGGCCGATCAGATGCTGCGCGGCAAGCATGGCGGCAGAGCGATTGCAGGGCGTCACGCTCGAATGGCGCATCGAGGGATCGTCGCCGTTGACGAGCACGATCGGCTTGGCGAAGCCGGCTGTCAGCGTCAGCACATCGTCATCGTCCAGCGTCAGAAACAGGCAACCGGCGACACTGTCGTCGCGCTCGGATTCACGCAGCAGCGCGATTTCGTCCTCGGGCGCCGAAACCGGCCGGGTCACCAGTTCGACGCCCAGCAACCGGGCGCGCTCGTTGAGTCCATCAAGGACATGGTAGGTGAACTGATTGCGGGCACTGTCCACCATTGCCACGCTGCTTGCGGCCAGGATGACCTTGCGGCCGGCAACCGAGGCGGGAATGGCGTAGTTCATCGACTTCGCTATTTCGATGATCCTGGTGCGAAGCTCATCCCTCACGCCGCCGACGCCGCTCAGCGCACGGGAGGCGGTGCTGACCGACACGCCGCAACGCGCCGCGATCTCCTCAAGTCGAATGCGGCGGCTGGGGCGGCCGCGCTTGCCCTGGATATTCATCCGCTTCGTCATCTCCGGCAAAGTCATCCGATTAATGCAAAAAATTTTCAGATTGCGCAAGAAAAATGGCTGTGAAACAGTTCTGATGAAGCGGGAGAAACGGGAGGAGTGATGCCGCTATCGGCCGAACGCCTGAATTCCGCGCTTGCCAGCCTCGTGGCGGGCATGACCGGCTTGCGTCATGACGGGCGGTTCCATGAGCCGAATCTCGACGGCACGCCGGGCGACTATGTCAGCTTCGACAGCTGGGAATGGCCGCAAGGCGTGGGGCTCTACGGGCTGGTTCGGCTGTGGGCGCAGACCGGCGACGATCGGCTGCTGCAGACGATCGAGGCCTGGTACGATCGACGCATCGCTGCCGGTCTCCCGGCGATGAACGTCAACACCACTGCGCCTCTGCTGGCGCTAAGCGAATTGTGGCGACGCCGGCGCCAACCGCGCTTCGAGCCGGTGCTGCGCGAATGGGCCGAGCAGGTAGTCACCGCCTTGCCGCGGACGCCCGAAGGCGGTTTCCAGCATGATGTTTCGGATCGGGTCAACGACGACGAATTGTGGGACGACACGCTGTTCATGGTGGCGCTGTTCCTCGCATCCTACGGCCAGGCTGCCGGCCAGCGCCGCTTCGTCGAGGAAGCGGAACGGCAATTCCTGGTTCACGCCCGTTATCTCGCCGATCCGGCATCAGGGCTGTGGTTCCACGGCTGGACGTTCGCGGGCCGGCACAATTTCGCACGCGCGCTTTGGGCGAGAGGCAATGCCTGGATTACCGTCGGTATCCTGGAACTGGTGGAGTTCGCCGAAGTTGCGCCTTCGGTTCGGGCCTATCTGCTCGGCGTGCTGGAGACGCAGATCAACGCCCTGCTTGAGGTGCAGGCGAGTTCGGGCGCCTGGCACACTCTGCTCGACGACCCGACGTCTTACGAGGAGATTTCCGCCACCGCCGGCTTCGGCTACGGCTTAATGAAAGCCGCGCGGCTCGGAATCGGCTCGACAGAGTGCCGTGCCGCCGGCCTCCGCGCCTTGGAAGCCGTGGTGGCCAACATCGATGACAAAGGTGTGGTTGCGAACGTGTCCTATGGCACACGCATGGGCGCCGACCTGCAATTCTATCGCGATATCCCCATCCATCCGACGGGCTACGGGCAGGCGCTGGCCATTCTGTGCCTGACCGAAGGCGCGCGGCATCTGCAGTCGAAGGTGGAGGCGGCGTGATGCGGACGCTCTATGGCGCGTCGCCGGCCGATATTGCCGGCATGGACACGGACCGGCTGAGGGCCGAGTTCCTCGTCGACGGCTTGTTCCGGCCTGGCGCGATCGAATTCGTCTACACCCATGTCGACCGCATGATCGTCGGTGGCGCGGTGCCGCTGGCCAACCCGCTGGCATTCGGCAACGGGGCCGAAGTCGGCACCCCGCTCTTCTTTGACGCGCGCGAGATGGGCATCGCCAATCTCGGCGGCAATGGCGCGGTCGCGGTGGACGGCCGGCGCTTTCACGTGGCTAACCGCGACATCGTCTATGTCGGACGCGGAGCGCGTGAGGTGACGCTGGAGAGCGACGATCCGGAGAGGCCGGCACGCTTCTACATGAACTCGGTGCCAGCCGGCGCCGATATTGCGCATCGGCTTATCGTCAGCAGCGAAGCCAAGCCGCTTGTGCTCGGCGATGAGGCCCGTGCGAACAGGCGTACGCTGCGTATGTACATCCATCCCGAAGTGGCCCCGTCCTGCCTCTTGCTGATGGGGATCACCGACCTCGCGCCGGGCAGTGTGTGGAACACCATGCCGCCGCATCTGCATGAGCGGCGCATGGAAGCTTATTGCTACTTCGACCTCGCCGAGACCGACCGTGTGGTCCATCTGATGGGCCGGCCTGACGAGACGCGCCACCTGATGGTCGCTGAGGGCGACGTCGTCCTGTCGCCCGCCTGGTCTATCCATATGGGTGCCGGCACCGGCCCCTATGCTTTCGTCTGGGGCATGACCGGCGAGAACCAGGCCTATACCGATGTCGATCCAGTTGCCGTGAAGGATTTGCGATGAGCGAGGCCGTGCAAGGCGTTCGGACGGACTTTACGCTGCGCCGGCCGCTCACGGCGGGGCAGCCTATCGTCTATTGGCGGCTCGGGTCCATCGCCGAGCAGCGCTACGACGTGGCCGACCAGCCCATGCAAGGCGAGATGGATCCCTTCTTCTTTCTGACCAAGCACAAGAATTTTATTCCGCATGAATATCCGTGCCGCACGCAGTTCGCAGCGGAACGACGCGGCAAGCGACCACAGGTCAGCGCCGAATTCGGCGCCGAGCGCACCTGGCTGCCCTTCGCCTCACCGCGCATCGACCTGTCGGGCTTCTGGTTTCGGCCGACGGTGCTTGGAACCTGGGCCGAGACCACCATCGAGGCGGCCTCGACTGGCGAGGCACTGGTGCGGCTGCGCACATGCGGCGGCGCCATACTCTTTGCCAACGGTGGGGAAGCCGGCTGGATGGCGCCCTACGGCCGCAATCTTGAAAGTGCCGAGCATTTCAAGATCGCGCTGAAGGCCGGCCGTAACGACATTCGCGTGTGGTTCGACGATCTCGCCGAGCGCGACGCCCGCTACTATTTCCAGCTCGACTATCTATCCGGTCCGGCTGCTTCGGTGGCACTGCCGATCGAAGTCGAGAGCGGCGTTGCCGATGCGATGGAAGCAGCCCTCGACGACATGCATTTCGAGCGTCCCGCCTATGACGGCGGCGAGGTGGCGCTCGTCACCGGCGTGGCCCTGCCGCGCGACGCGCAAGTCGAGGTCGAGATCGAAGGCGATTTCATGTCGATCGAGGCGCCGGTGCGCTTCGCCTTCGATCTGCCGGCGGGCCAGGCGCGGCTGCCGATCGCCGATACCGAGCAGCTGCCGGCCGACTTTCGCCATTTCAAGGTGACGCTGAGGGTCGCCGACCATGCCGTATCGCGTGTCTTCGGCGTCGAGATATGCCACGCGCGCCGTCAGGGCGATGCGCCAGAAACGCTTACCGCGCGTATAGATGAAGCCCTGCGCGAGGTCGCCGGTCACGCCGAGGCCGACACCGTGCGCGCGCTGGCGCGCCTGGCGATCGGACAGCAGGGCGCCGAGACCGACGCCATGATCGCCGGCACGCTGCCGGCGATCGAGGATTGTCACGATTGCGCCGACTTCATCCTGGTACCGCTGCTGTGGTGCCGCACGGCCTATGGCGATCGGCTGGAAGCGAGCCTGCGTGCGCGCGTCGACAACGCCATCCTCGGCTATCGCTACTGGATGGACGAGCCCGGCAATGATGTACAGTGGTACTTCTCCGAGAACCACGCGCTGCTCTTCCACACCGCCGCCTATATTGCTGGGGGCGTGTTGCCTGATGTGCGGTTCGTGCGGTCGGGCCGCCTTGGCCGCGAACAGTCCGCGGTTGGAGCCGCGCGTGTGCGCGCCTGGCTCGACCATTTCGAGGCATGGGAGATGGCCGAGTTCAACTCGGCGCCCTATTTCCCGATCGACCTCAAGGGCCTGTGCGCGCTCTACGCGCTGGCCCCGGACAAGGACATCGCCGAACGCGCCGGCAAGGCAATCATACGCCTGCTTGAAGTCGTCGCGCGCTCGGCGCATCGCGGCATCCTCACCGGGGCGCAGGGCCGCTCCTATGAGCACACGCTGCGCGCCGCGCGTTCCCTGGAATTATCCGGCATCTGCCGCATGCTTTGGGGCAAGGGCAATTACGGCATGCGCTTTCACGCGCTGCCGCAGCTGGCACTCTGTCTGCGGGATCACGATTTGAGCGTTCCCGATGGGTTGGCTGCAATTGCTTCCCTCACCGACGATACGGCGTGGGAATGGACTTTCGCGCAGGGACAAGACCGCTTCGCGCGGCTCTACCACTATAAGACGCGCAACCATGCGATGGGCAGCGCCGCTGGCTACCGCTGGAACCAATGGGGCTATCAGGAAACCGTCATTCACGCCCGGCTGGGCAAGAATCCGGATGCGCAGATCTGGATCAACCACCCCGGCGAAGTGCTGCAGTCGGGATATGGCAGACCATCATATTGGGGCGGCTCAGGCACTTTGCCCCGGCTTCACCAATACCGCGACCTCGCCATAGTCAGCTTCTCCTGCTCGGATGAACAGCCCGACTTTACACACGCCTGGTTCCCCGCAAGTGCCTTCGATGCCGTGCAAGTGGGTGGCGATCGGGCGCTCGCGCAATCTGGCGACGCCTTCGTCATGTTGAAGACGGATGTTCCGCTCACGCAGGTCGTGGCCGGCCCGACCGCCGGCAACGAGTTGCGGGCGGCGGGACGCAGGACGACATGGATCGTCCGCCTCGGTGACCGGAATGCCAATCTGCCGGCGCTCGACGCCTGGGCGGGCGCCTTTGCCGGCCTGTCTGTGCGGTCGGGTCCCAACGGCGAGTTGACCGTCGAGGATCCGGAGTACGGCACGGTGCATTTCCTGGCCGACGCAAGGATTGTGGCTGAGGGACGCACACTCGATCCGTCCAATTGGAC
The DNA here is from genome assembly GCF_040322515.1 of Mesorhizobium sp. M0136. Classification (NCBI taxonomy): domain Bacteria; kingdom Pseudomonadati; phylum Pseudomonadota; class Alphaproteobacteria; order Hyphomicrobiales; family Phyllobacteriaceae; genus Mesorhizobium; species Mesorhizobium sp. M0136. The sequence continues at coordinate 100,291 of NZ_JAMYTP010000005.1, forward strand.
CGTGCGCGGTGAGGCGATGCGCATGAAGCAAAGAGAGTAGGGAGGAAATCGGCTGCGACGCTCAAGAGGAGAGGGCGTGGCCGCTTGAACCATCGGGGCGCCGCCCCGCTAAAGGAGGAGACGAAGCATGAATAAGACCCGCACTTTGCTGGCCGCGCTATCGGTCAGTCTGCTCGCATCGACCAGCGCGTTTGCCGGCGACGTGCGCATCATGTGGTATTCGGACGGTGTCGAGGGCGATGTCATCCAGGACATTCTGAACCGCTTCATGAAGGACAATCCCGACATCCACGTCACGCTCGACAACGTCGCCTACAAGGTGATCCAGGAGCAGCTGCCCATCCAGCTCGAAGCCGGCCAGGGGCCGGACATCGCCCGCGTCACGAACATCAAGGAGCTTGCCCAGCACTGGCTCGATCTCAGGCCACTGGTGGCCGATCCGAAATATTGGGAGGCCAATTTCGCTGACACGCTGGACTGGATGCGCCCCGATGGCTCCAACGCCATCCCGGGTTTCATGACCCAGCTCACGCTCACTGGCGGCTTCGCCAACAAGACGCTGTTCGAACAGGCCGGCGTGCCGCTGCCCGGTGACAAGGCGACCTGGGACGACTGGATCGCCGCCGCCGCCGAGGTGGCGAAGAGCCAGCAGCTTCCGGCTGCCTTCGCCATCGACCGTTCCGGTCACCGCATTTCGGGTCCGAATGTCTCCTTCGGAGCGAACTATATCGGCCCCGATGGCATCCCGGCGAAAGTGGACGACGGCACCAAGGCGTTCGTCGGCAAGCTCGTCGACTGGACCGCCAAGGGGCTGATGCTGAAGGATACCTGGGTGTCGGCGGCAGGCTCGACCTATCGCGCGGCCGCCGACGACTTCATCAACGCCCAGATCCCATTCTACTATTCGGGCAGCTGGCAGGTCGCCAATCTGTCGACCAAGATCGGCGATAGTTTCGACTGGGTGGCAACCGGCTCGCCCTGCGGTACCGCAGGATGTTCGGGCGTGAAGGGCGGCGCGGCGCTGGTCGCCATCAAATACACCAAGAATCCCAAGGACGTCGCCAAGGTCATGGATTATCTGGCCCGTGAAGACGTGGTGAAAGAATTCAGCGAGCGCACGCTGTTTCTGCCCGCGCACAAGGGCGTCGTAGACAAGGGCGGGCTGAAATGGGTCTCGGCCGACAAGAACGTCGGTCCGGCGCTCGACAAGTTCGTCAAGGCGGCGGGTGAAACCCTGCCGGCGGCCGATGCGCTGCCGCCGTGGAAGTGGGCCAACGCTTACTTCGCCGCGCTGGTGACGCGCGTCAGCCAAGTGATGGCCGGCGAACTCAGCCTCGACGATGCCTGGGGCAGGATCGACCAGGATATCGCCGACAAGGTTGCCGAGGCGAAGTGACCGCCGCCGCGACACTGAAGGCATGGACTGGCGCCGCGCTCGCGGCGCCGGTCGTCTGGCTGGCATCGATCGTCAACGTGCCGCTGAAGTTCTGGCAGCGCGCGACAGGCACCGGTGGCATGGCCGCGTTCTTCCTCGCCCCAAACATGGCGATCTTCGGCATTTTCGTCCTGGTGCCGATGATCATCAACTTCTTCTATTCGGCCACGTCGGGAACGGCCTATTTCCTGCAGGACCGAACCTATGTGGGGCTCGAGCAATACCAGCGCTTGCTCGATTGCGGCAACTACCTGGACACTGCCACTTGCCACGAGGATCTCTTCTGGAAGGCCGTGCACAATACGGGCCTGTTCGTCGTCGTGCAGGTGGCACTGATGACGGTCGTGTCGATGGCGACAGCGTTGATCCTCAACCGCGAGATCGTCGGGCGCAGCTTCTGGCGCGCGGTGTTCTTCTTTCCGGTGCTGCTGTCGCCGGTCGTCACCGGCCTGATCTGGCGTTGGATCCTGCAGCGCCAGGGCCTGCTCAACCTGATCGTCCATGATCTGGGCGGCGAGCCGCACAACTGGCTGACGGACCGTTTCTGGGCCTTCACCGCCGCCGTCAGCGTTTCGGTCTGGGCACATATGGGCTTTTACACGCTCATCCTGCTTGCCGGATTGCAGGCGATCCCGCGCGACCTTTACGAAGCGGCCGAGATGGACGGCACGAAGCCGGCGCGGGTGTTCTGGCGCATCACGCTGCCGCTGCTGATGCCGAATCTGCTTGTCGTCATCGTACTGACGCTGATCCGCGCTGTGCAGATCTTCGACGAAGTCTATGTGCTGACGGGTGGAGGGCCGGGAACTTCGACCCTCTATATCACGCAGTATATCTATGAGATCGGCTTCGCCTCCCTGTTGCGCAATCCGGGGCTGGCTTCGGCGGCTTCGATCCTGATGGGATTGGTGCTGGTCGTGCTCACCTTGGTTCAGCTGCAGGTCGGACGCCGGGGTGAGCGGAAAGGAGCCCGCGAATGAGCCGGGTCGTGACATTCCTGACCCGCCGGCGCGGCGGTCGCGGCTGGCACTGGACGGATATCGTGAGCTGGCTGTGGCTGCTCGGCGGCGTTGTCATCATGTTCGGTCCGGCCGTCTGGCTGGTGGGTTCGTCATTCAAGACGCCGGCACAGCTCGCCGAGTTCCCGCCGACCATAATGCCTTATGTCAGCCAACAGGCGAGGGTCGAAGGCTACGACAAACCGCTGACCCTCTACAAGGTGAAGCTGCCGGATGGTTCGACCAAGGTGCTGGCCGAGGTGCGGCGCATCGGCATCATGGCGCAGATGGTGGACCCGCAGGCGCCGAACGATGTCCTCAAGATCAACATCGCCGACCGGCAGCCGGTGCGCGAAATCGGCTTCGCGACGGAGAACTACACCGAGCCCTTCGTCCATTTCGACTTCCTGCGCTATCTGCGCAATTCGGTTTTTGTGACGGCAATGGCGACGCTGATCACGCTGCTCACCAATTCGATGGCCGCCTTCGCCTTGTCGAAATACAAGTTCCGCGGTCGCGATCTGACGATGCTTGTCATCGTCGGTACGCTGATGGTGCCGTTGTCGGTCATCCTGGTGCCGCTCTATTCGGTGGTGGGTGCCGTTGGGCTGCTCGATTCGCTGTGGGGCGTGATCTTGCCGACCGTGGCGACGCCAACCGGCGTCTTCCTGCTGCGCCAATATATGCTGACCATCCCCGACGAGCTGCTCGATGCGGCGCGCATGGACAACGCTTCCGAATGGCAGATCTACTGGCGCATCGTATTGCCGCTTGCAGCACCGGCGCTCGCCGTGCTGGCGATCTTCTCGGTCGTCTGGCGCTGGAACGACTTTCTGTGGCCGCTGGTGGTGCTGTCGCGCAAGGAACTCTACACACTCCAGGTCGGCCTCAATACCTATGCCGGCCAGCTAAACGTGCAGTGGCACTACATCCTGGCGATGACCGTGGTGACGATGATCCCCGTCGTCCTCGTCTTCGTCTTCCTGCAGCGTTACATCACTTCCGGCATTGCCGGCACCGGGCTGAAGTGAGGATGTCATGGGACGGATAACGCTGACCAACATCGATCGCGCTTACGGCAAGATGAAGATCTTGCACGGCATCAACCTCGACGTCGGTGACGGCGAGATGCTGGTCCTCGTCGGCCCGTCGGGTTGCGGCAAGTCCACGTTGCTGCGGCTGATTGCCGGGCTCGATCGACCGACCGACGGCAAGATCGAGATCGACGGGGTCGACGTCACCAACGTTTCGGCCGCGCAGCGCGGTCTGGCGATGGTGTTCCAGTCTTACGCGCTCTACCCGCACATGAGCGTGCGCCAGAACCTCGCCTTCGGCCTCGAAAACATCCGTATGCCCAAAGCCGAGATCGACGCGCGGATCACGGAAGCGACGCGCATGCTGGAAATCGCTCCCTATCTCGACCGCCGGCCCGGTCAACTGTCGGGCGGCCAGAAGCAGCGCGTGGCAATCGGCCGTGCGGTGGTGCGCAATCCGACCGCCTTTTTACTCGATGAACCGCTGTCCAACCTCGATGCCGAACTGCGTATCACCATGCGCGCTGAACTGGCGGGCCTGCACCGGCGGCTGGCAACCACGATGATCTACGTCACCCATGACCAGATCGAGGCGATGACGCTGGCGGACCGCATCGTGGTCATGCGCTCGGGGCGGATCGAACAGGTCGGCCGGCCACTCGATCTCTACAACGCGCCGGCCAACCTGTTCGTCGCCGGCTTCATCGGCGCGCCGCGGATGAACCTGCTGCCGGTGAAGGTGCGTTCGGCAAGCGGCGCCGAGGTACGTGTCGAAGGTCCAGGCGGGCTCTCAGCCTCGATCGCGGCCGATGGGGTCGCGCTGAAACCGGGAGACGACGCGACGCTTGGCATCCGGCCACACGACATCCAACTTTCGAATGGCAGCAAGGGATCGGTGGAAGCGCGTGTAACGCTGGCCGAGGCGTTGGGACCGGAAACCGTTGTCCACGCCACCATTGCCGGCGGCACCAAACTGATCGCCGTTCTCCAGCAGCAGGGCGTTGAAACGCAAGGGCCGCCGATCAACCTCGCTCTGCCGCCGGAGCGCATGCATCTCTTCGATGCCGCCGGGCTGCGTGTCGCACCGCGTTAGCCTCACGCGAGGCCATCGTTAGGGGCCTCGTAGCGGCGATATCTCCGCGCAATACATGGATTTCCATGAGATGCAGCCGAGGCATGGCGGAACTAGATTTAGGCGGTGAGTTCGCCTGTCCAGATATTGAAAACAAGTGCTATATCAAGCGCTGACCCTCCCCAGGCTTTTTTGTCCGACAGGAGAAGCCAATGACAGCAGCGTCCGACTCACTTGGCGAAATCGACCCCGAAGCAACGCTCGCGCTGCAAATCATCGAGAGCATGCCCGGCAACGCGTGGGCAGCCGATGCCATCGGAAGGTTCACCTATGTCAGCCCAAATACCCTGGCGTTCATCGGCAACACGCATGAGGGTCTCAACACCTCCGAAGACAACGATGAGTTCAGCTGGCGTCGAGCCGTCCATCCCGACGATTATGATCCTGTAGCCGCCAGATGGCGGCATTGCCTCGAAACCGGCGATCCCTATGATGCCGAGCATCGCCTGCGGCGCGCCGATGGCGCCTATCGCTGGTTTCGAAGCTCAGGACGACCTTTTCGCGATAGCCAGGGGCGCATCATTCAATGGTACGGCACGACAATAGACATTGAGGACCAGAAGCGGGCCGAGTCAGCATTGCGCGACCGGGAGCGGGAACTCTCGCAGCTCGTGGATATGGTCCCGAGTCACATCTGGCGGCTCGATCCCGACGGCGAGCCGATCTTCTTCAATGGGCGCATGGTTGACTTTCTTGGCCTCGACGTAGCGGATCTGGACCGACCGGGCATGAGCCGGCTGGCGGCGATGATACAGGCCGCCGTTCATCCGGACGACGCGGCAGCATTCGGCAATGCACTCCGTGGTTGCTTCGCTACCGGTGCGAGCTTCGCCATGCGCTATCGCCTGCGCCGTGCCGATGGCGTCTATCGCTGGATGTCGAGCCGGGCGGAGCCGATGCGCGATGACGCCGGCCGCATCGTCCAGTGGTACGGCCTCTGTCACGATATAGACGATCAGATGCACGCCGAAGCGGCGTTGCGGCAGAGCGAGCAACAACTTCGGCACATGATCGACGCCGTGCCGGTCCGTATCTGGAGCGTGATGCCGACCGGCGGGCCGGTCTACTTCAACAAGCGATACCAGGACCATTTCCGCTCCGTTATCGCGAACTTTGACGCGCTCGGCGAGCCGGGAATCGAAACGTTGCTGCACGAGGTGATTCATCCCGAAGATGCTCCCGAGGTGCAGCGCACGTTGCTGAGGTGTTTCGAAACTGGCGGCGGCTCCGCGATGCGGTTTCGCTGGCGCGAAAAAGACGGCACCTATCGCTGGGCTGAGTGCAGGGTCGAGCCGCGGCGCGATGACGACGGAACGGTCGTGCAGTGGTACGGGGTTTCTCTCGACATCGACGATGAGGTGCGCGCGCAGGCGGCGTTGCGCAAAAGTGAGCGGCGCCTTCAGCAGCTTATCGACACCGTGCCCGCTTTGATCTGGAGTACGACACCGGAAGGGACGCCATCCTACGTCAACAAGCGGTTCACCGATGTAACCGGGGCCACGCTCCATGACATCACGGCCCCGGACGGCTCGCCGTCGCTGAGCGTCATCCATCCAGACGATATCGACACCGCACGGCAGGCGATCCGCCATTCATTCGCAACGGGCGTGCCTTACGTTCAGAGATATCGCCAACGGCGGGCCGACGGCGGCTATCGCTGGACCGAGACTCGCGCCGAGCCGCTGCGCGACGAAGATGGCAGCATTCTCCAATGGTACGGTGTGAGCGTCGACATCCATGACCTGGTGACCACGCAAGCGGCGTTGCACGACCGGGAACGAGAGCTCTCGCAACTCGTCAACATGGTTCCGAGCTACCTCTGGCGGCTGTCTCCCAACGGTGAGCCGACCTTCTTCAACAAGCGCCTGATAGATTTTCTCGGCCTGGACATAGCGGACGCGGAAAAGCCGGACACGAGCCTGCTGGCGGCCTTCATTGCCACCGTCGTCCATCCCGACGATGCAGCCAGCCTGAAGGAAGCACTCGACAGCTGCTTTGCCACCGGCGAGCGCTTCTTCATGAGGTATCGCCTACGCCGTGCCGATGGCGTTTATCGTTGGATGGAGGGCCGCGCGGAGCCGCTGCGGGATCACGGCGGACGCATTGTCCAGTGGTACGGTCTTACGCACGATATCGACGATCAGCTGCGCGTCGAAGCGGCGCTGCGCGAGAGAGAACGCGCTCTCTGGCAGCTCGTTGAAACGCTGCCGGCAATGATCGATTGCGCCGCGCCGGATGGCGAACCGATATATCGCAGCCAGCAGCTCCGCGAATTCCTCGGATACAATCTTGAGGAATTGGACGAAGTGGGAAAGTCGCGGCTGGCTGGCACACTCGACGCCGGTGTTCATCCCGACGACCTGACAGGTGTCAAAGAAAGATATGCCCATTGTCTGTCCACAGGCGAGCCGTATGCGCGACGGCACCGTCTGCGGCGCTTCGATGGTGAATATCGCTGGGTCGAGACGCGTGCCGCGCCGATGCGCAATGCTGAAGGCGCCATAGTGCAATGGAACGTTATCTGCCTCGACATCGAAAATGAGGTGCGGACACAAGAGGAGCTTCGACTGGCACAAGAGAGACTTGCGCGTGCGAGTCAGGCGGCGAGCCTTGCTGAACTCTCCGCATCCATCGCTCATGAGGTGAACCAGCCGCTGGCCGCCATCGTCGCCAACTCGAACGCATGCCACCGTTGGCTGTCCGCCGAGCCCCCGAACGTCGAGCGCGCGAAGATCACGGCCGAGCGCATCATCCGCGACGCCAACTCGGCGGCGGATGTCGTCAGCCGCATCCGTGCCTTGTTCAGACCTTCGCTTGAAATGAGAACCAGCACGCCGATCCCCAGCGTCGTTGCGGAAGCCCGTGACCTTATGGCCGAGGAAGCCATGCGGCGTCGCGTTCGCATGGACATCGACGTCGAAAGCAACCTTCCGCTGGTTGCGTTCGATCGCGTCCAGATCCAGCAGGTCCTGGTCAACCTCATTCGCAACGGCATGGAGGCGATGGACACCACCGCGGGCGACAAGGTTCTTGGGATGCGCGTGCACCGGATAGAGGACACGATCCAGACCGAGGTCAGCGACCGAGGCCCGGGTATCGAACGTCCTAACAAGATATTCGAGCCGTTCTTTACAACGAAAGGGAACGGGATGGGCATGGGGCTCGCGATCTCCCGTTCGATCATCGAGTCTCACGGCGGCCGCCTTTGGGTGGAAAATAGCGTGCCGCGTGGGGCGACATTCATCTTCACCCTCCCGGTTGAAGCGAAAGCTGCGCAATAAGTCGGGCGACACCTCGGCCACCGGCGGCGCTCAGTAAGGCTTGGTTTTTCGGCTCTCGGTGAAGGGGCGCCGCCGCCCTGTGCAATGCATGGATTTCCATGAGGTGCGGTTGGGGCGTGGCGGGATTAGGGTGGCGACGTGAGTCCGTCAGCCCAGTCCAGCTATCAAGAACAAGTGCTACACGAAGCGCCGACAATCTCCAGACTTTGTTTGTCCGTCAGGGGCACCCGATGACGATAGCGCCCAACTCACTTGGCGAGACCGATTCCAACGCAACGCTCGCGTTAACGCATGAGTTGGACCGATCCGGACCGGGAAGTGGCCGACCTTTCGCGACGAATGAACCGGGCCTGATTCGCGGCAACATGATCAGCGATCTTGAAAGAGGCAGGTTGTCGCGCGTCTGGTCGCACCGTCCTCAATTCTCGCATCTGGGGCTTTTTATTACGGCCTATGTCCTGGGCTGCGGCTTCGCCCAGTCGCTCGCAATCATACCTGGAACAGGGATTTCCATTTGGCCTCCGAGCGGGCTTTTCATCGCTACGCTTGTCTTCGCCTCCAGGTATAGCTGGCCGTGGTGGGTGCTGGGGGCCTGTGTGGCAGAACTGTTCAGCAACTTCTTGTGGTTCCACACTCCGCTGCCCGCGGCCTTCCTGATCTTTGCCGGCAATGCTCTTGAAGCGGTGACCGGGGCATGGCTTGTGAACCAGACCTGCAAGCGCCCAGTTCGGCTGGAAACGTTGCGGGACGTCCTCGCATTCGTCGTACTGGCCGCTGGAGTTGCGCCGGTTGCAAGCGCCACGGTCGGAAGTGCGGCGCTTGCGTGGTTTGGCATACAATCGCAAAGCTTTGCGACGGCTTGGCCGCTGTGGTGGATCGGAGACGCGACGGGAGTCCTGATCGTAGCGCCACTGGCGCTGGTCGTGTTCCAGAACTGGCGCGGCAAGGCGCAGCTCTCGGCAGCGCGGTGGATGGAAGCTTGCGTCCTAGGGCTGATCTTTCTTGGGATCGCCGCCCTTTCCTTGAGCGGCTATCTGCCCTTCGCCTACATCATCATGCCGCCTCTTCTTTGGGCCGCGGTGCGCTTTGAGTTCCGAGGCGCCGCCGTAGCATTGACCGTTCTCGCTCTGATCACGGCGGTATTCACGATATCCGGCGCCAGCCAATTTGCCGGCGATCCCGAGTCCCAGAAGCACAACCAGATCATGCTGCAGCTTTTTCTGGGCATCTCTGCATTTTCGGCGCTCGTCGTAGCCGCCATTTCCAGGCAGCATCAGGCGGCGGTGCTCACTTTGCGCCAAAGTGTGGAGACCTTGCGGGAGCGGGAGCGAGAACTCTCGTTGCTGGTCGAAATGATCCCCGCTCACATCGCCCGCATGGCGCCCAACGGCGAACCAACCTTCTTCAGCAAGCGCACGACAGACTATATCGGCCTCAACGACATCGCGGGCTGGGACAAGCCGGGCACGAGCCGCCTGGCGACCGTAGTCGCGGCAGCCGTCCATCCCGACGATGGACCCAGGATGAGAGAATGGCTCAGCCGCTCCCTCGCCACCGGCGAACCCTATCCCATACGGTATCGCCTGCGTCGCGCTGACGGTGTCTACCGCTGGAGGGAGGGCCGCGCCGAGCCGCTGCGGAACCAGAGTGGAGCGATCGTTCAATGGTACACTGCCAGCATCGACATCGACGATGAGGTGCGCGCGCAGGAGGCATTGCGCGACCGGGAGCGGGAGCTCTCGCAGCTTGTCGACATGGTTCCGAGCCACGTTTGGCGCCTGACGCCGGACGGCGAGCCGACCTTTTTCAACAAGCGAATGGTCGACTTTCTCGGCCTTGACGTAACGGATTTGGACAAACAGGGCATCGGCCGGCTGGCAGCGATGATAGCGGCCACCGTCCATCCGGACGACGCAGCAGCATTCGGCGACACGCTCAGTCACTGCCTTGCTACCGGCGAGCGCTTCTCCATGAGGTATCGCCTGCGCCGCGCCGATGGCGTCTATCACTGGATGTCGAGCCGGGCGGAGCCGATGCGCGATCACGCTGGCCTGATCGTGCAGTGGTACGGCCTCTGTCACGACATAGACGATCAGATGCAAGCCGAAGAGGCGCTGCGGCGGAGCGAATTGCAGCTTCAGCAGATGATCGACGCTGTGCCGGTCCGCATTTGGAGCGCGGTGCCGACCGGCGGGCCGGCCTACTTCAACAAGCGATACCAGGACCATTTCCGCGCCGTCATCGCCAATTTCGAAACACTCGGAGAGCCGCGCATCGAGGAATTGCTGCAAGAACTGGTTCATCCCGAAGATGCTCCCGAGGTGCTGCGCACGTTGCTGACCTGTTTCGAAACAGGCAGCGGTTCCGCGATGCGGTTTCGCTGGCGCGAAACAGATGGCTATCGCTGGGCGGAGTGCAGGGTCGAGCCGCGGCGTGATGAAGACGGGGCGGTTGTGGAATGGTACGGGGTTTCCCTCGACATCGACGAAGAGGTGCGCGCGCGGGAAGCGCTGCGACAAGCCTCCGACAAACTCGCGCAAGCCACTCAGGCTGCAAGTCTCGCCGAGCTTTCCGCTTCGATCGCGCACGAGGTGAATCAGCCGCTGGCCGCGATCGTCGCCAATTCCCATGCATGCCACCGTTGGCTGGGCGCCGTCCCGCCGAACGTCGAACGCGCGAAGATTACGGCCGAGCGCATTATCCGGGACGCCAATTCGGCGGCGGACGTCGTCGGCCGCATCCGCGCGCTGTTCAAGCAATCCACCGAGACGAGGACCAATGCGGCGCTCAGCAGTGTCATCGCAGAGGCACGCGACCTCGTGACTGAGGAAGCGATGCGGCGGGGCGTTCGCATCAGCGTTGATGTCGAAAGCGACATTCCGCTAGTCGCGCTCGATCGCGTCCAGATCCAGCAGGTTCTGGTCAATCTCATTCGCAACGGCATGGAGGCGATGGACTCTGGTGCGGATGACGGAGTTATCAGCATCCGCGTGCGCCATATCGGGGATGTTGTCCAGGCCGAAGTCAGAGATCGCGGCCGGGGCGTCGAGTTTCCCGACCGGATATTCGAACCGTTCTTTACCACGAAAGAGCAAGGGATGGGCATGGGACTGGCGATCTGCCGTTCGATCATCGAGTCGCACAGCGGGCGTTTATGGGTCGAGAAGAACGAACCACGTGGAGCGACGTTTATCTTCACGTTGCCGGTTGAAATGGAAGCGGCGTCATGACGACGGACGGCCAAATTGTCTTCATCGTAGATGACGATGAACGCATTCGCGAGGCGCTTAGTGAGCTGCTGGCCGCACATGGCCTGCGTGCCGCAGCGTTCGGATCAGCGGGTGATTATATCCGCGCTGACAAGCCGGACGTCCCTGCCTGCCTCATCCTCGATATCGAGTTGCCGGATATTAACGGCCTCGATCTGCAGCGGCAGATTGCCGAGGGCGATCATCCGCCGATCGTTTTCCTGACAGGACATGGCGATATCCCGTCCTCCGTGCGTGCGATCAAGCACGGCGCCGTGGATTTCCTGACCAAGCCCTTCAGCGATGCAGACCTCATGGCCGCAATCCATGCGGCGATTGCCCAGGATCGGATACAGCGATCGGAGCGCGCCGAGCTGGGCGTGTTGAAGCAACGTTATCTCGAGCTGACGCCGCGCGAACGTGAGGTGCTGCCGCTGGTGGTCAGCGGCCTGCTCAATAAGCAGGCCGCCGCTGAACTAGGGATCAGCGAAGTTACGCTGGAAATTCATAGAAGGAACGTCATGCAGAAGATGATCGCGGCGTCGCTCGCCGACCTAGTGCGCATCGCCGAGCGATTGGGAATACCGATCACGCACTCGCGCCGGGCAGGGGGGAGCTGAGGGTGAGCAAGCGGAGGCCTGTCGTTGCGATTGTCGACGATGACCCAAGACTGCTCGAGTCGCTGGAGGACCTCTTGGAGTCCGCCGGCTATGTGGCCCGCAGCTTCTCGTCGCCGGGGGCATTGCTGGTCAGCGGCCTGTCTGGATTGGACATGCTCATCACCGACATCGGGATGCCCGGCATGGACGGCTTTGAACTTCGTGACCTGGTCAAGAAGGCGCATCCGGACCTGCCTGTGTTCCTGATCACCGGTCGCCACGAGATAGTGGATCAGCACCGCGCCAAGGGCATTGGCGGGCTTTTCTGCAAGCCCTTCGATGGCCAGGCCCTGCTTGCGGCGATCGGCGATGCTTTACGCAACCCCAAAACGGAGCCTAAACATGACAGTTGACCAATTGACATTACGGAGATCGACGCCGTCATCACAGCAGCGGAGGGCTGAAGCCGAGCAGCCGCTGGTCATTATTGTTGATGATGATGCCTCTGTTCGGGAGGCGCTGTCGGAATTGATCCTGTCGGCGGGTTTCCTGCCGGTCAGCTTTACCTCGACCCGCGAATTGCTTGACGCCGATGTGTTGGAAAGTCCCGGCTGCTTGATCCTCGACGTGCGCATGCCAGGGACGAGCGGTCTCGATCTGCAGCACCATCTCGCGAAAAACGGCAACCCCAAACCCATCATCTTCCTGACCGGGCATGGCGACATCCCGATGACTGTCCAAGCGATGAAGGCCGGTGCCGTGGACTTTCTCACCAAGCCGGTGCGGGATCAGACGCTGCTTGACGCGGTGATCACGGGCATTGCGGTGGACGCCAAGCGGCGGGCGGATGCGGTGATCGTCAAGCGCAATGTAGAGCGGGTCGAGACGCTGACGCCGCGCGAGCGCGAGGTTCTGCGAGAAGTGGCGCGCGGACGCCTCAACAAGCAGATCGCCTTCGACCTCGGCATCAGCGAAGTGACGGTCAAGCTGCATCGCGGCAATGTCATGCGCAAGATGGAAGCCGCTTCCATCGGTGAGCTGATCAGGACATGGGAAACGCTGCCCGCGCCGATGCGCCAGGCCTAGGAATTTGGCACAAGCCGATCCATGCCCCATCCAATAGGATCGCCCGGCGCGCCCGGCTGCTTCAGGCTGCGGGAAATTGCTTCCTCTGCGCGCCCAGGCCTTCCTGCTGTCGGTACGCTCATGCTGATGCGGGTGATCCTGATGTATATCGGTGTCCTGTTGGGTGTTTCGCGGCAAGGCCCGCGCCAACATCGGTTACCATTGAGCGGCGCTCCTTGGCGGCCCCAGCCTGACCCACAAACTCGCAACATTCCATGCAACAACAACTGACGCCGGCCATGCCGCGTCGGTCCCCGCGCCGCTACCCAAGCCTAAATTGACGTGTGTCTATAAGAGCTTGCCTTGGCCCGCCCCTATCCTCGGCGTGCCTGCCCTGCACCTTGGCATCGTATGACAGATGCTTCGGTAGAATAGGTTCGCGGCCCGGATCGGTGCATCCTGTTCCTCGCAAGCCATCACGACCGTCGCGTTTCTACCGCTCCTCGCTCGCTCCTCCCCGAACGCGACCGCACAGGCCGACTCGACGGTCGTGATGGTGAGCAGGATTTCAAAGCACATGGATGGACATGATGAACAAAGACGGACTTTTCTCCGTCGGCGGATCTCGCCGCGATGTCTTGTTGGCAGGCCTGATCTCTACGGTAGCCGCCGGACTGCCCCGCGCTGCTTCGGCCGCGAGCCGAAAACAAAAGCTTTCCTCTTCCCCCTCCATCAAAGGAACCAAGACGATGAGCACCATCACGACCAAGGACGGCACCGAAATCTACTACAAGGATTGGGGCAAGGGTCCTGTCGTCACATTTTCGCACGGCTGGCCGCTGAATTCCGACGCCTGGGACGGCCAGATGCTCTTTCTTGCCCATAACGGCTTTCGCGTCGTTGCGCATGACCGGCGCGGCCACGGCCGATCGAGCCAGGCGACGTCCGGCAACGACATGAACGGCTATGCGGACGATCTTGCAGCCGTGATCGAGGCGCTGGATCTCCGGGACGCCACGCTGGTCGGCCATTCCACCGGAGGAGGCGAGGTTGCTCGCTATATCGGACGGCACGGGACGAAGCGGGTGGCCAAGGCTGTTCTTATCGCCGCTGTTCCGCCGATCATGGTGAAGACGCCGGCCAATCCGGAAGGCCTGCCGATCGAGGTATTCGACGGCATAAGGGCTGGCCTCGTCAAGGATCGTTCGCAGTACTACCGGGACCTCGCACCGTTGTTTTATGGCGCGAACAGGCCGGGCGCTAAGGTTTCCCAGGGGACTCTGGATCAGTTCTGGCTCTGGAGCATGCAGGCGGGTCTCGTCAACGCCTACGAAAGCGTCAAGGCGTTCTCCGAGACCGATTTTACCGAGGACCTCAAAAAGTTCGACGTACCAACCCTGGTCCTGCATGGCGAGGACGACCAGATCGTCCCCGTCAAGGACTCGGCAGTCAAGTCGGCCCGACTGATCAAAGGCGCAAAGGATATCTACTACCCCGGCGCGCCCCACGGGATCACGGCCACGCACCAGGATCAGGTCAATGCTGACCTGCTCGCCTTCATCAAAGGATAGTACGCCCTCAGACACGACCGCATGTTGTCCGCACTTCCTTGGAGCCGCCGATGACCACCTTTGGCAATATTTCGCGCGCCCTGAACAGCATTTCAGGTGGCGCGCCAGGTCAAACCTTGTGCGCTCGCATAGCCGAGCGGTGGCCTGAATGCCGGTTCTGTCGGCTCATGTCCCGGATTGTGGAACCGAACCACTGCGCCATCGAGTTAGAGCGCTGGCAAAGGCGGCAAACATATGCTGCGACAGGGCTGCCATTCGGGCAACTGCGCCTGTGCAGCGCGGAGGCGATCGCTGGCGTTCGACACTACGTCGCGCTGTCGGGGGTCGCCGCCGCGCCTTGAAGGCCAAAGCGCTCTCGAGGACGTCAAACTGGCTAATCGCCGGGAGTTTATCAATCGGTAGCCGTTTGCGATTGCCGCTCATTTTGGCGGTCTCAATTCGGCGTGAAATTTTCTTGGCCAGCAGTTGCGACCATCGCAGCAGCACCGGCACAATTTTTCGAAGGCAGGAACGACATGGGCGCACTCTCAGGCAAGATCGCGGTGGTCACCGGCGGAAACAGCGGAATCGGACTATCGGCTGCAAAAATCTTTGCCGCCGAGGGCGCGCAAGTCGTCATTACCGGCCGCCGGCGGCAGGCGGTCGAGGAAGCGGTCGCACAGATCGGGCCAGGCGCGCTGGGCATTCAGGGAAATGTGGCCGACGTGTCGCACCATGACGAGGTAGTGCAGCAGATCCGCCAGAGGTTCGGGGCGCTCGACATCTATATGGCGAACGCCGGCATAAACACCATCACGCACTCGGCCGACGTCTCCGAGGCAGAATATGATGCGCAATTTGCCGTTAACACGCGAGGCGTCTTCTTCGGCGTCCAGAAGCTGATTCCGATCATGCGGAACGGCGGCGCAATCATCCTCACAGGCTCGCTCGCCAGCGAGAAGGTTCTGGACGGTCATGCTGTATACGCGGGCTCGAAGGCGGCCATAAATGCCTTTGCGCGCGCTTGGGCGATCGAACTGAAGTCTCGCGGCATCCGGGTCAACGTGCTCAGCCCAGGTCCGGTGGATACGGCTATTCTCGATAAGCTAGGCATACCGTTTGAGCAGCGCGGGCTGTTTGAAAAGGCGATGGCGGAGGCAATACCCCTGGGCCGGATGGGGCAGCCGGACGAGCTGGCAAAAGCCGCCCTGTTCCTTGCCTCGGACGCGAGCAGTTTCGTCACGGGCATCAATCTGCGGGTGGATGGCGGGATGGCAGTGCTCTGAGCCATAACTGCGAGATCGCGCCAATAGACCGCCGGTTATCGGCTGAGCAATCGGTCTTCCTCACGAAAATTTTTTGGAAGCTGCCGCACGAGTCGCGCCAAATAGGTCGGAGGCGACACGTTTGTCGACGTGGCGCAAATTGAGCCACGTAAATAGCAAGTCACATTGCAGGGATCGACGCGCAAGAGAAGTCGGCTCGCCAGGTCTCGCCACGGCGGCAGCGGCGTCTTGCAAACACAGCGCTCCGGCCGCGCGCCCTCAGTGTCTGTTCCGGCGTCTGCCGACAAGCACACCCGGCATAGATACCTCAATTATGCTGCAGGGCACCTGATCTCCCCGGTGACCTACCCTGCACCTTGGCATTGTATGACAGACCCTTCCGCACAATAGGTTGGCGGGCTGCGTCGGCGCATTCTCCTGAGCATTGGTCACCACAGGCCACACGGGAGAAAGCAAATGCGAAACATAACTCGAGCCCTGGCGCTTACCGCAGCGCTGGCCGCGTCGAGCGGCGGGATGGCTCAGGCCGCCAATTCTCAGCCCAAGCCGACGATCGTACTGGTGCACGGCGCCTTCGCGGAATCGTCGAGCTGGGACGCAGTCATCACCAAGCTCAGCAAAGACGGTTATGTAGCGATAGCCGCAGCTAATCCGCTCCGCGGCGTTGCCAGCGATGCGAAAGCAGTCTCAGCCATCGTCCGGTCGGTTTCCGGGCCGGTCGTGCTGGTGGGGCATTCCTACGGCGGGCCTGTCATCACCGAGGCCGCCAATGGCAATCCCAATGTAAAGGCGTTGGTCTACGTGGCGGGTTTCGCGCCGGATACCGGCGAATCGAGCCTTACGTTGTCCAGCATGTTTCCCGGCAGCACCTTGGGGAGCGCGCTTGCTCCGGTAGCGTTGCCGGACGGCGGGCAAGACCTCTTCATCGAGCCGGCCAAGTTCCGCGCCCAGTTCGCCGCCGACGTTCCGCAAGAGCAGACTTTGCTGATGGCTGCCACTCAACGTCCCGTTGCTCAGGCGGCTCTGGCTGAAACCTCGGGCGTCGCCTCATGGAAGACGCTGCCGTCCTACATGATCTACGGCTCGGATGACCGCAACATCCCGGCAGCCGTCATGAGCTTCATGGCCAAGCGTGCGCACGCGGTAAAGACCGTCGTCATCGAGGGTGCGTCCCATGCGCTCATGGTTTCGCATCCCGACGAGGTCACGTCACTCATCGAGCATGCTGCTGCATCGGTCAGGCAGTAGCAGGCTGGAAGCGCCTGCATCCGATCGAGCAACGAAAACAAACACGCAACACCAGGAGACTAGACATGAAGATCGTCGTCATCGGCGGAACAGGGCTGATCGGTTCAAAGACCGTGGAGAGGCTGCGAAATAAAGGACACGACGTGCTTGCGGCGTCGCCGAATTCGGGCGTCAACACCGTTACGGGAGAGGGTCTGGCGGCCGCGCTTGCCGGTGCGCAGGTCGTCGTCGACCTGGCGAACTCGCCGTCGTTCGAGGAAAAGGCTGCCCTGCAGTTCTTCGGGGCATCCGGGCGTAATCTTTTTGCCGCCGAAACGGCCGCCGGCGTCCGTCATCACGTGGCGCTGTCGGTCGTCGGTACCGACCGGCTGCAGGGCATGGGCTATTTCCGCGGCAAGTTGCTTCAGGAAAAGCTGATCAGGGAGTCCGGAATTCCCTACACCATCGTTCACGCCACTCAGTTCTTCGAATTCACCGCCGCCATCGCAAACACGGGCGCCGTCGGAGATACCATTCATATGTCGCCGGCCTACTTCCAACCCATGGCGGCTGATAATGTTGCCGATGCGATGGCGGACGTCGCGCTTGCCGCGCCGTTGAACGGCATGATCGAAATTGCCGGCCCGGAGCGTGTTCGCATGAGCGAACTTGTCGAGCGCTTCCTGAAGGCCACCAACGACCCGCGCAAAGTCGTCCCGGATCCCGGTGCGCTCTACTACGGCCAAGTGGCAATCGACGATCGAACGCTGGTGCCCGGCGAGAATGCGCGCATCGGCGCCGTGCGTTTCGATGATTGGCTCAGCCGATACACGCCACCGAAATAAGCAATCATCGGATAGGCCATTCTCACAACAAGGAGACCAGATATGATCAGAACACTTCTCTGCGCCGCGCTCACCGCCGCTTCCGTCACCGCAGCAATGGCCAATGACGCCGCCAGCGTGAAGCTTGTCTACGACCAGGCCCTTCCAAACGTGCCCGGCAAGAGCATGAAGGCCGTGCTCGTCGAGTACGCGCCGGGGGGTACGTCGCCGGCCCATACCCATCCCAAATCTGCGTTCATCTATGCCACGGTTCTGGAGGGGGCGATCCGAAGCCAGGTCAACGATGGGCCGGTGAAGACTTATCGCGCCGGCGAGAGTTTCTCGGAATTCCCGGGCGACCGTCATGCCGTCAGCGAAAACGCCAGCAAGACGGAAGGCGCTCGCCTGCTTGCTATTTTCGTCGTCGACACCAGCGAGACGGAACTGACGACGAACGCGAAATGAAATCGTAGCCCCTGGGACCATCGGGGCGTATGCGAAAGGACGGTCAGTGACATGAATTCGATCGCCAGCCGCACACTTGCGGGGATTTTGGTCCCCGATACACCGCTTGTTGGCCGAGCGATCGAACATGCCCGCCAGCGATGTGAACCCTACCTGTTCAACCACGTGGTCCGATCCTGGCTTTTCGCGGCCCGGATCGGACAGATGCAGAATATCCAGCACGACGCGGAGGTTGTTGCCGTTGCAACCCTGTTGCATGACATCACGCTCAATGAGGACTTCGCCGGGCCGCGCCGTTTCGAAGTGGAAGGCGCCGATCTTGCCCGCACCTTCGTTCGGGAAGGTGGCTTCGACGAGCGGCGCGCCCAATTGATCTGGGACAGCGTCGCCCTCAATTCGACGCCGTCGATCGGCCTCTACAAGGAGGCTGAGGTGGCGCTTTGCACAGCCGGCATCTGTCTCGATGTCGTCGGCTTGCAATACAGCCTCATTTCGTCAGCCGAGATTGCAAACATCATCGGTGAGTTTCCGCGCCTCGGGATGAAGCGGCGGATGACGCGATGCTTTTGCCATATCGCCGAGATCAGGCCCGAAACCACCTACGACAACTTTGCCCGGGACTTCGGCGAGCGCTTTGTTTCAGGCTACAAGGCGACTTCAGCAGTTGATCTTGTGATGAACGCTCCCTTCGAAGAGTGAACGCAGTTTCGATCCAGGTCTCCCGATCGACGCCGGCCAGCTCAGCCGACCCCTTCATATGACCCAAAACGCTGTGCGCCTGTCGCATGCCTGCGGCAAAGCGAATTGCCGAGGGCAGCGTTCCACCGCTTCCTATACTTCGGTTTAGGCGCGCCGACCTATTGAATGGCAATACATATCATCGGGCACGATAGCAACAATTTGGCTCGCCGGTCATCCTTACGCTGCAATGGATTGCAAACACCTCAAGGAGATAAAGTAATGAATATTGCAGCGTCACCGGTCGCTCCGAAAGGAAAAGCCGCCGCCCAACGCGCGAGTTATGCTGAGCAGTCGCCCGAACTTCTGAAGAAATTTATTGAATTTCTTGGTGCGACGCGAGAGGGGTCGATCGAAGAGCCAATCCGGGATCTTGTTGCCGTCCGAGCCGCGCAGCTGAACGGGTGCACCTTCTGCCTCGATATGCACGTCAAACAGGCAAAGATTCATGGCGAGCGCGAACTGCGCCTTTACCACCTGGCAGCCTGGCGGGATTCGACCTTGTTCGTTCCTCGCGAGCGTGCAGCCTTGGCATGGACGGAAGTCTTGACGAAGTTGCCCGAGCAGGGTGTCCCGGACGAGATCTACGATCGGGTCAGGTCGCAGCTTTCCGAGAAGGAAATCTCCGATCTGACCTTCGTTGTCATGGCGGTCAACTCTTGGAACCGTCTGAACATCGGCTTCAAACCCGTCCCGGGCTCAGGCGATGCGAAGTTTGGCCTGAGCAAAGCAGCACTGAGCTAATCTTTGGAATGGGTCAGAATGGCGCTTGTTTGTGAGCCATTCTGAGCGGCCGGGCAAAGTCGCCGAGCTCGGCGACCAACACTGGAACCGATCTCAGCCTCCCGGCCGCGGCCGCGAGGCGCTCTCAGGAGGGCGTCATGCGCATTGACAGTCTGCATCCAGTAATATCGGCCCGTCTTATGGTGGTCGATGTCGACGCTCCACTCCGCAGTGCGGCACTCTCACTTTCCAGGCCCGCAATAGGCCTGGTCGTGGTGTGCCACGGCAGTGGGGAGGCGGCAGGCGTGCTGAGCAAGTCCGACCTTGTCCGCCATCTGGCCAATTCAGGGCCAACAGAAGCGCCGATTGCGGCATTGATGAGCCGGTCCATCGTGTCCTGTGGTCCCGATGATGATCTTCATTCAGTCTGGCAGACCATGGCCGCGCAAGGCCTGCAGAATGTGCCGGTGCTCGGGGCTGACTCGAAACCGCTAGG
Organism: Mesorhizobium sp. M0136; assembly: GCF_040322515.1. Taxonomy (NCBI): domain Bacteria; kingdom Pseudomonadati; phylum Pseudomonadota; class Alphaproteobacteria; order Hyphomicrobiales; family Phyllobacteriaceae; genus Mesorhizobium; species Mesorhizobium sp. M0136. The sequence continues at coordinate 120,392 of NZ_JAMYTP010000005.1, forward strand.
CGTCCTAGATATCCGTGATGCGATGAAGGCGCTCTTTAAACAAGAGGAACTGCAGGAACGGCTGCTTGCCAACTACATCAGCGGGATCGGCTACCAATAGAGCATGGTCTCGCGATTGAATATACGGAAGTATGCATCGGCGTCTTCTTAGATATAGTAGAAAATAAAGGTCGCAAATTATAGCGTATTGAAGCAAATAGGTGACGACTTGGCCAGCGGGGAATGAAATGTTTCGTCCGGACATAAAAGAAGATGTCTTCGACGGCCCGCCGGATGGCCCTGGAAGTGGTATGTCCGTGCAAATGTCGACGACCGGCATCGTCCATGACCTGGGCAATCTCATTCAGGTCGCCTCGTCGGCGTTGAACCACCTGGCCCGCGATCCGAACATCCAAGCGGCTCCGGCGCTCGGGCCTATAATAGCCGGCGCCAAAACGGCTTTGGAACGGGCCGGGGGCCTTGTCCGGCGAACCATCAGCCTGGCCCGAGAGAGCCACGCTGAAATCGCATACACAAACGTAGGTGCTTGCCTGACTGAGATCGAAACCCTCGTACGGAGCGCCTTGGATGCCAATTTCGGTCTTGAGCTTCGGGTCGGGTCCGACCTGCCTTTGGTGCGATGCGATCGCTTTGGGTTGCAAAATGCCGTTCTGAATCTTCTGTTCAACGCACGCGATGCAATGCCTGACGGCGGTTTCATCTCGATCGATGCCGCCTTAGCCTCTGAAACCTCCGCCGCCAGTCAGGTAGATATCCGTGTCGCGGACAACGGTATCGGGATGACCAGCGAGACGATGGTCTGCGCCTTCGATCCGTTCTTCACCACCAAAAGCGAAGGCCTCGGCGGCGTCGGTTTGCCGATGGTGAAGCACTTTGCCGAGCAATCAGGCGGAAGCATCGATATTCAGAGCACACTTGGAGCAGGCACGACCGTCACTCTGCGGTTGCCTGCGATGCGATAGCGGCCCGCCAATCTGCCTCCGGTGACAAACGTGACATACAATCGAGAGATAAAGATGGATGCAGAAGTCGTCGAAAACGTCCAACAGCACCGTTTCGAGCTGCCGATCGCCGGCGATATGTTTGCGGCGGCCTATTATCGGTTCGAGGGCGGGAAGGTTGCGCTGATACACACCGAAGTCCCGTCGGAATTTTCCGGACAAGGGATCGCGTCGCAATTGGCCCAAGGGACCTTCGAACTGCTCCGCAAAACCGGCCGTAAAGCGATCTTGAAATGTCCCTTCATGAGCCGCTTTTTCGCCAAGCACCCGGACTATGCAGATGTCGTCGGCGGCTAGTCATGGGCACGAGTGTTGAGGGTTCCCCAAGGATCTATCCAAATGCCTGACGAGTATGATCTGCAGAGGTTCGTCAGCGCACAGGATCCGGTCTACGACGACGCGCTGGCCATTCTACGTCGAGGGATGATGTGCACTCCCTACATGGAGTTCATTTTCCCAAGGTTGGCCACAAGGCGAAGTGGTGCAGCGCCTGAGCCATATGCAATAACATCGCTCGACGAAGCCAGCGCCTATCTCTCATTTCCGATCCTCGGAGGCCGTTATCGGGAATGCGTTGGCACCCTGCAACGGCTCTCCGGCCTGAGCGCTCGCGCTGTCTTCGGTGAGGTTGATGCGAAGAAGTTGCACGCGTCCCTCACGCTGTTTTCCGAAGCAAGCAACGAGGAGTTCCTGCTCGAGACAATCTTCGACGTCTGGTTCGACGGTTTGCTCGACGAGGAAACGATGAACGATCTCTACTTGATGTCGTAGTGGTCTGCTCGTGCCAGCGGCGTAAAGCCGTCGCGGCGCAGAGGTCACCATCCGCTGCCTTCTCATGCGGTGCCATTTCGAAACCGTGACCTGTGTCGAATATAGCGGTGCCGAAATGGTCGAACAGGACGAAGGGCCCGATCATGAGGCGATTCGAGGAGGGCAATACGCGCCCTACCTTCAGTCCGTCCGCAAAATCAAGGATAGCCGGCTGGATCGATGCCTGTGATATCGCTTTGGCGGATGGTCATGGATCTCTGTCCTTCTGCATGCCTTGTCAGCCAGGTGCTCGAACGCGCTTGAACGGAGCGGCGCGAAAGACCGTCTGAATGGCTTTGAGGAGCGCGAATTTGGAGCTCGCGTGGTGCTGTCCGGCGATGCCGCTTTCATTAAAAGCCGACACCCTCATCGACAGGATCGCGGCAAGATCTTCGGCCATGTCGGGCCTGTCGTGCAGCAGCGGCGCAAAGCTTTCCTGGTCTATCTCGTAAACCGTGACGGGGGTCATTGCCCGCAAACTCGACATCTCGCCAATGCCGGCGAGCAATCCGGTCTCGCCGAAGAAATCGCCAGGTGCAAGCCGGCCGATCTCCTGCAGTTGATCTTCGTCCTCGCCAATTTGCCGCACGATGACTCCCGTCCGTACGATCATGAGCGACGGCAGCATCTCTCCCTGTTGTGCGATGATCTCGCCCTTATGGTAGGTGCGAACCGAGGCCGCTTTGGCGAGCGACTCCTGCTCGGTACCCGTCAGTGCCGAGAATACCGGTATGGAATTGATGAGTTCGATCGGGGTGAAGCCTTGCGAGGCTGCCGTCTCGTCGCTCGGCCGGTTGGTCATGGCAATCGAGCCCGAAAGTGGCTGCGCCAGCAGCATGCCGGTCGACTTTGAATGACGATAAATGAGATCAAAGATGTCGTTCCGAGCGGCACTTCGCTGGTCAATACTTGCGACGCGAAACGACAACTCGATCTCGATAGCTGCGGCATCCAGGCTTCTGATGGTAACCGAAGGCGAAGGGTCCTGGAGGATTGAATTGCAGCTCAGCAAGACAGTGCGCATGAGATCTACGATGATCGCCGGCGTCTTCGTTGGCGCCACCTTGACGGTGACGGCAAGTCCATGGCTCTCGTCCGGACCGCTTAAATTTGTTACCCCGATCTTGGTGAGAAGGCTGTTTGGCAGCGCGACGACATTGTGGGTCGGGGTAAGGAGTTGAGTCGACCGCCAGTTGGTCTCGACAACGCGGCCTTCGGTTCCGTCGCCCAGAATGATCCAGTTTCCAAGCACGTAAGGGCGGCCGAGGTTAAGCGCGATCCCCGAAAATACGTCACCAAGCGTATTCTGGAGCGCCAGTCCCAGGATGACGGCAAACACGCCCGACGTGGCAATGAGCGTTCCGACCGGCACTGCAAAGACGAACGCCAGGATCGACAGGAACATTCCAGCATAGACGATGCCGACCACGACGTCCTGCAGGAGACGTGCCTCGCGCGGCTTTCGCTCAAAGACGAGATAGATACGGACAAATCCGATCAGCGCCCAGGCAAGGTGAACCCACCAGAGCAGCTTGACCGAGCCGATGAGGATCGCTCCTTCGGTTGTCTCGGCGTCCCCTGGGGCCTCGTATGGCACGACGCGCAGGTGGAGAACCATGGCCGACATCGCGAGGAAAAAGCCAAGTTGGACGACCAGCTTCGCATTGGCGAAGCGTCTGGGGATGAGAGACCAAACGACGATCCCGGCGAGGCCGAGCAACACGATGTAGACCAGAGGAGAGTTCCACCAGTTCATGAACGATCACCGCGATGCCCAGTTCAATGTTTGGTCTCCGGCCCGGCGATCGGGCCTCTGCCGCTGGCCTTGTCTTTCTCGAGAACTGCTTCGGTGATCGAATTCGGCAGCCGTCGCGGCTTTTCGATCAGCCCGAGCACCGGCATGGCGATGATGAAGAACGCGAAATAGTAAAGCGTCGCCAGTTGGGACATGACGACGTATGCGCCTTCCGCCGGCCGGGAGCCGAGCCAGCCGAGAAAGAGGGCATTGGCAACGAACAGCCAGAAGAGCACCCTGTACCAGGGGCGATAGACCGCCGAGCGCACTTTCGAGGTGTCGAGCCACGGCACAAGGAACAGCACCGCGATCGAGCCGAACATCGCGAGCACGCCGCCGAGCTTGGAATCGATCGGCCCGATATTGAACGTGATGGCCCGCAGGATCGCGTAAAACGGCAGGAAGTACCATTCCGGCACGATGTGGGCCGGCGTCTTCAGCGGATTGGCGATGCTGTTGTTGTCGGGATGGCCGAGATAGTTCGGCAAGTAGAAGACGAAGTAGGCGAAGAAGAACAGGAACACGAGGATGCCGAAGGCATCTTTGACGGTGGCATAGGGCGTGAAGTCCACGACATCGGTTTTCGATTTGACCTCGATGCCGGTCGGATTGTTCTGGCCGACGACGTGAAGCGCCCAGATATGCAAGGTCACCACGCCCGCAAGCACAAATGGCAGCAGGTAATGCAGCGCAAAGAAGCGGTTCAGCGTCGGATTATCGACCGCGAAGCCGCCGAGCAAAAGCTGCTGGAGCCAGTCGCCGATCAGTGGGACGGCCGTGAAGAAGTTGGTGATGACAGTAGCGCCCCAGAACGACATCTGTCCCCAAGGCAGCACGTAGCCCATGAAGGCCGTCGCCATCATCAGCAGGAGGTTGGTGCAACCGAGCACCCACAGCAGCTCACGCGGCGCCTTGTAGGAGCCGTAGTAGAGCCCGCGGCAGATATGGATGTAGACGGCAATGAAGAAGAACGACGCGCCGTTGGAATGGAGATAGCGCAGCAGCCAGCCCGAATTCACGTCGCGCATGATCTTCTCGACCGAATTGAAGGCCAGCCCCGTATCAGGAGCGTAATGCATCGCCAGCACGATGCCGGTCAGGATCTGTGAAACCAGCATGATGGTGAGAATGCCGCCGAACGTATAGGCGTAGTTCAGGTTGCGCGGGACGGGATAGACGATGAAGCTGTCATAGACCAGCCGCGGCAACGGCAGGCGGGCGTCGAGCCAACGTTCGATTCTGGTTTTGGGCGTATAGGTCGAGTATTTGTCGCCGCTCATCGAAATGCCCCTGCCTCAGCCGATACGGATCGTGGTGTCGGAAACGAATTGAAACACCGGTACCGCCATGTTCTCGGGTGCCGGCCCCTTCCGGATGCGGCCGGCGGTGTCGTATTGCGAACCATGGCAGGAGCAGAACCAGCCGCCGAAATCGCCTTCCTGACCACGCGGGATGCAGCCGAGATGGGTGCAGACCTGGATCATCACTACCCAGGCTTCCTTGCCCGGCGTGGTTCGATTGGCATCGGTCGCCGGCGCATCGGCCGGCAGGTTGGCATTGCGGGCGATTGGATCCTTGAGCTCGGCGAGACTGACCGCCTCGGCGTCCTTCCTCTCTTTTTCGGAGCGGTTGCGTACGACCACCGGCTTGCCATGCCAGTCGACGATCAGCGACGTTCCCGGCGTCAGCGATGAGACGTCGACCTCGATCGCGGCGGGCGCTTCGACGCGCAATGTGTGCTCGGCTGTGGAGGTTTCGGAAAGGTCGGCCATGGTGGCGACTCCTGTTGCTGGAAGCTGCGTCATCGAGTTGGTGGCAATCGAGCAAAAGCAGGCCACGGCTTTCGCCTTTCCAGTCTGCTCATATCGCCCGAAATATGCCGGCCGTGGCCGGGTGTGAGCCATCGTGCCAACGGCGCGCGCGTCCAATACTTTCGTTTAGGATTTCCTGAGCGAAGGACTGGCCGGGCTGGCGATGATGCCATCATGGAAGGTTCTGGATTCCTCCCAATAACCGTTGGCCACTGAGCTGGGATTTGCCCCGGCATTGCGCACGGCGATCCCAAACTTCAGCCCGACCATACCTCGGCATAGGCACGTCTAGCTGTCGGTGTCGTAGTCGTCGTCCCCGCCAGGTGCGAGTTCTTGGAGCGGTTGTCTCGCGTGGCAGGTTTTCCGCCCGGCGACGACCAGCGCGATTCAATCGGGTTCAGAAAAGGGAAAAGCGGTGAAACTCTACTACAGCCCTCTCGCGTGCAGCCTGGCCGACCACATCGCGCTGGAGGAGGCTGGTGCATCCTTCGAGCGCGAAACCGTCAATCTCAAAACCAAGCGGACGGCGTCCGGGGATGATTTCACCACCGTGACGCGCAAGGGCTATGTTCCAGCCCTCGTGCTGGATAGCGGCGAGACGCTGACGGAAAACATCGCCGTCCTCGATTGGCTCGCGTCGCGGTACCCGGCACTGGGAGTGGAAGGGCCTTTGGGCCGTACGCGCGTTCTCGAAGCGCTGACCTATGTCTCGACTGAAATACATCGAAGCTTCAAGCCGATGTGGCACCAAAGCAGCGATGCTGAAAAGGCCAAGGCGAGCGCGACGATTACGAGCCAACTCGAGTTCCTCGCAGACGGGCTCAAGACCGACTATCTGTTCGGCGACAAACCCAGCGTCGCGGATTTTTATCTTTTCGTAATGCTGCTTTGGGCGGCGCGCTTCCACGTCCCTGTTCCCGCGCCTTTGCAAGCCCTTCGCGCCCGAATGGCTGCCCGACCGGCTGTGCGCATCGCAATGGATCGTGAGGGCCTCGTCTGAAGCCGGGGTGGCCCGAGCATAAGATCAGACGCAACATTTCCCTCTCTCCCCACAGAAGATCAGGAGTCATTCTCATGCTGCCGTTTCTGCGGATGCTACATCCAGCCGCTTCCAAGCGCGGGGACGGCCTACATCTCGAATTTCTCCGAAGGGAAATCGAGGAAACGCTGGACCTTACTGACATTCCCTCAGAGCTCGCCGCACGGCCCCCTGGCCGAGTGGTTGCGATACTGGATTCGCCGCAGTCACCGTCGAAACAAGCGCAATATTTCCTGTCGGCCAATGGGGGCGGTTTAGTCGTTCCCGCTTGTTGGTCATCATAGAGCTTCATCATGAATGCGAGTAAGGCTCCCGACACGGTCGATCATCGCCGCCGGCGCATTGTCGGTGCGACAGCAATGACGTTCGCCGCCACGATCAGGCAAGCTGAGTGAGCTGCCGATACCTGCGCTGGATGGGCGGCGAGGACATGACGTTTGCGAGCTGAACATCGAGGTGCGGCCCTGGTCCCACATCGACGTTGCGCTTGACTCGTCCATATTATTGGTAATAAATCATACATATTGCCCTCAAAAAGACGGCAGGTCTGGGAGGACCGATGAAAATCACGGCCATCAAGGCGCGCGTCTGCAATGCGGAAATGCGCAACTGGGTCTTTGTTCGCGTCGAAACCGACGAGCCCGGGCTGTTTGGCTGGGGTGAGGCAACACTGGAATGGAAGACCAGAGCCGTCGTTGGGGCGCTTCAGGATCTTGAGGCCCTGCTCGTCGGGCAAGATCCGCGCAATGTGGAGCAGTGCTACCAGATACTTACGCGCCACGGATTTTGGCGTCTTGGCGTCGAGGGAATGTCTGCCGTCAGCGGCATCGAGATCGCGCTCTGGGACATCCTGGGCAAGTCATTGGGCGTCCCCGTTTGGCGCCTTCTGGGCGGCCAGGTCCGCGACTATCTGCGCACCTACACGCATCTCGGCCTCGGGGACATGAAGGCGGTCTATGAGACCGGATCCGCGGATGCCATCGTGGAACGCGGACGCATCGTGACGCAAGCAGGCTACGATGCGGTCAAGGTCGTCTGCGTTCCCTACACCCACTACGTATCGCCCGCCAAGGCAGTCGACTCCGTTGCCAATATGGTTGGTTCGCTTCGCGAGGCGGTGGGCCCGGATATCGACATCATGGTCGATTTCCACGGACGCCCTGCATCGGTTAACGCGGCGATGGATTATCTCAAGGCAATCGAGCCGGCCCGCATCATGTTCGCGGAAGAGCCCGTTCCACCCGAAGATGTTGCCGGACTGGCGCATATCACCGCGCGATCAGCCGTGCCGATCGCCTCCGGCGAGCGGCTGATCGGACGTCGCGAATTTACGCACTCGATCGCAGTCCGCGCCTTCAACATTGCCCAGCCTGATATTTGCCACACTGGCGGTCTGCTCGAGACGAAGAAGATCGCGGCCATGGCGGAAACCGCAGGCATCGGCCTTGCGCCGCACAACCCGCTTGGTCCGATCGCCGGTGTGGCTGCTCTTCATTTCGGCATATCGACGCCGAACGTTGTCATTCAGGAGGAGATGTCCGGTGCCGTCGCCTGGTATGACGACGTCGTCACCTGGCCAATTCAGCGTAAACCAGGCCGCTGGGATCTGCCCGAACTGCCGGGCCTTGGCGTCACCGTCAATGAGGACGTGATCGCGCGCCACCCCTTCAAGCAGGAAGTGCTGCATGCCCGTAATGCCGTCATGCCGGACGGCACCGTGGTCGACTGGTGAATGCGATGGCAGGCCGGCTGCAAGGAAAGATCGCAATCGTCACGGGAGCGGGCCAGGGCATTGGTGCCGCCACCGCCCGCGCCTTTGCGATGCATGGGGCAAAGACCGTTATTGCCGAACTGAATGCGGCAAGCGGGAAAGCGATCGCCGACGAACTGCTGGCACAAGGCGCGGACGCTCTGTTCGTCGAGACTGACGTCACCGACGCATCCGCGGTCGCGAACATGGTCGCGCGGACGATCACGGTCTATGGCGGCGTCGACATTCTGGTCAACAATGCCGGTGCCAACGTCTTCTACGAACCATTGATGATGCCGGATGAGGAATGGGAGCGCTGCCTTAAGCTCGACCTCCAGGCCGCGTGGTTCTGCGCCAAGGCGGTTTTGCCGACGATGTTGGCGAAGGGCTCGGGGTCCATCGTCAACATAGCGAGCTGTCACGCCTTCCAGATCATTCCCCATACGTTCCCGTACCCGGTCGCCAAGCATGCACTTTTGGGCCTGACCCGCTCGCTGGCCATCGAATACGCCGCACGCGGTATCCGGGTGAACGCGATCGCGCCCGGCTATATCGAGACGCCGATCGCGGAGGCCTACTGGAACACGTTCCCGAACCCCGCCGAGGAGAAGCGGCGAGCCTACGACCTCCATCCGCCCAAGCGCATCGGTCGGCCGGACGAGGTTGCAATGACGGCGGTTTTCCTCGCTTCGGACGAAGCGCCGTTCATAAATGCCGAGACGATCACCATCGATGGTGGGCGCTCGGTTCTCTACCACGACTAGCAACCACCAAAGAGCTCTCAGGGAGGATCTTCATGAAAACCACAACAAAGGCTTTGGCGACATTTGCGGTACTGGCTGCCGGACTGATGGGTGGCACAGCAAGCGCAGACGAAATCAAGATCGGCTACATCAACAAGATGGGTGACCATCCATGGTTTGTCGCCGAGGTTGGCGGCGCCAGGAAAGCGGCTGAGGCGGCAGGGGCCGCATTCGTGTCGCAGGACGTTCAGTTCGACGCCAATTTGACGATCACGACCTTCGATACGATGGTCGGCGATGGTGTGAAAGGCATCGCCATCGTCGTCCCCGACAAGGCGCTGGGACCAGTCATCGCGGAGAAAGCAAAGGCCGCAAAAATTCCCTTGGTGGCGGTCGACGACGATATCTACTACCAGGATGGCACCCAGGTCCCCTATGTCGGCATGAATGCCTACAACATCGGTGCGCGGGTGGGCGAAGAGCTCGCCAAGCTCTACAAGGCCGACGGCTGGGCGGGCAAAGAGGTGCGCATCGCCTCGATCGAGGATCGCAAGGCGGATACCTGCATGCAGCGCAACAAGGGCGCGGAAGAAGCGTTCTTGAAGGCGGTGCCCGATTTCAAGCCTGGGAATATCGTGCGCGTCCCTTACGACAACACGATGGTCAACGCCATCGACGTGATGACCACCACATTGACGGCCAATCCCAGCGTCACGAACTGGATATTCTACTCATGCAACGATGATGGCGTGCTGGGTGGTGCGCGAGCACTGGAGAATGCCGGCTACACCGCAGACCAGGGCATGGGGATAGGCATCGACGGGAGCCGCGCCTGCGACGCCTTCGGATCAGGAAAGCCCTCGGCATTCCGTGGCACGATGTGGCTCAATTCGGAAAATCACGGCGCGCTTGCGGTGAAGATTCTGCTGGCCTCGATCAAGGAGGGAACGAAGCTGCCGGTTCAATCCTTCACCGACCCGGAATACATCACCGCCGACAATTTTGCGTCGGACTACAAAGCCAAGCTCTGCCACTGAACCGGCTATGCGTCATGCGCCCTAGGGCGCATGACGCTTTTTGGGCCGGCAGGTTGTCAGCGCACACACGCCACCGACACGGGATCGATCCTCGGGAGTGAGCTTTGATGCAATCGGATTTCTTCTCGCTCGATAGGATATCGAAACGCTTCGGCGTCGTGCAGGCGCTTGACAACGTCTCGATTGCCTTTCGGCCGGGAGAGGTGCTCGCCCTGGTTGGCGAGAATGGGGCCGGCAAATCGACGATGATGCGAATTCTCGAGGGCGTGTTCGGGCCTGACAGCGGCACTGTGCGGCACGGTTCCACGCCGATCGTTTTCGGCGAACCGCGCGACAGCCATAGAGCGGGAATACGCGTCATCCATCAGGAGCCGGAGATCGTTCCGAACCTGACCGTGGCCGAGAACATTTTCGTTGGGGAACTGCCGCGGCTGGCAGGCGTCCTGCTCGACTGGCACAGGCTGGAGGAGCAGACCGACCGGGTGCTTGCGACCTTCGGCATGCAACAGGATATGCGGCCGCGGCAACTCTGCAGCACGCTCGGTCCGGCGCAGCGTCAGATGATCGAAATCATGCGCGCAATACGTGCCGGCGGCCAGTTGATCGCGTTCGACGAGCCGACCTCGTCACTGACCGACGACGAAGCGCGCCGTCTGTTTTCAGTAATCCGCCGGCTGCGCGAAGAGGGCACTTCGATCGTCTACATCTCTCACCGGCTGAACGAGATCATCGACCTAGCAGACCGCATTGTCGTTTTGCGGGATGGCCGGCTGGTCGATGATTCCCCCGCTGCCGGTGCCAGCGAGCAGACCATAGCCAAGCTCATGGTGGGCCGCGACATCGCCGATCTGTTTACGCGCGAGACGTGGCAATCGGGAAAACCGTTGCTGGACGTGGCGGGCCTGACCACCGACCGCGTCACCGATGTGAGCCTCAAGGTCCGCCGCGGTGAGGTGCTCGGCATCGCCGGCCTTATGGGGGCGGGCAGATCCGAACTGGCGAAGGCGATCGTCGGCTATGATCGGCGCCTCGGCGGAACCATAGCGATGAATGGCGTGCCCGTTGACTCTAACAGCCCACATGCAGCGATCGTGGCGGGCATCGGCTTCGCCCCGGAAGACCGCAAGCACGAAGCCCTGCTGCTGTTCCGCAGCATTCTTGACAACGCTTCGCTTTGCGTGCCCGACAGGACGTCGACCTTCGGCTTCTTCAACCGGCGCAAGGCACTGGAGATTGTCTCACCGCTCGCAGCAAAGATGTCGATCAAGGCGCCTAACCTCGACGAACAGGTTTCGAAACTGTCGGGCGGCAATCAACAGAAGGTCGTTCTCGCGCGCTGGCTTGCGCGGCAGCCGATGCTTCTCATCCTCGACGAACCGACCCGCGGCATCGACATCGGCGCCAAGGCGGAAATCTATCGCCTGATCGATGAACTCGCCGCCAGCGGCATCGGCATAATCCTGATTTCCTCGGAAATGCCGGAACTGATCGGGCTCGCCGACAGGGTGCTCGTCATGGCTGGAGGCCGGATCACCGCCGAACTTTCCCGCCCCGACATCGACGAGGCCACGATCCTGAAACACGCAATGCCGCAATCTGTACCATCGCTCGGAGGACAAATTCAGTGAACAGCCTTGGGCTCAGGACAGCAACAGCACAAACCGACAAAAGGCGCGCGTCCTTGCGCATCGCGGAGCGCATCGGCATTCACAATATAAGCCTTCTGGTTGCTCTCGCCATCCTCGTGCTCATCTTCGGCACGATCAGAGGCGATGTGTTCTTCTCCAGCCGAAACCTGCTGAACATCGGCCTCGGCATCACCATCCTGGGCGTTCTGGCGATGAGCCAGACGGTGGTCATTGTCGCGGGCGGACTTGATATCGCCGTTGGCGCAATTGTCGGTCTGACCACTGTATCGACGGCAATGGCCATCCAGTCGACGGGCTCGCCTGCGGTGGGCATTGTTGCCGGCCTGGTCCTGGGCGGTCTTGCCGGTCTTGTGAACGGCATCATCATCACCTATGGGCGGGTCAACGCAGTCATCGCGACTCTCGGTACGATGGCGATCTTCCGCGGCATCGCATTCATCATGTCCGATGGGCAATCGATCGCGATCTTCAGCGACACGTTCCGCTTCATCGGGATCGGGCGAATCTTCGGCCTGCCTCTGCTGATCTGGATTCTTTTGCTGACCGCGATCGTGTTCCATCTCTTCCTTGCCCGCTCGATCGTTGGCCGCAACATCTATGCCTTGGGCGGCAATCCCGTCGTAGCGCGCTTCTCCGGCATCAACATCAACCGCTACCGCGTCGGCATCTACATCATGAGTGGAGTGACGGCCGGATTGGCCGGGATTCTGTTGGCTGCCCGTACCGGCTCGGGGCAGCCCGTATCCGGATCCCAAGGTCTGGAACTCGAGGCCATCACAGCGGCCGTGCTGGGTGGCTGCGCCTTGCAGGGCGGCAAGGGTACGATCATCGGCGCGCTGCTGGGCGTCGCCATCATTGGCGTCCTCAACAACGGGATGATACTGACGTCCGTGCCAACCTTCTATCAGTTGCTTGCCAAGGGCTCGCTGCTGATACTTGCTGTGGTAATTGCCGAGTACCACTTGAACAGGACATGACGATGGACGCGGCGATCGCTTCGACTGGCCAGGGCAAGCAGGACATTCCTGCCGCAGATGGCACCACGTCATCGCTCAAGGATCGCATCGCACGCGATCTAGGACAGCGCATCCTCGCCGGTTCCTACGCGCAGCATTCCGTGCTGCCAACGGAAGCCGAACTTTGCGTCATCTACGGGGCGAGCCGCACTGCACTTCGCGATGCTCTTCTGACGCTTTCGGCGAAAGGATTGATCGAGGCACGCAAGCGGGCCGGGACGCGTGTGCGCGCGTCGAGCGAATGGAACAGGCTGGATGCACAGGTTCTGGAATGGATGCGCGATATCGAGCCCGATCTCGATTTCGTCCGCGGATTGATCGAGGCGCGACTGGTCATTGAACCCGCTGCCGCCCAACTTGCGGCCAAGATGGCGACGTCAGGCGATCTCGCAGTCATCGAAGCGGCCTATGAAGCCATGCGCATTGCTCCGCAGGACGATCTCGCTGCGTGTCTCGATGCCGACGTCAGGTTTCATACCGCCATTCTTCGTGCCAGCCGCAACCCGGTGTTCGCCAATCTCGGCAATATGCTTGCGGCCGCTCTCAGCTTCTCCTTCCGCTTGACCACATCGGCCACCGCCAATTACCAGCAGACGCTCAGCGCGCATGGCGACGTGCTGGAGGCAATTAGGATGCGCAGGGCCGACGACGCTCACGATCAGATGAAGGCGCTCATCGGGATCGCGTCGAACGACCTTCTTGCAGTGGCTCGCAAAGGCCGCCGTCAACAGCCGATCGCCGCTGCCAAGGCCGATACCGTCTGAAGCGGATGGTCGGGACGATCAAGATCAGAAGCGGAGACCTGTCCGCTGAAATCGTCCCATCGCTTGGGGCAGGTCTTGCGAGACTGGACTATGGGTGCGTGCCGCTCTTCAGGCCTTGTCCAAACGGCGGGAGCAGCAAACCGTTCGACCTTGCCTGCAACCTGCTTTTGCCATGGTCGAATCGCATCTCAGGCGGCGGGTTCACATTCGACTCCAAATTCCACGAACTGCCTACCAATGTTGCAGGCGAGCCATTTCCCATCCACGGCAATGGATTTTCCAGCGAGTGGGACGTCGACAGCGTAGCGCAAGACAACGCGAAGCTGTCCCTCATCAGCAACGGGCCCGGCCCATACCGATATCGCGCCGAGGTGAGCTACGCGCTGTTCGGACAGGGGCTCGAGTTGAAGCTTCGCATCGTCAATCAGGCATCGATCAGATTGCCGTTCGGGCTTGGCATCCATCCATGGTTCCCGAGAACGGCACGAACCGCGCTTCATGCGCCGGCCTCGCAGGTTTGTCTCGAACTGCCCAGCCATCTCCCCGAACGGTTTGTGGATGTCAAAACCCATCCCGATTGGGATTTCGGCGCCCCAGTCATATTACCGAGTGGATGGATAAACAATCTGTTTGCCGGTTGGAGCGGCGTCGCCACCATATCGTGGCCGGAGCACAGTTGCAGCCTGCGGATTAAAGCTTCATCTCCCTTGAATTTCTACCTGGTCTATTCGCCATCGGACGAGAGCGACTTCTTCTGTTTTGAACCGGTCAGTCATGCTGTCGATGCTCACAATCGTGGTTCGATCGACAAATGGAATGGACTGTCGGTGCTTGGGCCCGGCGAGGGTCTGGCAGCCCGTTGCAGCTTTGCCGTCAGTTAGGCGGACCTCAACTGCGCCCTCGAATTGGCGGATCTCGGCAGCACGTCTGGGGAGAACGAAGCCGGCCTTTCATTCAAACGGAGCCTGGGAAGAGGAACTCCGGCGACCGGAACCCGTGAGCCCGTTCGACGTTTGCCGGTTGTCGCCGCGCAGCTCGTCTGCTTGACGGCCTTCCAAATATGGGCTGGTAGGGTGGATCAATGACGGATGTTGACCCAAAGGAATTCGTGCTCGCAGGCACCGTCATGAAGCGACTTGTCTCCGGTGAACAGACGGGAGGCTTGTTGAGTCTGTTCGAAAACAGAAGCGACGGGCAGACGAAAATGCCAGTCCATGTTCATGCGAATGGCTACGAGACTGTCTACGTCATCGAAGGGCAGTTGACCGCAATTGTGGACGGTGTGGTCCGAACGCTCTCGCCCGGCGAGAGCATGTTTTTGAAGCGCGGCATCCCGCAGCAGCTTAAGAATCCCGGCCGTCGGCGATCCAATCCGAGAGGCTGCGGGCAAAACTTCGCGGCACGATAAGTTCGCACGCGGTCTCGCCGGTGCGCAGGAAGAGCACGGACACGTGATGGAAGGATGTCAGCACGGCGCGGCCCGGAGCGGCGGCCGGCGCGTGCCAGTCGACGGCAATGCAGCCGGACAGAAGCCTTGCGATACCAGGGCCGGCCATTTTCAAACGAACACGACCTTCCGCGAGGGGAACGGAACAGCCGAGATCGGGGTCGACGGCAAGCGCAGGCGCTTGCGTGCCTTCGTCGAGAGCCAGCCAGAGGCGGCGAGGTGCAACGCGGATAATTAGAAGCCCCTTGTGGCGAACCGTCTCTCCGACCGAAGCGGGAAGTTTCTTGCCCAGCGGCGCCGAGACGCTCTTTTCGAATTGCGTCAATGTCGCGTCCCAGCCCTCGATCTGGATGAGCGGACAATCTGCCACGGACAGGCTGAAATCCCGAGAAGAGGTCAAGCTAGCCATGCAGCCGTTCTCCCTGTGGATCGACGAATACCGGCGAGACAACGCGGGCGCGAACCGTTTCGGCCTTCATCGGATAAACTGCTACGACCTCGCTTCCTTCTGCCGCGACATCACCGGCAAGCAGGGCCAGCCCGACATAATGGCCGCGTTCGGGGCTGAAAGTGACAGAGGTGACGCGACCGCGCCCATGGCCATGGAGTTTCTCATCCGGCAGGAACAGGATGGCGCCGCCGCGCAGGCGTTTTCCGTCCTCAATGCATTCCAGTCCGACCAGGCGCTGTCGGTTGGGGGCCTGGAGGGCAGGGCGCCGTCGCAGGACGTCGCCTACGAAGCCGCTGCGCTTGCCGGCCATGCGGCCGAGGCCGAGATCGTCGAGCGTCGTGCGCCCGTCGATCTCAGGTCCGGCGACATGGCCCTTTTCGACCCGCAGCGCGCCAAGCGCCTCGACGCCGTACGGCTTCAGCTCGAGCAGTCTGCCGGCTTCGAGCAGACAGCTCCAGAGCTGTTCACCGGCAGTGGCGCCGACATAGATTTCGTAAGCGCGCTCGCCGGAATAACTGAGACGCAAGATGCGGAGCCCACGGCCCTCCCACTCGCTTTCGAGTAGTCCCATGTGCGGAAGTGCCTCATCGGAAACGTCAAGGGCAGGAAAAGCAGCACCGAGGATTGCGCGGCTGTTAGGCCCGGCAACCGACATTGCCGCCCATTCATCGCTGACCGAGGTGACGGCCACACGCAAATCCGGCCAGGCCGTGTCGAGCAGGAATTCGAGACGCGACAGCACATCGGCGGCCTTGGCGGTCGAGGTCGTCATGAAGAACCGGTTTTCCGCCAGCCGCGTCGTGGTGCCGTCGTCGAAGACGATACCGTCGTCGCGCAGCATGATGCCGTAGCGGGCGCGGCCTACCGCCAGTTTGGCAAAGCCGTTGGCGTAGACGCGATCGAGGAAGATTGCCGCATCCGGGCCCTGGACATCGATCTTGCCGAGCGTGGAGATGTCCATCAGCCCCCCGGCCTGGCGCACATTCCGCATTTCGGCGACATAGGCGTCGTTCACGTCACGTCCCGACTGCCGGTAGAAATAGGGCCGCATCCAGAGCCCGACCTCGAGCATCTCGGCGCCGTTCGCCACGTGCCAGTCATGCATCGGCGTGCGGCGAATCGGCTTGAAATGATGGCCGATGGCGCGCCCGGCAAGCGCGCCGATGGCAACCGGCGTATAGGGCGGGCGGAAGGTCGTGGTGCCGGTCTCACGGATCGTTGCGTTGCGCAGCGCTGCCATGGCGGCAAGTGCAGGAAAATTGCTGGTCTTGCCCTGGTCGGTGCCCATGCCGAGCGTAGTGTAGCGCTTCAGGTGCTCGACCGATTCATAACCCTCGCGATGGGCGATCTCGATATCCCCGGTCGTCACGTCCATCTGGAAATCGACGAAGGCTTTTCCACGTCCGACCGAAGGGGCTTCGCGAAGTAGCGTCGTGGCGGTTTCGCCGAGATCGAGTCTGGACGGAGCGGACACCGGCGCCGACTTGCCGCAGTAGGCTGCCGCTTCGATGCCAGCGCGATGGCCGTCCTCGACGGCAGCGGCGGTCGCATAGGCTCCTATCATTGCGCCGGCGCCGAACTGGCTGGCTGCAAAGACGCCCGGCACGAAGCCGTCAATGTCGTCGTGATACACAGGTTTGACACCGAGGTGTGAGGTGAGATGCACGGTTGGCGACCAGCCGCCGGAGATGCAGACCAGGTCGCAGGCGGCCGAAGATTGTCCCTCCGGACCATTGAGCGTTACGCGCCTGATCGCATGGCCGCCATGCAGGTCGACAATGCGCGTTGCGGCCCGCACCACCACGCCGAGCCGTGCGGCTTCTGCGGCAAGTGCTGCGGGCGGGACGGGGCGCAGATCGGCAACCGTCACCTCCGCGCCGGCTGCGGCATAGTCGAAGGCGGTGGGCCAGGCACCGTCATTGGTGGTGGCGACGACGATTTTCTTGCCCGGCAGGACGGCGAAACGGTTGAGATAGGTCCGGGCGGCCGAGGCAAGCATGACGCCGGGCCGGTCGTTGTTCGAGAACACCATCGGCCGCTCGATGGCGCCGGTGGCGAAAACGATCGAGCGGGCGCGCAGCATGGTGACCGTTTGCCGTGTCTCGCCATTCGGCTGCGGATTGGTTGGATCGCGCTGTTCGACCAGTCCCAGGACATTGCCATCATAGCTGCCGAAAGCGGTCGTCCGCTTCATCACCCTGATGGTTTCGAAGCCCTCCAACTCGGCCTCGGCCTGCCGCAGCCATGCGGCCGCTGCGCTGTCGGACGGTTCCGCCAGAAGCTGGCCGCCAAGCAGGAAATCCTGCTCGATCAGCGCGACCCGCGCGCCGGCCGCGGCGGCCGCCCGCGCCGCTGACAATCCCGCCGGGCCGCCGCCGACGATGGCGACATCGGCGAAGGCATGACGAACCTCGTAGTGGTCGGGATCCGCGCCGGTGCCGGCTCTGCCCAGACCGGCAGCCTTGCGGATAAAGTGCTCGTAGAACATCCAGGCGCGGCGCGTCGGGCCCATGAAGGTCTTGTAGTAGAAGCCGGCGGACAGAAACGGTGCCAACAGTCCGTTGACGCTTTGCATGTCGAAGGCAAGCGATGGCCAGCGGTTCTGACTCTCCACGACCATACCGTCGGCGAGTTCCAGTGTGGTCGCCGGCAGGTTCTGCTCGCGCCTCCCGGCGGTCCCGAGCGTAACCAGCGCATTCGGCTCTTCGGGGCCGGCGGAAAAAATGCCGCGCGGGCGATGATATTTGAAGCTGCGCCCGACCAGCGTGACGCCATTGGCGAGCAGGGCGGAGGCAAGCGTGTCGCCGCGATATCCAGCCAGCTTGCGGCCGTCGAAGGTAAACTCGACCGGCTGCTCGCGAATGATGCGGGCACCCACCGACAGCCGTTTGCGGTTTGAACTCATTCCGGTGACTTCCTGAGAGTTGATTTCCTGGCCCACAATTTTCTGGCGAAGTCGACGGCTGCGATGGCATGGTTGCGGGTGTCGCGTTCGACCACCAGCCATTGCCGGCAACCGGTCACGTGCTGCCAGAATTCACGGTGCGGGCCGGCCGGGTTTGTCCTGACATAGACATAACGGTACCAGGCCTCCGGATCGGGATCGTCATGGGCCGGACGCTTGACCGAGGCATCGCCGCCATAGCGGAACTCGTCATGGTCACGCGGGCCGCAGCAGGGGCATTCGATGCGCAGCATTTTGTCCCGCCTCCTATTGCAGCCAGGCGGAAGGGCCGGCGCCGGCCTCATCGAGCGTGTGGCCGGTGCGGAAACGATCGAGCCCGTAGGCCGCGATCAAGGGATGCGGTTTGCCGGTGGCGATCGTGTGGGCGAAGCACCAGCCGGAAGCCGGCGTCGCCTTGAAGCCGCCATAGCACCAGCCGCCGTTGAGATAGAGACCCTCGATCGGCGTCGGGCAGATGATCGGGCTGGCATCGGGGGTCATGTCCATGACGCCGCCCCAATGGCGAAGCAGACGGACGCGCGAAATGCATGGCATCAGCGCAATCGCTGCCTCCGCCACTTCGCGCACGACGCCGAGATTGCCGCGCTGGGCGTATGAATTGTAGCCGTCGAGATTGCCGCCGAAGACCAATCCGCCCTTGTCGGACTGGCTGACGTAGAAATGGTCGGCGCCATAGGCCACGACGTGATCTACCAGCGGCTTCAGCGGCTCGGTGACGAAAGCTTGCAGCACATGGCTTTCGATCGGCAGTTCAAGCCCAGCCTTGGCGCCGAGCACGGACGTGTGGCCAGCGACCGCGAGGCCGACCTTGCCGGCGCCAATCCGGCCTTTCGTCGTTTCGACGCCGACGATGCTGTCGCCGTCACGGACAAAGCCTGTCACCTCGCAGTTCTGGATGATGTCGACGCCATGGCTGTCGGCGGCACGCGCATAGCCCCAGGCGACGGCGTCGTGGCGTGCCGTGCCCGCGCGGCCCTGAAAGATGGCGCCATGGATCGGGAAGCGGGCGGTGTCGGAAAAATCGAGATAGGGCACCAGCCGGCGCACGTCTTCGCGATCGAGGATGTCGGCGTCGATGCCGTTCAGCCGCATGACGTTGGCGCGGTGGCTGAAACCGTCGAGCTGATCGGCCGAATGCGCGGTGACGAGTTGACCGCGCTGGGAGAACATTACGTTGAAATTCAGCGCCTGAGACATGTCCTCCCAAAGCTTCATCGAGAATTCGTAGAACTGGGTGTTGCCGTCGAGCAGGTAGTTGGAGCGGATGACGGTGGTGTTGCGGCCGACATTGCCGCCGCCGACATAACCCTTTTCGAGCACCGCGACGTCACGGATGCCGTGGTTCTCGGCGAGGTAGAAGGCAGTGGCGAGGCCGTGTCCGCCGCCGCCAATAACGATCACGTCATAGGACGATTTTGGCTCCGCGGCCCGCCAGGCTCGCTGCCAGTTCTTCTGGCCTGACAGCGCGTTGCGGAAAACCGAAAATGCCGAGTAGCGCGCCATGTGTGCAGGCCTATCGAATGATCGGGCCGGCCGGCGTGCGGGTAAGCACTTCGGCGCCCGCATCGGTCAACAGCACCGTGTTGGAGACGAAGTCATTGCCGCGACCCGTTCCCATCAGCCACGACAGGATGTGGAAGCTCATCCCGGTCTCGATCTCGAGGTCGGAATCGTGCCTCAAGCCGGTCACCGAATTGCCGCCGGTCCATGACGGCGGCTGGCCGGCGCCGACAAGGTAACCGCAGTGATGGCGGCGATAGTGGGAAAGACCGGCCTCGTCGGCGACGGCCTGCCAGGCGGCGTAGACATCGCGCGCCTTGGCGCCCGGCCGCAACGCCTCGACGACCGCGTTGAACGCCTTGGCGGTCACCTCCGCCATTGTGGCGTCTTCATCGCTGATGTGGCCGATGCGAACGAGCCGGCCGAGCGGGGCGTGGTAGCGCGAGATGCACCCGGACAGTTCGACAAAGACGGGCTCGCCGTTGCGGTAGATCCCGTCGCCCCAGGTCGTGTGCTCTTCACCCAGGCGCGCGGCCGGGCGGATGAACGGTCCGAAGCCCGGCGCATGACCGCCGGCGCGGATCATTGCCGCAACACATTGGGCGGCGACCTCCTGTTCGGAAGCGCCATCGGAGATCGCCGCGATCGCGGCACCGGCGGCGGCGTCCGTCACTTGTGCGGCCCGCCGCATCAGCGCCTGTTCTTCGGCGCTTTTCACCCGCCGCATTTTGTCGATCAGACCGGAGACATCGCTCCACTTTGCATCGGCTTTCATCTGGAGTGCCACGGCAAGTCCATGGCTAAGGCCGGCTGTCCAGTATTCGAGGCCGATCCGCTTGCCGGATAGGCCGAGCTCTGCCAGCACCCGCGCGGCAAGGTCGGCCGCTGTTTCGCTGTCGGAATGGCCACGGAATTCCGCTGCCTTCACCTGCTTCTCGATCGTCACCTTCTCCATCGAGCGGGTGACCAGGACAGGTTTTCCCCGGAGCGGGACAATCAGCAGGTGAGGGGCAAAATACCCCCAGTGATCAAGCCCGGTGAAATAGAAGACGTTCTCCGGCGAGGCAAACACTGCCGCGTCGAGCTCACGCTCAATCAGTGCAGTGCGGACCTTTGCCAGCCGGCCTGCGATTTCGGCTTCGGAAAAAGGATTGCGATCCATCGGGCGTCCTCGTGCTTGTTGCCGGCTTGCTGGCGGGCATGGTCTTTTCGGCAGCCGGTTTCCCGACCCCCATGTCAGTCGATGACGATGAGTTCGCGCGCCACATCGCAGAGGCGTTCGCCGCCGCGTTCCGTGACGACGAACGATTCCGAGATGGCGATGCCGAAATCGTCGAGCCAGACGCCGGCCATGAAATGGAAGCACATCCCAGACTGCATCTCGGTAGTATCCCCGGGACGAAGGCTTGCGGTGCGTTCACCCCAATCGGGCGGGTATGCGAGCCCGACCGGATAGCCGACGCGGCTGTCTTTCTTCAGCCCGTTCCGTCGCAGGACTGCCTGCCAGGCGGCTTCCACCTGTTCGGCGGTGTTGCCGGGGCGCGCCTTCTCGAGGCCAGCGTCGACGCCCTCGACGATCGCCTTGGCCATGTCGAGCATGGCTTGCGGCGGCTCGCCGAAATGTACCGTCCGAGTCAGCGCCGCATGGTAGCGGCGGCGCACGCCGGCGATCTCCAGAATGGCGAGGCCGCTGTCCGGCAGCGGCGCGTCGGACCACGTCAGGTGCGGCGTGCTAGTGCCCTCGCCAACGGGCATCAGCGGACAGATCGCGGCATAGTCGCCGCCTGATCCGGGCACGCCCATGATCTGCGCGTGATAGATTTCCGCAATGACGTGGTTCTGAGGCACACCGGGCCGCATTTTCTCGATGGCGCGGTTCATGGCATGCGTGCAGATCGCACCCGCCTCGCGGATCAGCACCAGCTCGGCTTCGGATTTGACCAGCCGCGCCCAGTTGACGAGATCGTGGTTGTTGGCGAAGTGCGCGTCGGGCAGTCCCTCGACAAGGTGGGCGTGGCAGCGCGCAGTGTAATAATGCGCGTCCATCTCGACGCCGATACGGGCCTTTTCCCAGCCGCGCGACCGGATCAGTCGGGCGAGTTCGTCATAGGGGTGTTCGACGGGCTGCTGCACCAGCCGCTCCGAGAACGGCACGATGTTTGTCTCCGGCAGGCCGGTTGTCAGGCGCGCGCTCTTGGCATCCTGCGCCCTGCCGAACCAGATCGGCCGATCCTCCTCCAGATGGACGAGGACGCACTGCGGAACATAGAACGACCATCCGTCATAGCCGGTCAGCCAGCACATGTTGGCTGGATCCTGACAGACGATGAGATCGAAGCCGGCTTTTTGCATGCGTGTTTTCACGCCGGCGAGGCGCTGCCCATACTCCGCTTGCGTGAATGTCCCGAACCCGTTCGCAGTCGCCACCGAAATCCTGCCTTCCAGGTACGCCGCTTGCCCTTTGATCAACATGGGCAAACAGGCCAAATTGTGCACAACTCGACGTCAATTTGTTGGCTAACTACGAATTATCGCCGAATTGTCATGGTTTCTATATCTCTGCTTGCGAAATGTCTAGGGCAGTTGTATACGTCTTATCAAGCAGGCGTCGAGCTCGAAGAAGGCCGCGCCCTGGGAACCATCCACAGTTGTCCAATGGGAGAAAAGCATGCTCAAATCATCGATATCGCGCCGCATGGTCGTGAAAGCGGCTGCCTGCATCGCGCTCGCCGCGACGTCATTGACGTCGCTATCCGCTAACGCGGAAACCACCCTCGAACGGGCCAAGAAGGACGGCTACATCCGCGTCGGTTTCGCCAATGAGGCGCCGTTCGGTTACGCCACGCCAGACGGCAAGCTGACCGGCGAGGCGCCGGAAGTCGCCAAGGCGGTGCTCGCCAAGATGGGCATACCGCAGGTCGACGGTGTTTTGACCGAATTCGGCTCGCTCATTCCAGGTCTCAAGGCCGGCCGCTTCGACATCATCGCCGCCGGCATGTTCATCACTCCGAAGCGCTGCGCCGAGATCAACTACTCCGAGCCGTCCTACGGCATCGGCGAGGCTATGCTGGTGGCAAAAGGCAATCCGAAAGGCATCAAGGATTTTTCCAGCATCAAGGACAATCCGGATCTCAAGCTTGCCGTGATGGCCGGCGCCGTCGAAGGCGGCTTCGCCAAGGAAGCGGGCGTCGCCAGTGGGCAGATTGTCTCCTTGCCCGACCAGTCCAGCCTGGTCGCGGCCGTCCAGTCGGGCCGCGCCGACGCTGCTGCGCTGACCGCTCTTTCGATCGCCGATATGGCCAAGAAAGCCGACGGCGTCGAATCGACCAAGCCCTTCGGCGAGGTTGCCGGCAAATCGGTGAAAGGTCATGGCGGCTTCGGCTTCCGCAAGGAGGACACCGACCTGCAGCAGGCGTTCAACGCCGAGCTGAAGAAGTTCATCGGTTCGCCGGAGCATATTGCGCTGGTCGAGCCGCTCGGCTTCGGCAAGGACTACCTCCCCAACAAGACCACCGCGGAGCTTTGCGCGGGCAAGTAGGTTCCCAACTGCTGGCGGCGCGAAAGCGCCGCCCTTTTTTCTCCGGGGGAATCGCATGGGTATCCGTACGCTCGTTGCCATGCTGGTCATCGCGCTCGTCGTGATCGGCGCCTTGGCAACACAGGAAAGCTATCGAGTGTTCATGCCGGGGCTGCTGCAAGGCGCGGTCCTGACAATCGAGATCGCCGTCCTCGGCAGCCTGCTCGCAATCGTCATGGGCGTGCTTGCAGCACTTGCACGGATGTATGGCCCGACGCCGCTCAGATGGCTGGCCACGGTCTATGTCGAGATCTTCCGCGGAACGTCGGCATTGGTACAATTGTTCTGGCTGTTTTTCGTGCTGCCGCAATTCGGCGTCACGATCAACGCTTTCGTGGTGGCAGTCCTGGCACTCGGCCTGAACGTCGGTGCCTACGGGTCGGAGGTCGTGCGTGGTGCGATCCTTTCGGTCGCTCGCGGCCAGTGGGAGGCATGCACGGCATTGAACATGAGCCGGCCACAGATGTTGCGCCGGATCATCCTGCCGCAGGCCTTTGTGGCGATGATCCCGCCCTGGGGCAACCTGTTCATCGAGCTTCTGAAATCGACAGCGCTTGTGTCGCTGATCACGCTTTCCGACCTCGCCTTCAAGGCGCAGCAAATGAACCAGAATACGTTCAAGACCATTCCGATCTTCACACTTGTCCTTTTGATGTACCTGGCAATGTCGCTGGTTCTCACCATCGGCATGCGGCTTCTCGAAAGGCGGGCATCGATCGGACTGGCGCGAGGCAAGGCAGCATGATCTGGGACTGGGCATTTGCTTTTGAAATCCTGCCGGTGCTCGCCCGCGCGGCCATCGTCTCCATCGAGGCGACGCTGATCGGCTTTGCACTTGCCGCCTCGCTTGGCCTGGTGCTGGCCGTCGTCCGTATCGCCGTGCCGTGGACCGGCTGGACAATTTCGGTGCTGGTCGAACTGATCCGTTCGACCCCGCTGCTTATCCAGATATTCTTTCTCTATTTCGTCTTTCCGAAATTCGGTGTCGTGCTCGACGCCTTCACCGCCGGGGTGCTGGCCATCGGCATCCACTATGCCGCCTATTGCTCCGAGGTCTATCGCGCCGGTTTCGACAACATCCCTCGCGGCCAGTGGGAAGCCTCGATCGCACTTAATCTTTCGGCCTGGACAACGTTCCGCGACATCATCATTCCGCAGGCGATTCCGCCGATCGTTCCGGCGCTCGGCAACTATCTGGTTGCCTTGTTCAAGGAGACGCCATTGCTGTCCGCAATCGCCGTGCTGGAGCTGATGCAGACGGCCAAGATCATTGGCTCCGAAACCTTCCGCTACACCGAGCCGATGACGCTGGTCGGTCTGTTCTTCCTTGCCATGAGCCTGGTTTCTGCTGCGCTCATTCGCTCCCTCGAAGGCCTGCTCAACCGGAGGACCATGCGATGACGGAACAGCCGATGGTTCGCTTCGACAATGTATCGAAACGCTACGGCACGTTAACCGTTCTCGACGGGCTTAATCTGGAAATAGCACGCGGCGAAAAGGTCTCCATCATCGGCCCGTCCGGCTCCGGCAAAACGACGGTGCTGCGCATGTTGATGACGCTGGAGACGATCAATGACGGTGTCATCTGGGTTGAAGGCGAGCCGCTGACCCATATGGAGAGGAACGGCAAACTTGTTCCCGCCGATCTCGCCCACATTCGCAAGATCCGCGCCAAGATCGGCATGGTGTTCCAGTCGTTCAACCTGTTCCCGCACATGACGGCGATGCAAAACTGCATCGAGGCACCGATAACCGTGCTCGGCATGAAGCGGGCCGATGCCGAGGCGCGTGCCGCCGAACTGCTCGACATGGTCGGCTTATCGGATAAGAAGGACCACTATCCCTCGCAGCTCTCCGGTGGTCAGCAGCAGCGTGTCGCCATCGCACGCGCTTGCGCCATGCGGCCCAAGATCATGCTGTTCGACGAGGTGACCTCGGCGCTCGACCCCGAACTCGTCGGCGAAGTGCTTGAAGTCATCCGAAAACTTGGTAGGGAGCATGACCTCACCATGCTGATGGTCACCCACCAGATGGGATTTGCCAAGGAATTCTCCGATCGCGTCTGCTTTTTCCACGCGGGCAAGATCTGCGAGCAGGGGCCGCCAGGCGAGTTGTTCGGCACCCCCAAGAACGAGCGGACACGGCAGTTCCTGCACGCTGTCCTGGAGGCTGGATGACGCTTGAGACAGATGCCACGCCCACAGCCGTGACCGCCGCGCCGCCACGTCCGCTCTCGGCCCGGGAGCGATTTGAACGCATTTACCGGATACTGCGCGACCGCATCTGCCTGCTCGACTATGCGCCGGGAAGCCATCTGTCCGAGGAAGAACTTGCCCAGGAATTCGAGATCAGCCGCACGCCGGTCCGGCGTGTCCTGGCGCGTCTCGAATCCGAGGGTCTGGTTCAATCCGTCCACGGCGTCGGCACGATCGTCACCGACGTCGATATCGAGGAATTGCAGCAGGTCTATCATTTGCGCCTGGAGCTGGCGCTCCTCGTCGGCAAGCTTTCGCCGATCCCGCGCACGGCGGACGATCTCGACCGGATACGGGCGCTCATCGCGCGCTGTGATGCCGATATACTCAATCCCGACCAGCGCGCTTTCCTGCGCCTCAACATGGATTTTTTCTACGAGCTCACGGCGATGACCGGCAACCAGCCGCTGCGCGAGATCAGCGAGCGTCTGTATTTTCAGGTCGCGCGCGTCGTCCTGAAGATGATGCCGCAGTTGGGCCTTGTCGAGGAGTTCACCGCGTTCCGCCGCGAAATGGAAGAGGTCCTTGCCGCCGCCGAGATCGGTGACTGGGAGTCCATAGGGCACATAAGGCGGGCGCATATCTCAATGAGCTTTCGCCGCATGATGCGTCATGCAGGCGAGGCCAACCTGGATAGAGCAACATAGTCAGCGCTCAAGATTGTGCTGGTGGCCTGCCGTCGAACTGGCTTCGTTGCCGGGGAAAGCACGGCCGCCAGTCCGATTCCGACAGAATTTGCCGGCACCGGCGATGACTGACGTGGTTCGAGACTCCAGGCCCGCGCCGCCCTTAAAAAGGATCCTTACTCGGTATGTTGGCGGGGTTCCAGACGACCTCCCACAGATGTCCGTTCGGGTCGCGGAAGTACCCCGCATATCCGCCAAAGAACGTGTCCCGGGCAGGCTTGATGATCTCGGCGCCGGCGCGGGCGGCCTCATCCATCACTTGATCGACTTCTTCGCGGCGCACAACGTTGTGGCCGACCGTAAACGAGGTCGAGGTAATCGGCGCCTTGGGCAGGCCGGTGTCGTAGGCGAGGTCGTCCTGAGCCCAGATCGCGAGCTTCAACCCGCCGGACAGCGTGAAGAACGCGACGGCGCCATGCTCGAACTCGCGGCCGATGATCCCTTCCGTCGGCAAGCCGAGACCGTCGCGGTAGAACGCGAGAGAACTCTCGAGGTCGGCGACAGCGATAGTCAAAACCGAAATGCGCGGTTTCATGGCAGTCTCCACTGGTTGCCCGAGACATCAGGATAAAGTCGAGCGACAGTGAAGACTTGAACAAAACGGCCAAGGGGGTGCCGCCAAGTCGAAGAACGCGCCGAGAATTCACTGGCAGTGCAGCAGATGATGAATCTGTCGCGGGGTGCTTCCCGTCAGGCGGCGGCTCTCGCGGACAAGATGCGCCTGGTCGGAATAGCCCGCTTCGGCCGCCAGCATGGCGGTGGAGCTGCTGGAGCGGCTCGAAAGCCGCAGAAAGCGCTGGTAGCGGAGGATACGGTCAAGCGTCTTGGGGCCGTAGCCGAAGCTCGTGTCGAAGCGCCGGCGCAACGTCCTTTCGCTCATCTCGAGCGCGCGCATCAACCAAGGGACGAGCGGCGCGTCGGGTGGCGGCCCGCGCTCGATCAAACGATATGCCGCCTGCATGGGAACGTCGGTCGCGGGCGCGTGCACCTCCTCGGCGACGACCTGTTGGAGCGAGCAGGCCAGATCCTCGAGACTGTCGCTGGCGCGCACGCGGCTGGCGAGGCGGCGAGCTCGCGCCCCCCACAGATCGTCGAGCGACAGCCTCTTGCCGACCAGCTCGATTTGCGGCACGCCGAGCCATGCCGCCGCCGCGGCAGGATGGAAGCGCAAGCCGATCACGACCTCGTCCGCCGCTAGAACCTCGGTCTGCGGTTCCTTGTCAGGGCCGGCAATTCGGAAGCTGCCCCCGATCCATTGCAAATCGATCGTTGTGTCGGGCATGATGACGATTGGCGGTGAGCCCGACGGGTCCATTCGATGCACCCACACCGAAGCAAAGCTCCCGCGAAGCCGCGCCGACGCTGGACGTTGCTGAAATGAACCCGTTGCCTGCGCTGGGACGGGATCGCTCATCTCGCTCCCCTTCGGATTAGCGGCGGTGAACCTACGGCGCAGCGGCTGCGCCCGGCCGTCGCTCGAGACAACGTCTTCCAATCGAGAACGGTTGCAAGAATCGGTTGTTTTTTCCGGCCGGAACGAAGAGGGCAGGTGGGGGGCGATGCGACGTGCATCGCCAGTGTGCGGCTCATACGTCAATGGCCGTTCTGTTCAATAAGGCAAGCGAGATGCTTGCTTATCTTTCGGCGTCGTACATCACATGAGAGGTATGCGTCATGAGCAACAAAAACGACCAACGGATCGACTACGTCGAATTCAACGTGAAAGACATTCAGCGGTCACGCGACTTCTACGGAAAGGCGTTCGGCTGGACCTTCACCGACTACGGCCCGCAATATTGCGAGTTCAACGACGGGCGCTTGTCAGGTGGCTTTGCTGCTGGCCCAGCGAGGTCCGGAGGAGGCCCGCTCGTCATTCTCTATGCCGATGATCTGCCGGGAACGGTCAAGCGTGTCGAGGAAGCGGGGGGCAAGATCGTCAGGCCGATTTATGGCTTCCCCGGCGGCCGGCGCTTTCATTTCGCGGACCCGGACGGTTACGAGCTAGCGGTTTATACCGAAGACGGCAGCAATGAATGATCGCGTTCCTCCCACCTCGGGTTGGTTTTGCTCGGCGGCGTCTTGATCTGGGCGGGCGCCGAGCATGTCCTCAGATTCCGGGCGATTGCAGCGTCCCTGGCCGGGCGGGGCTTCCTGCTCCCAAGCCTCTTCCCGCGGCCGGACCGGTGCTGGAGATCGCAGGCGGCTTTTGCCTCGCAACGGGCCTTGGTGGACCCTTTCCCGCCGCGGCCCTGGCCGTATTCACCATTACGGCGTCGTTCATGGCGCTCAACTTCTGGCCTACAGCGGCGATGAACGCGAAGCGCTTCGTACCGGCTTCACCAATGTTGCCGTCTTGGGCGGGTTGATTGTCGCCGCGACCACTAGCCTGTGATCATCATTTCGGGGCGGCGGCTTCGTCTTCATCTGCAATCAGCCGCTGGTCGTTGGTGATCCGGTGTTGTTGCAGCATCCGCCTATCGCTGCCAGAAGGGCAGCTTGGCGATCTCTTCCTCGGCCTGTCGCCTCGTCAGACCGATATCGTCGATCAGATGGGGATTGGTCTGCGCCAATCGCTTGAGATCCCAGCGAAAGCGTGTCGGCTCGCGCCAGGCCGCGATAATGCTTCGCAGCGTCGCCAGGCTGTAGCGCCGAGGCGATGCTTCCGCCGGCCGCGTTGCCTCAAGCGGGGCCGAGGCAAAGGTGGGAATATCGTTCATGGCAACCTCCATGTGGTTTGAGGGGCCCATACGATTTTGGGGTGTGGGGCCCTCGACCGGAAAGAGGCTGAATTCTGCAGGATACGACCGGCGTCGTAATTAAGCTCTCCCAAATAGTTCTCAAAACTTCCAAACGGGCTATAGATGCGCCGTATGCAGGGACCGCGCTTTGCCTTTGGTCCGTTCGTGCTTGATCCGGGTGCGGGAACGCTCCTTCGGAACGATGTCCCCGTTGCCGTTAGCTACCGCGGGCTAAAGCTGCTTGCGGCGCTCGTCGGACGGCCCGGCGAAATCCTTGAAAAGGCTGAGTTGATGGACGCGGCGTGGCCGGGTACAGCCGTCGAGGAAGGCAACCTCACCGTCCAGATCGCAGTGCTGCGGAAGCTGCTTGGCCCGGCCGCCGACGGCGGTGAATGGATCGCCACGGTTCCGCGCGTCGGCTACCGCTTCACGGGCGCCGTCGAACAGCTCGGCGTCGCGAAGCGAAAACCTTTGCCGCTGCCCGACAAACCATCGATAGCCGTGCTGCCCTTCGTCAATGTCAGCAACGATCCCGAGCAGGAATCCTTCGCGGACGGGTTGACCGAAGACCTGATCACCGACTTGTCGAGGGTCTCCGGCCTGTTCGTCATCGCACGCAACTCGGCCTTTGCCTACAAAGGAAAGGCGATGGACGTGCGCGGGATCGCTGAGGACCTTGGCGTGCGCTACCTGCTGGAGGGTAGCGCAAGGCGCGCCGCAGGGCACGTGCGCATCAACGTACAACTGGTCGACGCGGTGAGTGGCGATCATCTATGGGCGGAACGCTTCGATCGCAGCCTGGAAGATATTTTTGCCGTTCAGGACGAGGTCACCGGCAAGATCGTCGAGGCGTTACTCGGCCGGCTGCGCGCACCGCCGCGGCGCAATCGGCCCCAAAATCTCGAGGCCTACGATCTCTGCGTGCGGGCGCGCAAGCTGATGGATGATTCGCCGCAGACGGCGCAGGAAGCGCATCTGATGCTGACCCGCGCGGTTTCGCTCGATCCGGAATATGCCGAGGCCTATCGCTGGCTTGCCATGAACCACTGGATGGGATGGGTGCATTCCGGCGGACCAACCGAAACATCCCGTAGCGCTGCTTTGGAACTGGCGCGCAAAGCCGTGGCGATCGACCCCAATGATGCCGGCTGCCGCTGGGTTTTGGCTTACCTGCTTGCCTACGAGCGCAGCTTCGCCGAGGCGGATGCGGAATTCGCCAAGGCGATCGAGCTCGACCCGAACGAGGCCGATGCCTGGGCGGCATTGTCCGACATCGTGGTCCTGGCCGGACGGGTCGAGGAGGGTCTTGAGCACATTCGCAAGGCGTTCCGGCTGAATCCGTTCCCGGCAAGTTGGTATTATCTCGCGCTCGGCCAGGCGCAATATGCAGCCGGCGAATACGAAGCCGCTGTCGAGACACTGCGCAGGGACGAGACCTATCGTACAAGCTCACGCCGTTTCCTGGCGGCAAGCCTTGCCCAACTCGGCCGGCTCGACGAGGCGCGCGCAGAGGTCGAACTGTTTCTCGTCGGCAACCCGCATTTCACAACCCGCCACTGGGCGGCGACGGAGCCATTCCGCGACGCTGCGACGCTTGAGCATTTCGTTGACGGCTTCCGTAAGGCCGGCCTTCCGGAGTGACGCGCCGGCGCCGTCGCACGGTTCGTGCGACCTATTCCTCAAAGCGACCCGTGGCGTCACGATCGCGCTCGTATCGTCTCGTGAGCGGAAACAGCGGCAACCAAGACTCGCGACGGATGATCCAGCTTTCGTAGGTTGGCATCAGTTGGTCAGGCGCATCCAGGGATCCCAGGTTCACTTCGATTTCGTCGCCGGTGCGTCCGAAAATGGACGATCCGCAGCGGGGACAGAAAAACCGCCCGGCGTAGTCGCGTGTTTCGCCGTCGATCGTCACCGCATCCTGAGGAAATATCGCGGAAGCGTGAAAAAGGGCTCCATGATGCTTGCGGCAGTCGAGACAGTGACAAAGGCCGACCCGGTATGGGCGTCCCGAAGCGACAATTCGGACGTTGCCGCATAGGCACCCGCCGGTGAATCGGTCCATGCTGCGTCTCCTCCAAATCAAGCGGCCGGAATGGTTACAACGACCGGCACTGTTGTTGCAATCGCCGCGCCGCGGGCGGGGACACGTTGTTCTTCCGTCGCGATGACATTGCAGCCGCCTCTCTATGCCTTATGCGAGCTTGCCGCGGAAAATAGGCTTTGGTTTGTCATATGGAACGAAACGGCGCGTTCCATTGAGCCGCCAACTCGGCGGCCGAGGCGAGCTTGACTCCGCAGTCGGCGAGTATGCGTGCGACCGTCCCTATCGCCTCGGCGTTGGAGGAGGCTATGCTGCCGTTCGGAAGGAAAAGATTGTTTTCGAAGCCGACCCGGACATGGCCCCCAAGCAATGCGGCGGCGGTCACGCACGCCGCTTCGTTGCGGCCGAAGGCGCAGACGCTCCAATGGTCGAAGCGCGGCATGTTCGCCGCGAGGAATGGCAAGAGATCGGCAGGAACGGACGTCTGTCCCGGCGTGTAGCGGCCCAGCACGTAGAGAACCGGTATGCTTGCCCAAGGGATCAGTCCGCGCCGCTGCATGTCCGAAAGCCTGACGGCCTCCTCGGGCGAATAGAGGATGATCTGTGGCGCAACCCCCTCGGTGTGCAGCCAGGCCATGAAGCGCACGAAGGCGAGTTCCGATCCGGCATCAGGAACGATTTCGCGAAGCGCCAGGGAGACAGCTTGCGGCTTCACATCTTGTACGACGGCCATCTGTTGGGCCGGCGAATAGATACCGAGTGCTTCGGAGGTGATCTGGATTACCAAGCGGTGGCCGGCAGCACCGCGGATGGCGGCGATCGCCTGATGGTAGGCGTCGGCGTCGAGCAGATGATTGCCGCTTCGGTCGCGGACATGAACGTGGATCATGGCCGCACCGGCATCGGCGCATTCCGCGGCCGTCCTCGCAAGTTCGGCTGGTGTCAGCGGAATCGCCGGATGGTCGGCCTTGCTGCGACGTCCCCCGTTCGGGGCGACGGCTATGGCGATGCGGTCGAGACCATGGCCCGGCTTCATGGGAACGTTCTGCGAGCGACAAGATTCATATGAATCAATCTTTGATCACACTGAAACAGACGTTGCAATCGCTGGTCTGGCGAGCTAGCAATATCCATGGACCAGGAAGAGCTTGCTGGACAGATCGTCACTGCCTTCGACGGCATGTCGGCGCAGCTTCGGTCCGCTGCGCGCTATGTCCTTGATAAGCCGTATGATGTCGCGCTGTTGTCCATGCGCGAGCAGGCCCGGCACGCAGGAGTGCAGCCGGCGACGATGACGCGGCTGGCCCAGCATCTCGGCCTTGATGGTTACGAGGCGGTACGCGATATCTACGCCGCCGCGATCCGGGACGGCGAAATCGGTTTCGCCGGCAAGGCGGGCCTTCAGGTCGCCAGCCAAAAGCTCAAGGGCGACCACGCGCTGGCGGCCGATATTCTGGATTCGATTTCCAGCCAGCTTGCCCATCTCGCCGAACGCAGGTCGATCGACCGTCTGGTCGAGACGGCCAGGGCGCTGAGTGCGGCAAGGCGCGTCTATTGCCTCGGCCTGCGCTCGAGCCACGCAGTGGCCTGGCATCTGCATTACATCCTGTCGCTGATCGGCGAGAAATCGGTGCTGCTGCACGGCATCGGCGGAACCGATGGCGACGCTCTGGCCCATGCGACCAGGGACGACGTGCTGATCGCCGCCAGCGTCCTGCCCTACACGCGCTTCACCATCGAGCTTGTCGAGTACGCTGCCGGCCGCGGCGTACCGGTCATTGCGATCACCGACAGCGGGGTAGCGCCCTTGGCGCTGCTTGCCGATCACCTGGTTGTCGTGCCGACCGGCAGCCCGTCCTTTTTCCACACCATGACGCCAGCTTTCATCGTTGCTGAGGTCCTCGGTGCTCTTGTCGCAGGGCAGGCAGGCGAGGGTGCTGTTGAGTCGCTGCGACGTTTCGATGAGCAGGGCGCCGCCCTCAAGACCCATCTGAACCAGCGTCCGCCGAAGAAAATGCCCATGAGGGACCGTCGATGACACACATTCTTCATCGAACCATCCACTCGACGCTGCCGGTCGCCGCTCGCGGCCAAGGCATCGAACTGTTCGATGCCGAGGGCAAGTCCTATATCGACGCGTCGGGCGGCGCCGCCGTGTCCTGTCTCGGCCACGGCCATCCCGACGTGATCGCCGCGCTGCACGCCCAGCTTGACCGCATCGCCTACGCACACACCAGCTTCTTCACCACCGAGGTGGCGGAGCGCTTGGCGGATCGGCTGGTCGAGGACGCGCCGAAAGGGTTGGACCACGTCTATCTGGTCAGCGGCGGCTCGGAGGCGGTCGAGGCCGCGCTCAAGATGGCCAGGCAGTATTTCGTCGAGAAAGGGGAGCCGCAACGGCGCCATCTCATCGCACGCCGGCAGAGCTATCACGGCAATACGCTCGGCGCTCTCGCCACCGGCGGCAACGAATGGCGGCGCGCCCAGTTCAGGCCGTTGCTGATCGAGACCCACCATATCGACCCCTGTTACGCCTATCGCTATCAAAAGCATGGCGAAAGCGACGAAGCCTATGCGGCGCGCGCCGCTCAGCAGCTCGAAGACAAGATCCTTGAACTCGGCCCGGACGAGGTCATCGCCTTTGTCGCCGAGCCGGTGGTGGGTGCGACACTCGGCGCCGTGCCGTCGGTCGCCGATTATTTCAAGCACATTCGCGCGATCTGCGACCGCTACGGCGTGCTGCTCATTCTCGACGAAGTGATGTGCGGCATGGGCCGTACCGGCACGCTGCATGCGTGCGAGCAGGACGGCATCGCTCCCGACCTGCTGACCATCGCCAAGGGGCTCGGCGGAGGCTACCAGCCGATCGGCGCGGTGCTGCTTGGCCGGCATATCTTCGAAGCCTTTGCCCAGGGCTCGGGCTTTTTCCAGCATGGACATACCTATATGGGGCATCCAATGGCGGCGGCGGCCGGCCTCGCCGTGCAGGAGGTCATCCGGCGCGACCGCCTGCTCGACAAAGTCAGCGCAATGGGCGCGCAGCTCGACGAGCGCCTGCACCAGCGCTTTGATAATCACCATCACGTCGGCGACATTCGCGGACGAGGTCTGTTCAGGGGAATCGAGCTGGTGGTCGATCGCGCCAGCAAGGAACCTTTCGACCAGAGATTTGAACTCAACGCTCGGATCAAGCGCGAAGCAATGGCCCGCGGCCTCATGATTTATCCGATGGCCGGGACGATTGACGGTGTGCGGGGCGTTCATGTGCTTGTGGCGCCGCCTTTCATCATTTCCAGACAGGATATCGATCGGATCGTCGAACGGCTCGGTGAGGCGATCGACGCTGCGATCGCTTCAGCGGCCTGACCCGCACGACGCGGACCGCCTCAAACCAGTTCCAACGCGTCATCGGCGATGGGCCGGGACACCCACCAGAGAGGTAGCAACCATGTACAGTTCGATGAAAACCCTGATCGGCGCGGCGGCTTGCATGCTGCTGGCGCTGCCGTCCGTCGGAGCCGAGCAGCGCTTCGTCACGGTCGGCACCGGCGGGGTCACCGGCGTCTACTATGCCGTCGGCGGCGCCATTTGCCGGCTGATGAACAAGGACCGGCAGAAAACCGGCATCCGATGCTCGACCGAGTCGACCGGCGGTTCGGTCTTCAACGTCAACTCCATCCAGACCGGCGACCTCGATTTCGGCTTGACCCAATCGGACGTCCAGTACCAGGCCTATGAGGGGACCGGAAATTTCGACGGCAAGCCGTTCAAGGATCTGCGGGCCGTCTTCTCCGTCCATCCCGAGCCGTTTACCGTGCTGGCGCGGCCGGACGCCGGCGTCACCAACTTCGAGGACTTCAAAGGCAAACGCTTCAACGTCGGCAACCCCGGGTCAGGCACCCGCTCGTCGATGGAGGAGTTGCTGAAGCAGATGGGCTGGACGCTCGGCGATTTCTCGCTTGCCGCTGAGCTGAAGGCTGACGAGCAGGGCAGCGCGCTGTGCGACAACAAGATCGACGGTTTCTTCTACGGCGTTGGTCATCCTTCCGCCGCGATCCAGGATCCGACCACGGCCTGCGGCGCCAAGCTCATCCCGCTGACCGGTCCGGCAGTGGACGCGCTGTTGGCAGCTCATCCGTACTATTCAGTCGCCACCATCAAGGGCGGCATGTACGCCAACAATCCGGACGACGTGAAGACATTCGGCGTCCGCGCCACCGTGGTGACGAATGCCAGCACGCCCGATGAGGTGGTCTACGAGCTGGTGAAGTCGGTCTTCGAAAATTTCGACGACTTCAAGAAACTGCATCCGGCTTTCGCCAATCTCGATCCCAAGGAGATGATCAAGACCGGTCTGTCGGCGCCACTGCATCCGGGCGCTGAGCGCTACTACAAGGAAAAGGGCTGGCTCTGAGGCCTTCAATGCGAGGCGCCCACGGGCGCCTCGCATCGCAAATAATTGTGGGGAACGATGACAGATCAAAGCCAGCGGGCGGCAGCGCCTGACCAACCCGTTATCGACATCGACAAGCTCAGCGAGATCGTCGCGGAAGCCGACACCGGTGGGCGCAAGCCGACCGGCCGCACCGCGAAGCTGATCCTCGGCGTATCGCTTGCATGGTCGCTGTTCCAGCTCTGGTATGCCTCGCCCCTTCCGTTCATGCTCAATTTCGGCGTTGTCAGCGACGGCATCGCCCGCTCCATCCATCTGGCCTTCGCCCTGTTTCTGGCGATGCTGACGTTTCCGGCCTTCAAGACCTCATCGCGCAGCCGGGTGCCGCTACCCGACTGGGTGCTAGGCATCGCCGGGGCGGCGTCCGCCCTCTATCTGCTGGTCTTTTATAGCGATATCGCCCACCGGCCGGGTCTTCCCACTACAGCTGACCTGGTCGTATCGATCGCCGGCGTCCTCATCCTGCTCGAGGCCGCCCGTCGCGCCGTCGGGCCTGCCATCACTGTCATCGCGGCGATCATGCTGATCTATATTTTCGCCGGGCCTCACCTTCCTGGCCTGCTCGGCCACAAGGGCGCGACGTTATCGCGCGCAGCCTCGCAGATGTGGCTGACGTCCGAGGGGGTGTTCGGTGTCGCCCTCGGTGTGTCCACCAATGTCGTCTTCATGTTCGTCTTGTTCGGAACATTGCTGGAGCGCGCCGGCGCCGGCGGCTTTTTCATCCAGCTTGCCTTCTCGCTGCTCGGCAAATACCGCGGCGGTCCGGCCAAGGCCGGTGTCGTGGCTTCCGGCCTGACCGGCATGATTTCCGGCTCTTCGATCGCCAATGTCGTGACCACCGGAACCTTCACCATCCCGCTGATGCGGCGGGTCGGATATTCTGCGGTGAAGGCGGGTGCCATCGAATGCGCGGCCGGCGTCAATGGTCAGCTGATGCCTCCGGTGATGGGCGCCGCCGCGTTCCTGATCGCGGAATATGTCGGCATCTCCTATGCCGAGGTGGTCAAGCACGCCTTCTATCCGGCGCTGCTGACCTACGGCTCGTTGTTCTACATCGTCGATATCGAGGCGATGAAGACAGGGATGAAGGGCCTGCCGTCACGCCGCACGCACTCCGCATTTCAGGGTGCGCTGCGCGGGCTGATGGGCATATGCGGCTTCATCGTCCTCGCAGGGCTTGTCTATTACGGCATTGGCTGGACGAAGATCGTTTTCGGCGCGGCCGCGACCTGGATGATCACTGCCGCACTGATCGCCGTTTACATCGGCCTTGTCGCCTACCGGGCGCGCTATCCCGACCTGCCGCTCGAGGATCTGGAGGGCGAGATCGTCAGGATTCCGCACTTCGGCGAGACGGCGCGCACCGGATTGCATTTTCTGCTGCCAGTGATCCTGCTGATCTGGTGCCTGATGGTGGAGGAGCTCTCGCCGGGCCTCTCGGCATTCTGGGGCGTTGTCGCCCTGATGGCGCTGATCGTCACGCAACGGCCGCTCACCGCCTTTTTCCGCAAGGACCGAGCGCTGGCACGGCATTGGCTTCACGGTTTCGACGATCTGGTCGGTGGCCTGTCCGCCGCTGCGCGCAACATGACGACGGTCGGCATTGCCACTGCGACGGCCGGCATCATCGTCGGCACGGTCCTGCTCACCGGCATCGGGCTGGTGATGACCGAGCTCGTCGAATTCATCTCGGGCGGCAGCTTCATCGTCATGCTTTTATTCACCGCGGTGATCTGCATCATTCTCGGCATGGGCATGCCGACCACTGCGAGCTATGTCGTCGTCGCCACCTTGATGGCGCCGGTCATCGTCGATTTGGCGGCGCAGAACGATCTTGCCGTGCCGCTGGTCGCCGTCCACATGTTCGTTTTCTATTTCGGGCTGATGGCGGACGTGACGCCGCCCGTGGGGCTGGCGGCTTATGCTGCTGCCGCAATTTCAGGCGCCGATCCGGTGAAGACCGGGATTCAGGGCTTCAAGTACGAGATCCGTACCGGCCTCTTGCCATTCATCTTCATCTTCAACACCGGACTGCTGATGATCGATCTCGAAGGGCCGTTCGACTTCGTTGCGATGGTCGTGACATCGACGCTGGCCATGGTCTCGTTTGTAGCAGCGACGCAGAATTGGCTGCTCGTCCGCAACCGCTGGTACGAGACGATTGCGTTGCTTCTGGCCTGTTTCATCTTGTTCAGACCGGGATTGTTGCTCGATCAGGTGAGCGAACCTTATCGGGCAGTGCCTGCCTCCGAACTCGGCCGTATCGTCGACGAGACAGCCGAAGGCGGAGCGGTTCGCCTGCGCCTGACGACGCTGAACCTCAACGGCGATGAGATATCGAAGCTGGTCCGGCTACAACTCGGGCCCGCAAATTCATCGGCCGAACGCCTGAAGGCTGTGGGGCTGGACGTCAGCGCGCTCGGCGACAGCGTGACGGTCGGCGTGGTGCGACTGGGCAGCCAGGCGGCCAAATTCGGCCTGCAGCCCGGCGACGAAATAAACCAGGTGCTAGTGCCCGCGGAGCGGCCGTCGCGCTATTGGTTCGCGGTTCCAGCCCTGCTGTTGCTCGGTCTCGTCTTCTGGGTTCAGAAGCGGCGAAGGTGGACAGTCGGCCCGTAAGCGTCTTGTGAGCGGAAGAGGCTCGCCAGCATGTCAGTAACAGGAGAACCAAACGGCGCCGCGGAACCGGCTAATGCGGAAATGCGCATGACGACGCGCGACCGCCCCTTCGAACCCGTCGACTACGGGCTTTACGCACTAACGGTCATTGCCTGGAGCGCATCGTGGTTCGCGATCGAACTTCAGGTCGGCAGTGGCGTTTCGAACGAGGTCAATCTGGTCTGGCGCTTCGCCATCGCCACGCTGCTGATGTTTGCCTGGGCGGGTTTGTCCGGTCGGCGGCTCCGCTTCCCGATCACCGATCATCTGCGCTTTGCTGTGCTTGGCATCTTCATCTTCTCGTCAAACTTCCTGTTTTTCTATTATGGCGCCGGCTATCTCGTCAGCGGCTTGCTCTCGGTCGTCTTCTCGCTCGCCTCGGTCATCAACATGCTGCTCAGTGCCTTGGTCATCGGCGAGCGCCCGGCGCCGCGCATTCTCGCCGGCGGCGTCATCGGCTTCGCCGGCATAGCGCTGATGTTCTTCCCCGAAATCGCTGCCAACGGGCTTTCCGGCGGCACGTTGGTGGGCCTTCTTCTGTGCCTCTGCGGCACGCTGAGCTTCTGCGCCGGCAATCTCGTCTCCGTCGCAAACCAGCGCCGCGGACTGCCGCTCGTTTCAACGAGCGCCTGGGGCATGCTTTATGGCACTTGCTGGTCGGCGTTCCTGGCCTTCCTGCTCGGTGAGCCGTTCGTGTTCGCGACGACCGCCTCTTATATCGGCTCGCTGGTCTTCCTCGCCGTCATATCGACGGTCGTGGCTTTCGCCGCCTACCTGACGCTGCTCGGACGCATTGGCGGCGCCCGCGCCGGCTATGCGACCGTCATATTTCCCGTCTTTGCGCTTTTGATCTCCACGGCGCTGGAAGGCTATGCCTGGACTGCGTATGCGATCATCGGGCTCGTCCTCGTCGCCGCCGGAAACGTCCTGGTCATTCGAGGAGGACGACGCTGACGCATGCGATGCCGCTGCGCGGCCCCCGCCACATAGGTGCACCGGATAGATCGGGCGGGGCGCCTTCTTCTTCTGTCTGTTTATCCAGCTTGACTCTCTGGGTCGTCAGTTTAGGCTGTGGTCAATGGGTCAGACCAATGTACCAGGGCGACCGGGGAGGGGAATTAGACGCGCATGCCGATCCAGGCTGTTGAACCTCGCCGGCTATACCGACAGGTCGCCGATCAGCTCAGGCAGCTGATCGATGCCGGCGAGTTTTCCGTCGGCGACCGTCTGCCGACCGAGCGGGATCTGGCCGACCAGCTCGGAATTTCCCGCCCGACGGTCCGTGAAGCGCTAATAGCGTTGGAGGTCGAAGGCCGCATACGCATCCGCGTCGGCTCGGGTATCTACGTCACCGATCCGCCGAGCGCCGCCGCCTCCGAACCCGAAGTCGAGGAAGGCCCGTTCGAGCTGTTGCGTGCGCGCGAATTCGTCGAAGGCGCGATCGCCGCCGAAGCGGCCCTCCATGTCCGGCCTGCAGATATCGAACGACTCGACGACGTGCTGCGCCGGATGGAGGCCATGCGTCACCCCAACAAGATGACCATTGCGCTCGACCGGGAATTCCATACCGCGGTCGCCGGCATTCTCGAGAACGCGGTGCTGGTGCGCTTCATCGGCGAGCTTTTCGACCAGCGCATGAACCCGTACTTCGAACGCCTGTCGATCTATTTCGAGACCAGCGATTCCTGGCAGGTCGCGGCAAGGGAACATCGTGCCGTGCGCGATGCAATTGCCGCGCGCGACCCCGAGCGGGCCAAGGCCGCCATGCAGCAGCATCTGCGCCAGTCGCAAATCAGATTCTCACGCAATTTCGATGAGAGAGCCGCAGCCAAGGAGGTTGCGGAATAGCAGTTGGCCTGGGGGAGATCCGGCCGTCAAGTTCAACCAGGGAGGAATGAGATGCTGAGAAAATACGCAGTTCTGCTCGGTGCGATCGCCGCAATTGCCATACCCATGGCGTCGGCCTCGGCGGAAACGGTCCTGAAATGGGCACATGTCTACGAGACGACGGAGCCCTTCCACACCGAATCCGTGTGGGCTGCCGACGAAATCAAGAAGCGCACCCAGGGCCGCTACGCCATCGACGTCTATCCGGCCTCGCAGCTTGGCAAGGAAGCCGACATCAACCAGGGCCTGATGCTCGGCACCGTCGATATCATCATTTCCGGATCGAGCTTCGCGGCGCGCGAATATCCACCGATCGGCGTCACCTATTTCCCGTACACTTTCCGCGATGCCGACCATCTGCTGAAATACACCAAGAGCGACGTCTACAAGGCCCTGACCAAGGGCTATGAGGACAAGACCGGCAATCACATCGTCGCCACCACCTATTACGGGACGCGGCAGACCACCTCGAACCGGCCGATCGCCAAGTGCTCCGACATGCAGGGCTTGAAGATGCGCGTTCCCGACGTGCCGGCCTATCTGGCCATGCCGCGTGCCTGCGGGGCCAACACGGCGCCGATTGCCTTCGCCGAGGTCTATCTGGCTCTGCAGAACGGCACGGTCGAGGCCCAGGAGAACCCGCTGACCACCATCGAGGCGAAGAAATTCTACGAGGTGCAGAAGAATATCGTGCTAACTGGCCACATCGTCGATCATCTCAACACCATCATATCGGCGTCGCGCTGGGCCTCGCTGTCCGACGAGGACAAGAAGATCTTTACCGAGGTGATGCAGGAGGCTGCCGCCCGCGCCACTGCGAAGATCGTCGCCCGCGAAAAGGAACTGGTGCAGGTATTCAAGGACCGGGGCATCACCGTAACGGATGTCGACCGTGCCGACTTCGAGAAGAATGTGTTGGAGAAGGTCACCTTCGAGGAGTTCGGGTACAACAAGGCCGATTGGGAAGCGATCCGCGCTATCAAGTAGAGCATCGGAAACTGGATGCTCAATCAAGAGGATAGAGCGGCAATCGGATTCTCCGCTTTAACCTGCCCATCCGTCCGGCTTCAAATTGCGCCGGACGGCCTTCCAATCCTTGACGATCCACCAGCTTCGGGAGTGCGCGCCAATGGCCGAGGAACACCACACCGAGATCACCGTCGAAGAGATTGCGCAGGCCTTCGAGGAGGTGCCGATACGCGTCGACCTGTCGGACCACGGTATCGAGGACTGGGTCACGCTTGCCGTGTTCTGGGGCATGGTCGTCTGTGTCTTCCTGCAGTTCTTCACCCGTTATGCGCTGAACAACAGCTTTGCGTGGACCGAGGAGATCGCCATCAACGCGCTCGTCGTCGTTGTCTTTCTCGGCGCCGCCATGTGCGTGCGCCTTTCGCGCCATATCCACGTCGACGTGCTTTACCACTATCTGCCGGAGCGTGTCGGCCGCTGGCTGGCGCTCGCCGTCGATATCATCCGCATCGCATTCTTCGCCTACGGATCCTGGCTGATGTGGCGCTACGTCACGATCGTGGCGCATGAGCGCATGGTCACCGTCAACCTGCCGCGGCGCTGGTTCTTCTACGCCGTACTGGCCGGCTTCGTGCTGATGCTTCTGCGCTCGATCCAGGTCTTTATCGGCAATTACCGGCGCGGCTATTCGGTGCTCGAGCGTCCTGGTGCGTTCGAGACGGCGGGGGTCTGAGCGATGCTGCTTCTGGTCGGGGGCTTTCTTGTCCTGATGCTCATCGGCGTGCCGGTCGCT
Source organism: Mesorhizobium sp. M0136 (assembly GCF_040322515.1). Lineage (NCBI taxonomy): Bacteria > Pseudomonadati > Pseudomonadota > Alphaproteobacteria > Hyphomicrobiales > Phyllobacteriaceae > Mesorhizobium > Mesorhizobium sp. M0136. Next base: position 162,230 of record NZ_JAMYTP010000005.1, read on the forward strand.
GTTTCGATGGCGGCCGCCTCGATTCTTTACCTCGTCATCTACGGCGTGGCGCCCGATATCATCGCAGCCCAGCGCATGATCGCCGGGGTGGAGAGCTTCCCGCTGCTCGCCGTGCCCTTCTTCATCCTGGCCGGCAACCTCATGAACATCGCCGGCGTCACCGGGCGCATCTATTCCTTCGCCCTTGCCCTGGTCGGCTGGATGAAAGGCGGCCTGGCGCAGGTCAACATCATCGGATCGGTGATCTTTTCCGGCATGTCGGGTACCGCGCTCGCCGACGCCGCCGGTATCGGCACCATCGAGATCAAGGCGATGAAGGACCACGGCTATCCGATCGACGCCGCGGTTGGCGTCACCGCCGCTTCCGCCACGCTCGGGCCGATCTTTCCGCCCTCGCTGCCCTTCGTCATCTACGGCATGATGGCCAATGTCTCGATCGGTGCGCTGTTCATGGCCGGCATCCTGCCCGGCGTGGTCATGACCATGCTGATGATGATTACGGTTGCCATCTTTGCCTACAATCGCGGCTGGGGCTCCGACACGCCTTTCGAGCTTCGGCGGCTCGCCGAAGCGGCGGGCGAGGTGCTGGTGGTGGCTGCCTTTCCGATTGGCTGTTACGTGCTTGTGCAGCTTGGCCTGTCGATCAACGTCGCGGTCGGCATCGCGCTGCTGCTGCTGATCGCCGCAGACTGGTATTTCGATTTCTCCGCGGTCATGGCGCTGATGACGCCGGTCATCCTGATCGGCGGCATGACGATGGGCTGGTTCACGCCGACCGAGGCGGCAATGGCGGCTGTGATCTGGTCGCTTTTCCTCGGGCTGGTGCGCTACCGCACGATGACGCTGCGTTTGCTTGCCAAGGCCAGCTTTGACACGATCGAGACGACCGCCTCCGTACTGTTCATCGTTACCGCCGCATCGATCTTCGCCTGGCTGCTTACCGTCAGCCAGGCGGCACAGCTGTTTTCGAACTTCATTTTCGCCCTCACCGAAAACAAGTGGGTCTTCCTGATCCTGGTCAACATCCTGATGCTGGTGGTCGGCTGCTTCCTCGATACGATCGCCGCGATCACGATTCTGGTGCCGATCCTGCTGCCGGTCGCCGCCGTCTACGGCATCAACCCGGTGCATTTCGGGCTGATCATGACGCTCAATCTGATGATCGGGCTTTTGCACCCGCCGCTCGGCATGGTGCTGTTCGTGCTGTCACGCGTCGCCAAGCTCTCGGTCGAGCGCACCACCATGGCGATCCTGCCGTGGCTGGTGCCGCTTATCGTGGCGCTGCTTCTGATCACCTTCATACCCGCCATCACGCTTTGGCTGCCGACCGAGATGGGCTTGATCCGGTGAGTGGCCAGGTGATCGCCGCAACGCTGTTCGGCCCGCAGGACCTGCGCGTCGTTGAGCATCCGCTCGAACCGCTGGCACCAGGCATGGTGCGTGTGCGCTTCGGGGCCGGGGGCATCTGCGGCTCCGACCTGCATTATTTCCGCCATGCCCGCACCGGCGACTTCGTTGTGACCTCGCCGCTTGTCCTCGGCCATGAAATCTCCGGCGAAATCGTCGAGATCAACGGCGCGGCACCCGGCCTGGGCGTCGGCGACCACGTCGCGGTCAATCCGTCACGCTGGTGCGGGCATTGTGCGCGATGCCTGGAAGGCCGCGCCAATCTCTGCGAAAACATCTACTTCATGGGCTCGGCATCGAAGACGCCGCATATGCAGGGCGGCTTCGCCAGTCTGTTCGACGTCACGCCCGCGCAATGTTTCAAGGTTCCATCTGATGTGGCCTACCAGGCGGCCGCACTTGCCGAACCGCTGGCGGTCAGCCTGCACGCCGTTGCGCGGGCCGGCGACATCAGGGGCCGCAACGTCGTCCTGTTCGGTGCCGGTCCCATTGGCCTCTTGACCATGCTCGCGGCCAGGCTTGCCGGCTGCGCTGAACTGACCGTCGTCGATATCGCCGCCGCGCCGCTCGCCTTCGCCCGCAGGTTGGGCGCCGACAGGACGATCGACCCTGCCAGCGGGGACGCCGAGATCCAGTCGCTCGCGGCCGGCGGTTCGCTTGATGTGGCGTTCGAGATTTCAGGCACTGCCGCAGGCCTTGCCGCGGCAATCGCCAGCGTCCGGCGCGGCGGCACGGTGGTCCAGGTCGGCAATCTTCCCGGTGGCCAGATCCCGCTGCCCGCCAATGCGGTGATGGCCAAAGAGATCGACCTCAAAGGCACCTTCCGCTTCGGCAGCGAGTTCGGTCGCGCTGTCGACCTCATTGTGTCGCGGGAGGTGGACGTCCTGAAGCTGGTGACGGCGGAGCGCACGCTTTCCTCCGCCCCCGATGCCTTCCGACTTGGCGCCGACCGCGCTCAAAGTGTCAAGGTCGTGCTGACCGCGGACTGATTGAGGATTCGCAACGTCCCTGTTTTTTACGAGCCCATTGGCGCTTCACGGTGCAGGTACAAACAGAGGATGTGCGACGGAGCGGCCTCGCGCCTTCCAAACGTGGCGTGTGGGCCATGCCGGCGCGCGCGAAGATGCTGGACAGGTTCGAACGACCAGGAGCGATTCGTACCTGATTCTATGTTCCTTTCACGACTCTCGGCTTAATCGGCCGGCGGGATTGGGCCGCGCTCTCGAGTGTCAAGGCCAACCGCTTCTCGTCTTCGATGGCGCGATCGACTGCCTCGATTTCCTCTTGGAGGACCTTCAGCTCGACTCCGTAGCTGGAGCCGTCGCTGTCGCCAATTTGAAAGCCACTTGCCCGCATTGCGTCGCGAGTATGGTGCACGTTACGGACTCCTTCGCGTCGAGTCGCGACCAGAATTTCCCTGAATTCTCTAAGACGTTCAACGTGATTGCGAGCCATTTGCGTTCTCCTATTTCGTCGTCATCGTCGCTGACGGCGATTCAGCCCGATAAAAACCTACGGCGCAGAAGGTTTAAGCGCCTCTAAGAGACACGCTCGACAGAGCATGAATGCGGAAGGTCAAATTTGAACGTCTTGCAATAATTTGAAGCACGGCAGCTGGCGAGACGCTTCGGCCGAGCGCCTCTGCTGCTCGACGCTCTTGCTGGTCCTCCGGCTTCAGGATTGCGAGGGTCCATCTGTGAGCGTGCAGCGCGGCATGGTCTCATGTCTGGTAAGCGGCGCAGTCCCGACTACAGTTGGCAGATCGCCGGATTGGCCCATCACTCCCAACGGCGCGCCTGAGATCGCCCGCGCTCGGTCTTATTGGTCCGAAAACCTCACGCTCACGCCGCGCTGCCGAAAATAAGCCTGCATCAACTTGCGGCCCGAGCGATTGTTCTGCGCCAACTTGGTCGGATCGAACACCGCCTGTTTTATCCCCTCTCGTGTGAGCGCTGCCTTGAGCGTCGCGATACCTGCGTCGATGTCGGCATTGCCCGCCCGGAGCGAGGCATAGATACTTTCGGTCGCCTCGGCCACGGTCAGTTCGCTCACAGATGTCGTCCTTTCGTACAGGGCGGCGGCTTAGCATGGATTCGCGGCTCGCCGATACCGATGAGACCGTCATTGGAATCCTGTCGGCGGCGCTGAAGTAGCGGTATTACTCGACCGGCAACGAGGGCGTGCTGCGGCTCGGCGTGATGACATACCTTTATGGGGACCTAGTCTAACTGCGTGAGAGATCGAAAAGACCTTCCACGCCAGCAATTTACCCCGAACCAACAAATCACTGAGGAGACAATTCCCATGAAAGCGATCGTAGTGACGGACCAGGCTGCAGGAACGGCCGGAATGAAGCTGGGCCAGCGGCCCGAACCGCAGGCGGCAATAAACGATATCGTCGTACAAGTTCATGCGGCGGGATTCGTCAACACCGAACTGGAGTGGCCTTCAACCTGGGCCGATCGAGCCTTCCGTGACCGGACGCCGTCGATCCTCGGCCATGAGCTGGCCGGTGTGGTCACGGCCCTCGGCTACGGCACCACGGGGCTTTCAATCGGTCAGCGGGTGTTCGGCCTCGCCGACTGGCATCGCGACGGCACGCTCGCCGAGTATGTCGCCATGGAGGCACGCAATCTCGCGCCACTCCCCGGCGACGTCGACTTCACGGTGGGCGCGAGCCTGCCGATCTCCGGCCTGACCGCGTGGCAGGGACTGTTCCAGCATGGCCGCATTCGGGCGGGGCAGAGCGTTCTGGTGCATGGCGCGGCCGGTGCCGTCGGTTCGATGGTGGCGCAGCTTGCAAGGGAGGCCGGAGCTTATGTCATTGGCACCGGACGCGCCGCCGACCGCCAGAAGGCGCTCGACTTCGGTGCAAATGAATTCATCGATCTCGGGAATGACACCTTGGAAGAGGTCGGCGGTGTCGATCTGGTGTTCGATGTCATCGGCGGCGATATTCAGAAACGGTCCGCAACGCTGGTCCGGGCCGGAGGAACGCTTGTGACAGTCGTCGGACCAACGGATATTCGACCTGCAGATGGCCTGACGGTTGACTTCGTCGTCGAGGCTGATCGAGCCCAGCTTTCGGAGATAGTTCAGCGGATCCGGGATGGACGACTGCGGACGAACATCGGCAAGGTCTCGAGCATGGATGATGCCGTCGCCACCTTCAACTCAACCGAGCGACGCACGGGAAAGACAGTCATCAGCGTTCGTCCGTAAGAACTCGGGGAGAGAGGGCGGTTCCTCTCTCCTCGTCTACTCCCATCAGCAAGATACCATCAGCAAGATAATTGCCTCGGCCATGCCAGTCTTCGCCGCTTAGATTCTCCGTGTCGCGATCGGTGTATTGGCGCTGTTCCCGTTCATCGCGGACGATTGGCGCGACATCGGCAACCTCTCCCTGCACGATTGGTTCCTGGTGATGGTGGCTGTTCGGCATGTTCGGATTCTCGGCGCTAATGCTGTACGGCATGGCGATGGTGCCCGGCGCCGTTGGCGCGACGGTCATGAGCACCACATCCAGGCACGACCGCTTCGGGACCAACCAGACGGTGCTGCTCTTGTGCCCGCCGGGCGAGCCGGGCTACCGTCGGCTCGCCCTGTCCGTCCTGCGCCTCGAGGACGGACGGGTGGCGGAGGCCGTCGAGGTGCCGATGAGGTTTCTGCTCCCGCACGGTTTCAACAAGGACGGGGTCGAATATAGGGAAGGTCGGATGAAGGTCGCGACTGAGCAGGAGTGGCAGGCCGCCCGTAAGGAACTATTGGCGGCCGAGCAGGAGCTGGCGGCGCACGAACAGCGTGTCACCAAGCAGCGGCGGGAGTTGCCCTGGGTCCCGGTCGAAAAGCACTACACCTTCGCCACCGTCGACGGGCCCAAGTCCTTGCCGGAGCTGTTCGATGGCCGCTCGCAGCTCCTCATCTACCACCTGATGTACGGGGAGGACTGGAAGGTGGCGTGCCCGGGCTGCACCTCGGTTGGCGATGGGCTGGGCTGCATGGTCACGCACGTGAACAACCGCGGCGTGACGCTCATCGCGATGTCGCGGGCGCCGCTGGAGAAGCTGGTGGCGACTAAGGCACAGCGCGGGTGGACGATGCCCTACGTGTCGGGTTATGGCGACGACTTCCTGTTCGACTACGGCTTCGCGTTCCGCCGGGAGGAGATGTTCGGAATCGTCCGCGATGAGTTCGACATGGGGCAGCTGCTCCGCGAGGCCCCGCAATGGCTGCAGGACTACCGCGACGACGTCGGTGCGCCGGACCTCCAGTCGGCCGTGTCGGTGAGCGCAGGGTGGAGCGTCTTCGCGATGGAGGACGGAGCGGTCTACAACACCTACCGCCGCTATCCACCACTTGTGGGGCCGCCCTACGCGCCGTTGCTCGAGTTCGTGCCAAAGCCGTGACATCCGCAACTTGCGCGCCTGCCTTGGCGAAGCGGGCATTCGCCAATAGAGAGCGTGTCATGCAAGCACGTGAGCGCTTCTTATCGCGGGGATGTGCCTAAGGCGGACGCCCTAAATCAGCCGCGAGCGAAGAAGACGCAGATGCGGAATTAGCGCGCCGTCCTCGCCGCTTCCGCCTCGGCAGCGCGAGCAAGGTCTTCGACCCACTGCTGATGATAGCGGTAGAGCCCACCGGGGTGCTTGTGTCCGAGCACGTCGAGGAACCACGGGCCCTGCTGCGTCTCTTCCGTCAGCACATGGCAACCCGTGTCCGTGGGAGTGATGACCCAACCGTGATAGGCGGTCGAGCCGGTCTCGTCGCCGTCGACCACCGTTTTCCACGCGAGCCTGTGGCCGGGCTCGCACTCCGTCACGACAAGGCTCATCGGAAATCCAACCGTCACCCGACTGAATCTGGCTCCGAGCGCCAGTTTAGGCTCACCGGTCAGGATCTTGACCTGATCCTCAGGAGGAAAGTAGCTCGACCAGTTCTCGGCGTCGACCAGCAGCTCCCACACCACTTCAGGCGGGGCTTTCACGTCAATGTCATTGAGTGCGTAGATCGACGAAATCTTCGGGTCGAAATGGTCAGGCCATATTACACGATCATACATGGCTCAGGCCTGCTTCTTGAAGAGATCTTTGAAGATTAAAGGCGCCCAGGTGTTTCCTCGCGCCTGAATGAGCAGCCCACCCTCTGCGAGCCTTCCAAGGTTGACCGGTGCATAGCCGAGTTGCTCGACCAGCGTGGACACCACCGGAAGGGCGCTGTCATTGTCGCTGGAGAGAAAAACCACTCGCCGCCAGCCGTCGATGGAGGGCTCCTGAACAAGGACGCCTGCAGGCAGGTGGTTGAACGCCTTGACAAGCGCGGCAGCGCCAAACGCCTTGGCGACCACGGCCGAAGACGGGAGGCTGCCCAAATCGCTTGGTGAGACGCCGTAGGCGTTCGTCACATCGATAATGATCTTGCCCCGCCAGTCCTTGGCAGTGTTCGCAACCTCCCCGTGCGCCCAGAACGGAACAGCCAGCAGGATAATGTCGGCCTTGATCGCTTCGTTCAGGGAGCTGGGGATGACCGTGGTTCCGATGGCCGTTGCGAGCGGCGCGAGCGCCTTGGGCGCACGTGTGCTTGCTATGGCCACTTCGATACCCTTGCGGGCGAACATTTTCGCGAGCGCCTGACCGACGGCCCCGGCGCCTATGATTGCGTAAGTCATTTCATATCTCCAGATCGGCGAATTGCCGGTACATTCTGGAGCTTAGCTAAGGTCGTGGAGCCTCAACCGGGATTGGCGATTTCTCGACAGCGGCTGTGCATCGGCGCACCATTCACGGATTGGTCGCGTCTCGGCGTCCCAATGGAGGTCGACATCCGTGGCCAGGGACAGCGAACTCGAGGACTCCCTCACCCGCATCCGTGAGACGATAGCCTGAGGGTAGCTTCTCGAACAGGTACGCGCCGAGGCGCTGTTCCAGTTGGGCAATGCGTCGCAGCACAGTCGAGTGGTTTACCTTGAGGCGCTCGGCGGCGGCCCGAACCGAGCCTTCCCGCGAGATGGCAAGAAAGTAGCGAACGTCGCCCCAGTCAATCATGTGGTGCAACCTTGCACCGCAAGGTGCGGTGTTGAAACACGTATTAAATAGCAGGAATGGTGCGAATCTCTTCGTCGACTCCACAATTCTAGTTTCGCTGCAGCTCCCATACCTCGGTAATCGGCTATTCTGCGGCATTCGCAGCCAGTGCGAACACCATCCCCTGGGAACAGGCGGTGCGCCAACGCACAGGCGCTGTCGAGAAATCGTCAATCCCGCCTGAGCGCGTTCGATCCCATTTGCTTGCGAGGGGGCGAGATGATCGTCGGTCCTGGACGAACGAAAAGGAGAAGCCGACATGGGAAGACTTGATGGTCGGATAGCCGTTGTCACCGGTGCGGCAAGCGGCATCGGCCTTGCCACCGCGAAGCGGTTTGCGGCCGAGGGCGCAGTAGTCGTGATGGTGGACCAGCACGGCGAGAAGGTTCGACGTGCCGCGCAGGCGTTGGGGCGGGGCCTGGATCCGGTCCTCGCCAACATCACAAAGATGGCGGATCTCGCTGCTCTTCGCGACCACGTCGCCAAGACCTACGGCTTCGCCGACGTCCTGTTTGCCAACGCCGGCGTCGCTACGTTCGCGCCGGTCGGCGAAGTGAGCGAAGAAGCGTTCGATCGAACCGTCACGACCAATTTGAAGGGCACATTCTTCACCGTGCAAACGCTGTTGCCGGTGCTCCGAGACGGCGCCTCGATCATTCTCACGTCGTCCGTGTCGGGCTCGAAGGGCGCTCCGGCTTTCAGCGTCTACTCGGCCACCAAAGCTGCGGTCCGCTCCCTCGCGCGAACCCTCACCTTGGATCTGAAGGCCCGCCATATCCGCGTAAACGCGCTCGCCCCCGGGAACACCGAAACGCCCATCGGCATAAATGCCGGGCTGTCCCAGGAGCAGAGCGATGCCTTTTTCGCGCACACTGCCCTCGACACGCCGCTGGGCAGGAACGGTCAAGCCAACGATATCGCTGCGGCCGCGCTCTACCTCGCGTCCAACGACAGTTCGTTCGTGACCGGCATCGAGCTGACCGTCGACGGGGGCTTTGCGCAGGTGTGAGCCCGGGCCGCTGGCGCTGAGGGGCCGCCGCTAATTTCGGCATCGGCCGACCACTTCGCGCAGGCAGGTAGGGCACTTTTCTCGTTTTTTGTCCCAACACGGAGAACAACATGTTCGAGGCAATCAAATGGCCGGCAGACCTGACGCCCAGCCGATCTCCGATCCATTTCACCAACGAACTTGAGGTCGCGGCCTCTGCTGAAACGATCTGGTCGTTGCTCGTAGATCCCGCCGCTTGGCCTGGTTTCTACCCGGGCGTCGAACACGTGCAGTTGCTTGATGGGCACGAATCGCTTCGCCTTGGCACGCGGTTCGAAACCAACCTGGCCGGCCAGGACGTCTTCGCGTCAGTGCAGGAGTTCGAGCCCATGACGCGCATCGCGTGGGGCGGCTACCCGAAGGCCGCGGTGACTTCGAAGGCCTATCACGCATGGATTATCACACCCACGGCGAATGGATGCCACCTCTGGACCGAGGAGACGATGCAGGGCCCGTTCTGGATCGAATTGGGCAAGAAAGCCCCCGATGTTTTTTGGCGCACGCACGAAAAGCTCCTTGAGGATCTCGCCAAGGTCGCAACCGAACGCACTGCCTCACACATCAAGTAAAACAGCCGTCGCTGTCGCAGTCCGAAATTGAAGGAATAGACTCATGAATATCGATCTTAAGGGCCGCAAGGCCGTTGTAACGGGTTCCACGGCGGGCATCGGTCGCGCCATCGCCGAAGGACTGGCGCGCGCGGGCGCTTCGGTTGTGATCAACGGCCGCGGCGAGGAACGCGTCGCCACAGCGCTTCGCGAGATTCGCGAGCTTTTCCCACAGGCTGATCTGACGGGCGTTGCGGCTGATCTGGAGACAGCCGAGGGGGCCGGAGCTCTGTTCGCACAGGCGCCCGATGTGGATATCCTCGTCAACAATGTGGGCACAGCGCGCCCGAAGACTTTCTTCGATCTCGCCGATGACGACTGGCTGAGCCTCTTCCAGCTCAACGTCATGAGTGGCGTTCGCGCCGCACGCCACTATGTGCCGAAGATGACAGCGCGGGGTTGGGGACGGGTCGTATTCATCAGCAGCGAATCCGCCCTCAACGTCCCGAAAGAGATGATCGACTATGGCATGACCAAGACGGCGCAACTCGCTATTTCGAGGGGGCTTGCCGAAGCGGTCGCCGGAACGGGTGTGACAGTTAACGCGGTCCTCCCCGGCCCAACGAGGTCCGAAATCCTGTCGAATATGATGAGTGAGCTGGCGCACTCGCAAGGCATCAGCCAAGAGGAAGCGGAGCAAGTGTTCTTGACGACGATGCGCCCGACAACACTGATCAATCGATTTGCGACGACCGAAGAAGTTGCCAACATGGTTGTTTACGTTTGTTCGGAGCAAGCGTCAGCGACGAGTGGCGCCGGTCTGCGCGTCGACGGCGGTGTACTTCGGTCAATCGTCTAAAAGTGTACGGATTATAAACCAGCTTCCCTAGCGCGAGTCGACGTCGCCAGTGAGTTCCGTCGCGGCCGAGATCACTTTCACCATCTCGCGCATCCGACCCTGCAGGCGCTCGATGACGGGTTACGGAGCGTGTTGCGGTGGACACCGGTCAACTGGGCCAGGTTGGCCACCTTCACACCCAGGGCCTGCGACAGCTGCTTCGGCGAGATATAAGGCGTGCGCGGCTCGTCAAGGCTATCGACAAAGCCTGAAACCACCGTGGAATGTGCGAGCTGTGCTTGGCAGGTGAACAGAGGCCTGACGCCTTCCAGCACACTGCTTGTCCGTCCTCATCCGTAGCAGTTGTTAGCGCACCACTACCACACTGCGGAACCCGACCAATGCGCCATCGCCTGTGCGCTTGATCACGCGTCCGTTGTGGACAGCGATGGTCGGGTCGATCAGGTCGCTGCGCAGTGCCCGCAACCTGGCCAAAGTACGGTCTTCATCCGCGCTCGCCACCCGGCTGTACCCGACCACGTCGGCGGCCAGGATCGCGGCTAACTTGCGGTTCTCGCTCACTGGGGGGCATCTCCTCGTGTCCATAATAACGGGAAGACACGTGATTACTGAAGGCCCGCTTCTGATAATCCGAGCCTCGAAGCTGCCAATCCGCCTCCAGCTCCAAATCGAGACCCCTCCTTGCTCGTCGCAAAGTATCGTCAATGCGCCATGCGACCTTCCAACTTGAGACTGAAACACATCGTGGCCCTCTCTTTTCCGTTAACGGTGAGCGAGGCGTTTGATCGGGTGGAATCTAGCGCCGTAGATAGGACAAAACATCGAAAAACATTGGAATTCATGTGAATGCCGCGAAGCCAAAGCGTCCTCCGGGCCCACCGCTATCATTATTTCAATGCTTTATAAGATAGTTCGCCACGAGGTTCGCCGATTCGTTCAGGCCTCTACTACTATTGTCGGCGCGCCGGGCCTGGCATGGCCGATGATGCGAGCCGAAGGATAACCGTCCGCCACGATCCTCTCGACGAGCGCCGCTGCGCAGTTGGTCTCGCAAGCAACCAGCAATCCGCCCGAAGTCTGTGGGTCCGTGAGAAGATGGCGTCGCCACTCGGGCATGCCCGGAGGCAAGCTTACCGCGTCGCCATAACTCGCCCAGTTGCGCCACGATGCGCCGGTAACGTGGCCGTCGACCGCGAGCGAGGCAGCTTCGGAAAACAGCGGCACGTCGCGGCTGCAAATTATCAGCGTGCACCCGGAACCGCGTGCCATCTCGAGAGCATGTCCGAGCAAGCCAAACCCGGTCACGTCGGTGACCGCGTGGACGCTCGCGTCCTGCGCCAGCTCCGATCCGATCCGGTTGAGAAGGGTGGTGGAAGCGATCATTTCGCGATAGCCGCTCTCGGAAAGCGCCTGCATCTTGATGGCGGCGGAATAGATGCCGACACCGAGGCTTTTCGTCAGGATCAAGGTGTCACCCGGCCTGGTATCAGAATTGCGTCGGATATCCTCGGGTCGGCACGTGCCGATGACTGCAAGGCCGTAAATCGGCTCCGGCGAGTCGATTGAATGGCCGCCGGCAACCGGGATTCCGGCGTTGGCGCAGACAGCTTCGCCACCTTTCAGGATTTCGCGGGCCGTGAGCGTCGGGATCTTGTCGAGAGGCATGCCGAGTATAGCCAACGCCATGATCGGCCGGCCACCCATCGCATAGATATCAGACAGGGCGTTGGTTGCGGCAATCCGGCCGAAATCGTAGGGGTTATCTACCATCGGCATGAAGAAGTCGGTGGTCGCTATGACGCAAGTCGCGCCGTCGAGCTGCCAGACTGCCGCATCGTCGCCGGTCTCCGTGCCGACGAGAAGCTGATGATAGGGACTGGCAGCCGCCGGATCGGCGAGAAGCTGCTGCAGCACTGACGGCGCCAGCTTGCAGCCGCAACCGCCGCCATGGGCGAGGCTGGTCAGGCGCACAACGGGCGCTTCCGTGACTTCAGGCGAGAGGGCGATTGCCATGGTCGTCGAGCCTCCTCTGCTGCCACGCTTTAGTAGGGATCAAAGTCAACCGGAATGGAAAATACGATCGCCCGACGCACGGCACGTTTGGAGCACGCTTACTCTCAGCGGATTTTGTTGAGTTAGGAAAGGCAAGGACCGTATCCAGCGTGCGAGGCACCGCCGTCATTGGGTATAGATCGAAAGGCGCCCCGACCCGCGGGAGCTGTTTCATCGCCACGCTTTACTTTATTATAATACGTTCGTTTTCGTCAATCGCAGTCGCGGTCACGAAAACAAGACAAGAAATTCGACAATAATACACAGTGCCGATTTGCGGGCACGAACCTGCTGCGGGAAGGCCGTTCGGAGGGCACTTTTGCTGCACCGTACGCACCTCGTTCTTTGGCATTGATTTTATCTGGTCCGAGACTAGTTACCCGGATTGAACCGTTGGTTCGAGTTGCCTTGTGGGGCATCGGCTTCGGGAGGAAACCATGAACATCGATCTTTCTCGACGCGCGTTCCTGCAAACAGCAGGCGCGGGTCTCGCCGGTACTACGCTGGGAGCCCTCGGCTTCGGCGATAGCGAGGCCGCACACGCGGCGGCCATACGGTCCTTCAAGCTCGCGAACACCATCGAAACACGCAATACCTGTCCATACTGCTCGGTGGCTTGCGGCATAATCTTGTATTCGAAGGGTGATCTCAGAAAGGGCGAGCCAGCCGAGATCACCCATATCGAGGGTGACACTGATCATCCGACCAATCGCGGCACCTTGTGCCCCAAAGGGTCGGCCCTGCTCGGATTTGTCAAGTCGCCGACCCGTCTGCAACATCCGATGATCCGCAAACCGGGCTCGGACAAGTTCGAGCCGATAAGCTGGGAAGACGCACTCGGCCGCATCGCCCGCCTGATGAAGGACGATCGCGACAAGAACTTCGTCGCCACGAACAATGACGGCGTGACGGTCAACCGGTGGATCACCACCGGCTTCCTCGCCGCCTCGGCTTCGACCAATGAAACCGCGTTCGCGACCTACAAGGTGGTCCGCAGCGCGGGCATGCTGGTGTTCGACAACCAGGCACGTGTCTGACACGGCCCGACGGTGGCGAGTCTCGCCCCAACATTCGGCCGCGGCGCAATGACGAATTCCTGGACCGACATCAGGAACACGGATCTCGTCGTCATCATGGGCGGCAATGCCGCCGAAGCGCATCCTTGCGGCTTCAAATGGGTCACGGAGGCGAAGGCCAACCGCGGCGCCAAGCTCATCGTCATCGACCCGCGCTTCACGCGCTCGGCTTCGGTATCGGATCTCTACGCGCCGATCCGCCAGGGAACGGACATCGCCTTCCTGCTCGGGCTGATCAACTACTGCATCCAGAACGACAAGGTGCAATGGGACTATCTGAAGGCCTTCACCAACGCGACATATGTTGTCAAGGAGGGCTTCACCTATCAGGACGGCCTCTTCTCCGGCTATAACGAGGCGAAGCGAGACTATGACAAGTCCAGTTGGGACTATGACATAGGCTCGGACGGCTTTGCCGTTGTCGACGCGACATTGGCCAATCCCCGCTGCGTCTGGAATCTGCTCAAGAAGCATGTCGCGGTCTACACGCCGGAGATGGTCGAGCGCATCTGCGGGACACCGAAGGACCGGTTCCTGAAGGTGGCCGCGATGGTCGCCGAGACGTCGTCTCCGACCAAGGCGATGACCTCGATGTACGCGCTCGGCTGGACGCAACACTCGAAGGGCTCGCAGAACATCCGCGCCATGGCGATGCTGCAGCTTGTTCTCGGCAACATCGGTATACGCGGCGGCGGCATGAACGCGCTTCGCGGTCACTCCAACATCCAGGGGCTGACCGACCTCGGGCTGATGTCGAACCTGCTGCCCGGCTATCTGACGCTGCCGACTGAGAAGGAGGTCGATCTGGCAGCCTACATGTCGACCCGGGGCTTCAAGCCGCTCCGGCCGAACCAGATGAGCTACTGGCAGAACTACAGGAAGTTCTTCGTAAGCTTCCAAAAGTCGATGTGGGGCAACGCGGCAACACCGGAGAACGATTTCGCCTATGACTTCCTGCCGAAGCTCGACCTGCCGGGCTACGATCTGCTGCGGGCTTTCGAGCTTATGCACCAGGGCAAGATGAACGGCTATTTCTGCCAGGGCTTCAACCCACTACAGGCAGCTCCGAACAAGAAGAAGGTGATCGAGTCCCTGTCGAAGCTCAAATACCTCGTCATCATGGATCCGTTGGACACCGAGACGGGCCGGTTCTGGGAGAACCACGGGCCCTACAACGATGTCGATCCGTCGCAGATTCAGACGGAAGTCTACCAGCTTCCCTCCACCTGCTTCGCCGAGGATGACGGCTCGCTGGTCAATTCGGGGCGCTGGCTGCAGTGGCATTGGGCCGGCGGCACGCCCCCCGGCGAGGCCAAACGCGATACCTGGATCATGGCGCAGCTCTATTTGCGCCTGAAGGAACTCTACACCAAGGAAGGTGGTGCCTTCGCCGATCCGATCGTCAAGCTCAACTGGCCTTATGCCGATCCCGGCGATCCAAAGGCCGAGGAGCTTGCCCAGGAGATCAATGGCAGGGCGCTCGCCAGGGTAACCGACACGGCCGACCCGACAAAGGTGCTGGCCGAGGCCGGAAAGCTCTTGCCGGGCTTCGCCGCGCTGCGCGATGACGGCTCCACCTCCTGCGGCTGCTGGATCTATTCCGGCTGCTTCAACGAAAACGGCAACAACATGGCCAGGCGGGACACCACCGATCCTGACGAAACCGGCGCCTATTCCAAATGGGCGTTCTCATGGCCCGCCAACCGCCGCATTCTCTACAACAGGGCGTCGGCTGACCTCGCCGGAAAGGCTTGGGATCCAAGCCGCAAGGTGATTGAATGGGACGGCACGAAATGGTCGGGCTACGATGTCCCCGACATCTTGCCAACGGCAAAGCCCGATCAGGTAGGCCCGTTCATCATGAATCCGGAAGGCGTCTCGCGCCTCTTTACCCGGGGCATGATGCGCGACGGACCATTCCCGGCGCATTACGAGCCATTCGAGTCGCCCATCGCGAACCCGATAGCTCCCAAAGTCCGCGGCAACCCCGCAGCGCGGGTGTTCGAAGGCGATATGGCCCAGTTCGCCGAATCGGCTTCGCAGGAGTTCCCCTACGCGGCGACCTCTTACCGACTGACCGAGCATTTCCACTTCTGGACCAAGCACGTCATCACCAATGCGGTGATGCAGCCGGAGTTTTTCGTGGAAATTTCGGAACAGCTTGCGGCCGAGAAGGGCATCACCAACGGCGGCTGGGTGCGCGTCTGGTCGAAACGCGGTTCCGTTGTGGCGAAGGCCATGGTGACCAAGCGGATCAGGCCGCTCACCTGCGATGGCAAGACCGTCCACATCGTCGGGATACCGCTGCACTGGGGCTTCACGGGAGCGGCGAAGAAAGGCTTCGGCCCGAACATGCTCACCCCCTTTGTCGGCGACGCCAACATCGAGACGCCGGAATACAAGGCGTTCCTTGTCAACATCGAGCCCATCGCCGGGCCGGTAGCGCAGGAGGCGTAAGCGATGTTTCCTCCACTTCCAAATCCTTCGACGACGAATACCGCACCGCGTTTTTCCGACAAGGACCTCATCCGCCGCTCTGCCTCGAGGGTTCCTGCGCCCGAGCAGCACTTGACGGAGGTCGCCAAGCTCATCGATGTTTCGAAATGCATCGGCTGCAAGGCGTGTCAGACGGCCTGCATCGAGTGGAACGACACGCATCCGGAGATCGGCTTCAATGCCGGCGTCTATGAGAATCCTGCCGATCTCACGCCGGACATGTTCACGCTGATGCGCTACAGCGAATGGGACAATCCCGAGACGAACGAACTCGAATGGCTGATCCGCAAGGATGGCTGTATGCACTGCGCTGACCCGGGCTGCCTCAAGGCTTGTCCGGCGCCGGGCGCCATAGTGCAGTATTCGAACGGTATCGTCGATTTCGTCCATGAGAACTGCATCGGCTGCGGCTATTGCATCAAGGGTTGCCCGTTCAACATTCCGCGCATCTCCAAAGTCGATCACACGGCCTACAAATGCACGCTCTGCTCCGACCGCGTGGCTGTCGGCCAGGGACCAGCCTGCGCCAAGGCCTGCCCGACCCAGGCGATCGTGTTCGGCACGAAGGACGAGATGAAACAGCACGCCGACGGCCGCATCAAGGACCTGAAATCGCGCGGCTACTCGAATGCCGGCCTCTACGATCCGCCCGGCGTCGGAGGGACGCATGTGATGTATGTGCTGCACCATGCCGACCAGCCGGAACTCTATTCTGGTCTGCCGAAGGAGCCGAAGATCAGCCCGCTCGTGGAGGCGTGGAAGGGCGTGACCAAATATGCCGGCCTCACCATTCTCGGCGTGGCGGCCGGCGTCGGCCTGCTTCACCATCTGGTCATGGGACCGAACAGGGTTGCCGAGACGGATGAGGAGCATGCCGAAGAGCTGACGGAAGGCGACTACGATGGCCGCGTATGACGTGAAGCCGAACGAGCAGGTACATCCCGGCAAGCCAGTGATCGTGGACCGCTACACGGTTGGCGCGCGGATCAACCATTGGATCACGGCGGCCAGCCTGATCCTGCTCGCCTTGTCCGGCCTTGCCATGTTTCACCCGAGCCTGTTCTTCCTGTCGGGGCTGTTTGGCGGCGGCCAGTTCACGCGCTTCATTCACCCGTGGATCGGCGTCTTGCTCTTCTTCAGCTTCCTTGGGCTTTTCCTTAGGTTCTGGAAGGCCAATTTGTGGAGGCCCGAGGACGGAACGTGGCTCGCACGTTTCCGTGACGTATTATCCAATCACGAGGACAACGTCCCCGAAGTCGGCAAGTACAATGCCGGCCAGAAGCTCGTCTTCTGGTCAATGTCGATCCTCATCATCATCCTGATTTCGAGCGGCATTGTCATCTGGCAACAATATTTCGCCGCTTACACCACGATCGGTCAGCAGCGGGTGGCGCTGCTTGTCCATTCGATCGCTGCCGTGGCGATCATCGGCGTGTGGATTATCCATTTCTATTCGGCCATCTGGGTACGCGGCACCATTCCCGCCATGACGCGCGGACGGGTGACCGGCGGCTGGGCTTGGCGGCATCATCGCAAATGGCTGCGTGAACTGATCGCACGCAAACCGGACGGACGTTCGGGATCGAATCCCGCCGAATGAGCGGGCATTTATTTTTGCGCAATTCCGGACGGAAAGCCGTTATACTTTTCGTAGAATTGCGCTGGAGCAGTATCAAGCCGACCACGTGGCCCGTGAGGTTCGTGAGGTTGAAATGCCAAGGCAACAAGATCCGTCACGCCCTGACCCGACTGTAATCGGCGAGGTCTCGGCCCCACCCTTTGCGCGCCTGCCTGATCCGCGGACCTTGTTCATTCGCCGCTCCGAACGATTGAATGTGTTGGCGGATGACCACCAGCTCGGCCCCTATCTCCGCTTCCTCGCTGCACTGACGGATGCGCAGCACCGCATCCAGGACGGCTTGCCAGATGTCGAATTGCCGACCGCGGAGGCGCGCGAGCGTGCACGAACCTTCAGTATGCCGCCGCTCGATCGCAACCAATTCACTTCGGATGCCGCCCTTGGAATGACGCTCGGCCGCCTGTTCGAAGTGGTAGCCACGATCGAAAAACCCGAGGCGGCCGCAGCCGCCTTGGACAGGCTCGCGAATATCGATGCGTTCGGGGTCGAATCCATGGTGCGCAATGTGCTCACCGATGCGATCCCAATGAACGCGCTTGCCGAGCATGTCTATGTCGCGGCCGCGCTGCAGGTTCACTTCGCCCGCCTCGCGGCATATCTCGACAGCTCGAAGCTGGTTCCGGTTGCCGACGGCGCCTGTCCGGCCTGCGGTGGGCCGCCCGTATCCTCGATCATCGTCGGTTGGCACGGCGCACACGGGGCGCGGTTCTGCGTCTGCGCGCTGTGTGGAACATTGTGGAACCACGTCCGTATCAAATGTACGCTGTGCGGCTCGACCAAGGGGATAGGCTATCAGGAAATCGAGGGAGGCTCTGGCACGGTCAAAGCCGAGACCTGCGATGCATGCGGCTGCTATGTAAAGATCCTATCCCAGCACAAGGAACCGGCTCTCGATCCGGTCGCCGACGACGTGGCGACGCTCGGCCTCGACCTGCTCATCCGCGAGGGTGGCCATCGCCGCGGATCGTTCAATCCGTTCCTGGTTGGCTACTGACGATACGATGACCACTTCATCCGCAAACCCTTTACGCAATCTTCCGTCGGTCGACCAAGTGCTGAGGACCCCGCTGGCGGTGGCCGCAATCGAGCGCTTCGGACGGCAGGCCGCGACGGAGGCCATTCGCCGAGCCGTCGCCGATGCGCGAATGGCCTCCCGCAATACCGGAGCGATCGTGCCGGAGGCAAATGATCTTGCCGGCGACGCACTCTTGCAGCTCAAGGATGGCGAACGACCTTCCCTGCGGCCCGTTTTCAACCTGACCGGAACGGTGCTGCATACCAATCTCGGACGTGCCCTCCTTGCGAAGGAGGCGGTCGATGCTGTTCGGCTGGCAATGAGCGAAGCGGTGGCTCTCGAATTCGATGTCGAGAACGGCGGGCGCGGCGAACGGGACGATCATCTTCGATCGCTCGTTTGCGAGCTGACCGGAGCCGAGGATGCAACCGTCGTCAACAACAACGCGGCCGCCGTCCTTCTCGTCCTCAACACGCTGGCGCTCGGTCGCGAAGCGATCGTTTCGCGGGGCGAGTTGATCGAGATCGGCGGCTCTTTCCGGATGCCCGAGATCATGACGCGCGCCGGCGCCAGGCTTGTCGAGGTCGGCACCACCAACCGCACGCATCGCAAAGACTATGTCGCGGCGATCGGCCCGCAGACCGGGCTCATCCTCAAGGTGCACACATCGAACTACCGGGTCGAAGGATTCACGGCCGAGATCCGGGCACCCGAGCTCGCTTCAATCGCCAAGGTGCATGGGATACCGCTGGTCCATGATCTCGGTTCGGGCACGCTGGTAGATCTAGCCCGCTACGGCCTTCGGCGCGAGCCGACCGTGCGCGAGGCGGTCGCCGACGGCGCCGATCTCGTCACATTCTCCGGCGACAAGCTGCTCGGCGGTCCGCAGGCGGGTTTCATCGTCGGCTGCAGGGACCTGCTCGCAGCGATCCGCCGCAACCCGATGAAGCGGGCGCTCAGGGTCGACAAGCTTCGTTTGGCCGCGCTCGAAGCGACGTTGAAGCTCTACCGCGACCCAGACCGCCTGGCCGAGCGCCTGCCGACGCTAAGGCTGCTCTCGCGCTCGGTGAGGGAGATTGCAGCGCAGGCAAAGCGCCTTGCTCCCCTGGTTGCTGACGCCGTGGGCGAAGCCTTTGCGGTCGACACGGTGGAGTGCCGGAGCCAAGTCGGATCCGGCGCGCTGCCGCTCGAAACTGTGCCAAGCGCCGGGCTTGCACTCAAGCCGCGCTCAGGGAGCGGCCGGGCGCTCGAAGCGCTTGCGGCTGCGCTGCGTGGGCTGGGCGTCCCCGTGATCGGGCGCATCGAAAACCAGGCGCTCGTGCTCGATTTGCGCTGTCTGGAAGACGAGGCGAACTTCATCGCCAATCTTGCCGGCTTAAATCCGGGAGGAACCGATGCGCTGGCTTGATCGCCTTGCGCGCCGCCCAGCCGAGACGCCTGTGGCCGCACGCATGACCGAGGCCCTCGAAGCCGCGCGGCGAGGCGACCATGCCGTGGCTCTCTCCATATGGGAGCCGCTCGCTCGCCGGGGCGTTGCCCGCGCTCAGAACAATATCGGCGCCTGCTTCGCCGAAGGGCTCGGCGTCAAGCGTGATGCGGAAATGGCCTTTCGCTGGCTGGCGCTCGCCGCCGAGGCAGGGGATCCTGTCGGGCAAAGAAATTTGGCGTCGCTTTATTTCCGCGGCGAAGGCGTCGAGCAGAACTTTCGCCGGGCGGCCGAGCTCTATCGGGCCGCAGCGGAAACTGGCGACGGACCGGCGCAGGATATGCTGAGCTGGATGCTGCTGGAGGGCGAAGTGATGCTTCCCGATGTCGGCGAGGCGCGACGCTGGGCGCTTGCCGCGGCCGACCAAGGCATCGCATCCGCGATGACCCGGATCGGCATGCTTTATCACAATGCGCTCGGCGTGCCGCGCGATCCCCACGAGGCTGTCCGCTGGTGGCGCCGTGCTGCCATGCGAGGAGACGCGGAAGGGCAGGCAATGCTCGGTGCCGCCTGCCATCTTGGCACGGGCGTGCCGGCTGACGCGGTCGAGGCGCTGGTTTGGCTCCTGCGTGCCCAGGCAGGCGGCAGCGCCCTTGCCGGCCGCTATCTGGCTGCGGTGCGGGCCGAATTGAGCGCGGGCGATGCCGCCGAGGCCGAGCGTCGCGCCGCCGCGCCGTGGCCGGAGGCCGCATCATCATGATCGTTGGCACGGCGGGACATGTCGACCATGGCAAAACTGCGCTGGTGTATGCGCTGACCGGTATAGACACCGATCGTTTGCAGGAGGAAAAGACACGCGGCATGACGATCGATCTCGGCTTCGCCTATTTGCCGGTGCCGGGGGGGGATAGCATTGGTTTCGTCGATGTTCCCGGGCACGAGCGTTTCGTACACACGATGCTGGCCGGCGCCAGCGGCATCGACTTCGTGTTGCTCGTGGTGGCCTCCGACGACGGCGTCATGCCGCAAACCCGGGAGCATCTCGCCATCGTCGATCTGCTCGGTGTCAAGCGCGGCGCCGTCCTGCTCACGAAATGCGATCTGGCCGGTCCCGAGCGCCGCACTGCGGTGGCGAACGATATCCGCTCGGTGCTTGCCGGGACGATGCTTGCCGAGGCCCACCTGATTCCCGTCTCGGTCGTTACAGGCGAAGGCATCGATGAACTCAGGTATCTCTTGTTCGAGGAGGCGTCGCATCTTGTCCGGCGTGCAGTTTCGGGCCGTTTTCGATTAGCGGTGGACCGCTCGTTCACGCTGCGCGGCGTGGGCACCGTCGTGACGGGCACCGTGCTTTCGGGTTCTCTCGGTGTTGGGGACAACGTGGTCGTAAGCCCGTCAGGATTGCTTGCGCGGGTTCGATCGATCCACGCCCAGAACCGGCCGGCCGAACGCGGTCGGGTAGGAGACCGCTGCGCGCTCAATCTGACCGGCGAAAGGGTTTTCAAGGAGGCGATCCGGCGCGGCGACGTTATTGTCGATCCGGAGCTTCACGCGCCGTCGGACCGGATCGATGCAAGCCTTCGCGTTCTGCCGGGTGAACGCAAGCCGATCGGCCAATGGTTTCCGGTGCGGCTCCACCATGCCGCGACGGAGGTCGGGGCACGCATCGTACTCCTCGGAGACGAACCGATCGGGCCTGGCGGCACGGCCAATGTTCAATTGGTGCTGGACAGTCCGATCGCGGCCGCTGCCGGCGACGTTTACGTGGTGCGCGACACCTCCGCGCAGCGAACCATCGGCGGCGGACATTTTCTCGATCTGCGGGCGCCCAGCCGCAAACGCCGCGCGCCGGAACGGCTGATCCAACTCGATGCCCATGCGCTATTGGCGCCCGAACTGGCCGCCGCCGCACTCCTTGATGCGCCGCCCCACTATTTCGACCTGAAGGCTTTTGCGCGCGACAGGGCGCTTAGTGACTGCGAGATGGAAGGCCTGATCGATCAACTCGGGCTTGTCCGTTTTACCGTCGGAGAAATGCTTCTCGTGCTGTCGCCGGAGCGCTGGTTGCGATTTAAGCGCGACTTGGCCGCGACCCTGGTGACCTTCCATGCCGACAATCCGGATTTGCCCGGCGTAGGAATGGAAAGACTGCGTATTGGGCTTGATCCACGTCTGCCGGCCTCCTCTTTCATAGCAGTTCTGCGGAGCCTTTCGCACGCTGGAGAAGTTGCCTTGGACGGCGCCTGGGTGCGACTACCCGGTCATGAGGCGCATCTGACGGCAAAGGATGAAACTCTCTGGCTGCAGATCCAGCCTCTCATTGGCGGACCCGAACGATTCCATCCGCCGAGGGTGTGGGATATTGCCGAGGTGCTGGGCTCGCCGGACACCGAAATCCGGCGGCTTCTGAAGCTTGCCGGCCGCATGGGGAAGGTCCACGAGGTCGCTCATGACCATTTCTTCCAGCGCGAGGCATTGGCGCAGATCGTCGAGATCGCGCGCGACCTCGCTGCGTCGATGCCTACAGGGCAGTTCACCGCTGCTCAATTTCGCGATCGCGTGGGCAGCGGACGCAAGGTCGCCATCCATATCCTCGAATTTCTCGATCGGCACGGCGTGACGCTGCGGCGGGGAGACTTGCGCCGTCTAAACAGGCGCAGGCTGGACCTGTTCCGCCTGACAGGCGAGGGTGAGCCGCCGATGGCGCAAATTTCTGGAGGAGCATCGTCCCCGGTGGGGCGTCCGGACTTCAAATCCGGGAGGGGCCGCGAGTCGGTCTCTGGTGGGTTCGACTCCCACTCTCTTCCGCCATCCTGGTGAGCCAAGATGAACCCGACGGCTTCCTTTCTGAATGACCTGAGAACGACGGCTGAGACCGCCAGAACAACCGAGGCAAGCTTCAGGCGACAAGCGGCCAATCAGATCGCGGTTCTGGAACAGGAGCGCGCTTTCGCCTTCAGGCGGCTCAACCTCATGCAGGATATCTCCGACGCCGTGGCCTCGGCAGAAAGTGAGGAGATCGCCGTGGCCAGCGCTTTGGCCGTCCTGCGCTTGCGGCTCGGCTGGAATGCGGACAGCGAGGCGCGCACGGAAGCGATCACGCATTTTGGCCCGGTTGCGCTTGCCTTGTTCCAGGCCGCGAAGTTGCCCGACGACGAACCCGCCACCAATATCGGCGAGGCCCTTGCGATTTTTGAGCACTGGTACTCCGAATCCCTGGGATCGCCGTTCTGGCTGCTATTCGAGCACCAGATCGTTGACACGCCGCTGGTCGACTTTTGACCGACGGACTTTTCGGCATACCCGGACGTGTGCGCAGAGAGCGCAATGTCGTTTTTACCGACAAGATGCGGTAACCGGCGCCTCGGCCACCGCCGTAAGCAGCTGCTTTGGGCGCGGATGCCGGAAGGCGTTCACTCCCATGACAGGGGCGGCGTAGTGCGGTCGTGTGGCCAAACGGCCATGCCGGTGGCGAAGGACATCGGCCGCTTCCAGTTAATCAGCATGAGAGCGGCGTACTGCATGGTCAGATCGAAGCCTCTACCCGAAGCCAGGGCGAGCGATACCGCCGCCGCCGAACCGCCCAGCGGCAAGCGCGTCTATGATACGGCCCCAGACACCAGCCCGACGCCACCTAACGAAGTGGTTGTAACAAGTGGCGATATCCCGCTCCTTGGGTGATGAGCACAGTTACATATATAGCAGCATAACCAATATCATCTGGACCCCTTGAGGGGGCTGCGCTGGATGCACGTTGGCAGCGGGGCATTCGCGTCGGATTCGCCGATGAATAGATAGCTTCAGAACGCGGCTATCTGCGTAGCTCCGACACCAGCGCGTCCCAATGACAGCCGGGCGGATGCCGAGAGTGCCGCCGACGCTATCCCTTGATCGCCGAGCCGACGATTGAATCCACGAAGAAGCGCTGCAGAACGACGAAGAGCACCAACGGCGGCAGCACAGCAAGTGTGGCGCCAGCCATCACCAGTCCCGTATTGAGGGCGCCTCTGTTGTAGCTGAGCAGGCGGCTCAGGCTGATGACGATCGGATAGTCGTGTGCATTGCCCTGTAGAACCGTCAGCGGCCAGAGATAGCTGTTCCAATGATAGACGAAGGCAAACAGCGCCAATGCCGCGATTGCCGGCGCCACGCTCGGCGCGACGATCTTGAACAGGATCAGGAGTTCCGACGCCCCGTCCATCCGCGCGGCGTCGATCAGATCGTCCGGCACGCCGGCTATGAACTGGCGCATCAGGAAAATGCCGAACGCATTGGCGAGGTTGGGTACGATTATGCCGGCAAGGCTGGCGTTCAGGCCGATTGATCCGACGAGACGGTACAGCGGGATCAGGGTGACGATCGGCGGCAGGAACATGGTGGCGATCAGCACCGAAAACAGCAGCGAGCGACCGGGAAAGTGGTGCTTGGCGAAGGCGTAGCCAGCCATCATGCTGGTGACCAGAATGCCTGCGGTGGTGATCGAGGCGATCACCAGCGAATTCCACATCGAGCGGCCGACATTGATGACGCCGGACACTTTCTCATACGCTTCAATGCTCGGCGTGCGCGGTATCCAGACCGGCGGCACCTGCATGGTTTCGGCCGTCGTCTTCAGACTGGAGAGCACCATCCACAACAGCGGGAAGGCGGAGACGACGGCAACAAGCAGCATCAGCGTGGCGAGCAGCGCTCTGCGGCCCGCCAGGCGTTTGCGCGCCAACCGGCTCGACCCTGAGCGGCCCGGCGCGCTCATTCGTCATTCTTCCGGTTGGCAAATGCAAACAGCGCGCACACAACAACGATCAGCGCCAGCATCAGCATCACTGCCATGGCCGAGCCCAGCCCGCCTTGTGCGCGCTCGATGCCGACCCGGCGGATATGATAGGTCAGCACATTGGTCGAGCCGACCGGCCCGCCTTGGGTGATCAGCGCCACTGGCTCGAATACCTGCACGGCGTTGATGATGGCGATAACGGCGCTGAACAGGAGCGTGCGGCGTAGCAGCGGCAAGGTGATGAAACGGAACTGTTCGCGTCGGTTGGCGCCGTCCAGAGTCGCCGCCTCATAGAGACTGCCCGGGATCTGGGTCAGCCCGGCAACGGCCAGCACCGTAAAATAGCCGATCTGCTGCCAGACATTGAGCACGACGATCGAGATCAACGCCGATCTTGGCGAGGACAGCCAGGGTTGCGGGCCGATGCCGGCGAGGCCGAGCATCTGGTTGAGCGGCCCTTCACTCGGCGAATAGAGCTTCGACCAGACCAGCGTCACGGCGATCATCGGCACCATGTAGCTGGAAAACAACACGGTCCGCAGCGCCGTGCCGCCTGCGACATCGCGCTGGTAGACCATCAAGCCGAACACTACCGAAAGGGGCAGGATGAGCATCACCGACAACGCCGTGTAGATCGCGGTGTTGAGCAGTGCTCGCTTGAAATCCCGTCCGACCGAGGTCGGTCCGAATATTTCGCGAAAATTGTCGAAGCCGATGAAGCTCGCACTGGAAAAAGGTGTTTGCGTCGACCAGTCCTGGAATGACAGCCAGATGGTGAGCAGCATCGGCAGCAGGATGAAAACGCCGATCAATGTCACGGCGGGCGCCAGCATGATGCCCGCCGAGGCACGATAGGTCTTGATCATCGCTCTGCTTCCAAAGCGTCGGGCTCACGAAACGGCGCCTTCGCTATTTGGCGGCACGCTCCAGGATCGAGACGGCATCGGCCTGCGCGTTCGCCTGCGCATCCTTGGCCGAGAGCTGCCCATACTGCAACGCCTCGAGCGTCTGCTGGAGCGATTCGCTGAACTCCTGCCCTCCCGGGACGACAGGGAAGGGCTTGGCGTCGGCAAGCACGCTGACATAGCCGGACAGGAACTCGGAACTGAGCTTGTCCTTGTGGGCTTCGATGTCGGAGGTCCGCGTCGGCAGGATGCCCATCGACATCAGAATATCCGACATTGCCGAGGCGCCGTTCTTGCCGGACTTCGGACTGTTCAGCCATGCCAGGAAATCCCATGCCGCTTTTTGCTCGGCCTGACCGGCATTGGCGTTGACGACGGTCATCCACGAATAAGAGATCGAGTGCGGCTTGTCGCCGCTCGGACCGACCGGGATAGGTGCGGTGGCGATATTGGAGAACTTGTCGCCCATGCCGCTCTTCAATGCGCTTTCCCACCAGTTGGCCATGATGATCATGCCGGTCTTGCCGGAGACGAAATTGTCTAGGAAGGGGCCGGTGGTGTTGGCGTCGGCGGTGGCCATCGCCGGATCGCTGGCGCCGGACTTGATCAGATCCTCGTAGAGCTGGAAAGTCTCACCGGACTGAGGACTGTCGAGCATCGGTTTGCCGTCCTTGACCAGCTCGCCGCCATTGGAGACCAGCAGCGAGGCGAAGGGATGGACGACGCCCGCGGCCCAGGAATTGATCATGCCGAAACCTTGCTGGCCGGCATCTTTCCTAGTCAGCTTCTGGGCCGCATCCTTCAATTCGGACCAGGTCTTCGGCGCGGCTGTGATGCCTGCCTGTTTGAATAGCTCCTTGTTGTAGTTCAGCGCATAGACGTCGATCTCGTTTGGAATGCCGTAAAGCGTGGCGCCAACAGAGGCCGCACTGACGACACCGGCCGGCCACGCACTCTTGACCTCGCCGGCAACCGTATCGGGGGCCGGCGCGACCAGCTTGTCTCGCGCCAGTTCGGGCAGCCACAAATCGTAGATGCCGCCGATCGTCGGCCCATCGGAACTGCCGCCCTGGGAACGCAGTGTCGTCAGGAGGTCGCCGAAGGGGACGGCGCGGATGGTGACAGTCACATCCGGATTGCTCTTGGCGTAGCCTTTGGCCGCGGCGTCCAGCAAAGCGACCGTTTCGGGCGACCAGTGGGTCAGATAGGAGATGTTGACCGATTGGGCCCAACCAAGGGTGGGCGAGGCCAACAACCCTGCAGCCAGTGCCAGTTTCGAAATCCAAGCCAAAGACATCCGACCCTCCGCATAGCCACACAGCGATGTCCATGACGTTATGACAACCTGAAGCAACGATGCAAGCGCTATCTTCGTGGAGAGCTCCTGCCGGTGTTGCGACGTTTTCTTACTGCGGTCCGCAAAGTGTGCGAGATTACATGGTGAAAACAAAGAATTAGGTGATACAGTTTGAGCTGATTCTTTCCTGCCGGCCATGCCCGAACATACTGCAAGGCACTTGCGGTCGAAGTCATGTCGTTATAATGAGATGAGAAAAGCTTATGACCGCCTCTCGGCTTTTGAACCGCTGTGGGAATGACAATCGACAAGAATGGGAGACTGAGTATGTTTTCAATTCATCGACGCGCCGCACTCGGCCTGATCGGCGGCTTTGCCGCAGTCTGCACCGGGGTCCTCACCGCACTGCCGGCAAAGGCTGACGACACCGTGACCTTATGGAGCTGGCGCACCGAGGACCAGGCTGCGATGCGCCGCATCTTCGACGCCTTCGAGGCCAAGACCCCAGGCATCAAGGTCAATATCCAGTTCACCCCCGATGCCGACTACCAGAACCGGCTGAGCACGGCGCTGCGTGGCGGCCGCGGGCCTGATATCGCCCAGCTCAAGGCATACGGGGAACTGCAACCTTTCATCGAGGGTGGTTATCTCGACGCGCTCGACGACAGCGTGCCGGAGCTGAAGAACATCGCTGATGCCGCCCTCGGCGGCGCTCGTGGCCGCGCCGACGGCAAGATCTATGGCGTGCCCTATTCGGTGCCGATGATGGGTGTCTTCTACAATCAAGACATCTTCGCCGCCCAAGGCATCGAAATCCCCAAGACCTACAAAGATTTTGTCGCCGCCTGCGAGAAGCTGAAAGGGGCGGGGATAACACCGATTGCCGCCGGCGGTGCCAACGGCTCCGCCTGGGCGCTGGAGATCGGCGTCGGCGTGGTCGGCCCGACCATCTATGGCCCGGGCTTCTACGACGAAATGATGAGCGGCAAGGCAACCTTCGAGGATCCGCGCTACGTGGCTGCCCTGAAACGCTATGCCGAGTTGAAACCGTATTTCTCCGACGGCTTTGCCGGGGTCGATTACACCACATCGACACAGCAATTCATCGGCGGCAAGGCGGCCATGTTCTTCGGCGGCTCGTTCGAGAACGGCAGCTTCAAGGCGCAGAACCCCAAGCTGAAATTCTCGATCTTCCCGTTCCCCGCCGATGACCCGGCAACCAAGCTCTACACCTCGGCCTTTTCAGACGGCTCCTATGGCCTGGTCTCTGAAAGTACCAACAAGGAGGCGGCGACCAAGGTGCTCAACTTCATGGCCTCGGCCGAGTTCGCGCAGCTCTTCGCCGACGAGTTGGGCTGGCCGCCGGCCCGCACCGACGTCACCGTCAAAGATCCGGTGCTCGCCAAGATGATGGAAATGTCGAAGAATTCCACACCCTATCTGACGCTTGTCGGCTTCCGCTGGCAGACGCCGACGGCCTCCTCGATCCTTCAGTCCGAGATCATCGACATGGTCGAAGGCAACATCACGCCGCAGAAGCTGGCGGCCGACATGCAGGCCGCCGTCAGCAGCTGGTTCAAGCCGAAGCAGTAGGCCGTCACACCCTGCGCGAAACAGCACATGATCGCCCGTCGCCGCAAAAGCAGCCTTCAGCGCACCCAGCAGCGCATGGCCGTGCTGTTCATCCTGCCGGCATTGGCCGTCTATTCGCTGTTTGTCCTTTATCCGCTGCTGATGTCGCTGTGGGGCAGCTTCTTCGTCTGGAGGGGCCTGCGCATGCTGGAGTACGCCGGCATGTCGAATTTTACCCGCCTGTTCGTTTTCCCGAGCGGCGGACGGCTCTACGGGGCGCTCTGGCACAATGTCGCCTGGTTCTTCGGCATCATGCTGTTTCAGAACGGGCTTGGCCTGCTGTTCGCTTGGCTGCTGTTCCTGCGCGAGAAGGGTGCGGCCTTCTTCCAGTCGGTGTTCTTCTTCCCGGCGGTACTGAGCCCAGTTATCGTTGGCGCCCTGTGGCGCCTGCTGCTGGCGCCCGGCGGCGCCATCGAATGGATGCTCAACGGCCTCGGCCTGCATCAAGGCAGCCTGACGGTGCTCGGCAACAGTCACACCGCGTTAGCGATGCTCATTGCCGTCGACGCCTGGAACTGGATGGGCCTGCCGGTGCTGATCTACACGGCCGGCCTCAGGCAGATTTCCGGCCAGATATTCGAGGCTGCCAGGCTGGACGGCGCCGGCAGCGGCCGCATGCTGGTCTCGGTTGCCCTGCCTTTGCTGATGCCGGCCATCGGCACGCTGACGACGCTGTCGTTCATCAACACCTTCAACCAGTTCGACATCGTCTATGTCATGCAAGGCGTGCAGGGCAATCCAAGCTATTCGACCGACACGCTGGTCACCTATTTCTACCGGCTCGCCTTCGGCGCCGAAGGCGCGGTCGGCATCACGGATATAGGCCTGGCGCTTGCGCTGGGAACGCTGCTGTTTCTCATCCTCAGCATCGGCACGCTTCTAATGCTGCGCTTCTTCGACCGTCGCACGGTGCAATTGTGAACGCCCTCGCCATCCCTCAACAGCTCGCCCGGCTGCCGGGCTGGACGGCGCTGGTCCTGTGGACCGCAGCGGTGCTGTTGCCGCTCTATATTCTCGTCGTCTCCTGTTTCAAGACCACGGCGGAGATCTACGACAACAGGCTCGGCCTGCCGCAAAGCTTTGCCTTCGACAATTTCGTTGCGGCCTGGACGCGTGCCGATCTCGGCCAGAATTTCATCAACAGCCTGATCGTCACCGGCGGTGCGGTGATCCTGACCATCTTCGTGTCGGCAATGGCCGCCTTTCCGCTGAGCCGCTATCGGCTGGGCTGGAACGGCATCATGCTCGGCCTGTTCCTGTCCGGCATCATGCTGCCGATCCGGCTTGCCTCGGTGGAGCTGTTCACGCTGATGCGCAACCTTGGCCTGCTCGATTCGCTGACCGGCCTGATCCTCGTCTATTCGGCTATCCGCATTCCCTTCGCCGTCTTCATCTTCGCAAATTTCATGCGGGTGCTGCCGTCCGAACTCGACGAGGCGGCGCGCATGGACGGGGCCGGCGAGGCGCGCATCCTGTTCCAGATCGTGCTGCCGATGGTGAAGCCCGCAATATCGATCGTCGCCATCTTCACAGCTATCGCCGTCTGGAACGACTTCTTCTTCCCACTGATCTTCATCTTCGATGATCGCTACAAGACCGTGCCGCTGGCGATCAGCGTCTTTGTCGGACAGTTCCGCACGGATTGGGGCCTGGTGTTCGCCTCGCTTGCGATCTCCATGGCGCCCATCCTGATCATGTACTGTCTGCTCGCCCGCCAGATTCGCGAAGGCGTCGGCACCGGGGGAGGCGTGAAATGATCGAGGACAAGGTCTATGCCGCACGCTCGATCCTGGTCGTCGGGGCGCACGCCTTCGATGCCGAGGTGATTGCCGGTCCACTGGCGGCGGCGGCAGTGCAAGGTGGCGCTGAAGTCACCTTCCTGCATCTCAGCATGGGCGAGCAGGGCCATCCAAGCCTCGCCCCCGAGCACTATTGCGTCCAGAAGGAGGAGGAGGCCGCAAAGGCCGCAGCCAGGCTAGGCGTTGCCATACGCAGTCTCGGGCTGCACGACGCCTTCTTGCCTTGCGACGACGAGACGGCGCTCAAGGTGTGCGACGTTGTGCGCGAGTTGAAGCCGCAAATCGTTATCACCCACTGGCATGGCAGCTGGCACAAGGACCATCGCGCCGCGGCCCGGCTGACGCAGACCGGCATCTTCTTTGCGGCATTGCCGACGCTGAAGCGCGACCATGGCGCATACACGCCGCAACTGCTGCTGTTCGGCGAGAACTGGGAGGACGACGAGGGCTTTCGCGCCGAGCATCTCGTCGATGTCAGTGACGGCTTCGACGCCTGGAGCGAGGCGGTGCAGGAATACGAACTTGCAGGTGGCCTGAGCAGTTTCCCGTATGTCGATTATTACAGCGCACTTTATCGGCTGCGCGGCTGTCTGCGCGGCACGCGCTACGCGCAGGGTTTTGCCGCGGCCTCGCAATCCTGGCATGCCGGCAGCGGGCTGTTCGCGCCGGCTGCCAATCGGAGCCGCTCTCGATGACACGCATTCTGGCCATCGATCTTGGCGGCACCAATTTGCGCGCCGCAATCCATACCGGCGATGTTCGCTGGCTGGAGATGCTGAGCCGCGAGCCTGCGCCGGCAAGCCTTGATGCCTTTGTCGCCCGTATCGGTGCGTTGCTCGCCGAGGCCGGTCCGGTCGAGGTACTTGGCCTGGCGGTGCCGGGGCTTGTCGAAGGCTCGGTCTGTCGTTGGGTTCCGAACCTGTCCTATCTCGACGGTGTCGACATCGCGGCGTTGTTTCCTCGTCTGCGCTTGTCCGTTGGCAATGACGCGCAGATCGCCATGCTGGCCGAGGCGGTCGAAGGTGCTGCAAAGGGCCTGTCCGATGCCATCCTGCTGGCGATCGGCACCGGCATCGGCTCCGCCGTTCTGGCCAATAATCGCATCGTCGCCGGCGCACGTGGCGGCGCCTGCTCATTCGGCTGGGCCTGCGCCGACATCGAGGATGAAGGCGAGGACCGCAGCGGCTGGCTGGAGCGCTTCGCTTCCGGGCGGGCGTTCGACGCCGCGGCGCGCCAGATCGGGCTGGCCAATGGCGGCAGGCTGGTCGAGGCGGCCCGGGGTGGCAAGACGGCCGCCCTTGACGCATTGGAGCTGCCGGCGCGCCGGCTGGGCACTGCCTTGGCGGGTGCGGTCGCGCTGCTCGATCCCCAGGCGGTCCTGATTTCCGGCGGCCTTGCCGATGCGCTGGACGTGGTAGGGCCGCCACTACTTGCGGCATTGCGGCGTCAGCTACCGCCGCATCTGGGCGATGTCGTGCTGCGGTCCGGCGAATTCGGCTCCCGCGCCGGTCTCGTCGGCGCCTCGCTGGCCGGTCTCGCCGGAGCACAGTGGAGGCAGATAAGATGAGCGAGCCGAGCTTTCAGCAACCGGACCGCAAAAGGCCCGAGCCGCTCTGGTATCAGGTGGAAGAGGCCATCCGCGCCATCGTCAAGAGCGGCGAATGGGCAACCGGCGACCAGATTCCGGCCGAAGACAGACTGTGCGCCCTGTTCGGGGTGAGCCGCATCACGCTGCGCCACGCGCTGCGCAATCTGGAGGAGCACGGGCTGCTCAGGCGCGAACATGGCCGTGGCACCTTCGTGCGCTCCACCACGCTGGTCGCTGGCACCCGCGAACTCACCAGCTTCACACAGGAAATGGGCAATATGGGCGTGGTCGCGGGCTCGCGCTTGCTCGACTGCAGCCTGACCACCGCCAATGCCGCCGCGGCCGGAGCGCTCGAGATCGAGGAAGGCGACCCGGTGGTGCGCGTCCGCCGGCTCAGGCTCGGCAACAACGAGCCGATCGGTATCCAGACGGCGCAGCTCTCGGCCGCGCGCGTGCCCGGCTTTCTCGATGCCGGCCTGCTGCAGGGCTCGCTCTACGAAGCGCTGGAGCGCCATTACGGCATCGTGCCGGTCGCGGCGCGCGAAAACTACCGTGTCGGTGCGGTCGGGGCGGCGGATGCCGACTTGCTCGATCTGCCCGCGGGGAGTCCCGCTTTCGTGGTCGAGCGCATCACCACCGACGAGCGTGGCCCGTTCGAATTCACCGTCTCGGTCATGCGGGGCGACCGCTACGAGATCCGCTCGACGCTGCGTGCCGGTCGCGCCGCGCCAACCGCAAGAAGCTGAGCCGTTACCGAAGCCGACACATAACAGCCGACACATAACAGGAGTACCGACGTGTCCGACCTTTACATACCCCGCCTTGCCGCCCTCATCGAACAGGCCTCGAAAGCCAATGCCGAAGCTTTTGGCGAGGCGGCCAGCCGCTTTGCCGACACGCTCGAGAGCGGTGGTCTGGTTCATCTCTACGGGTCGGGCCATTCGGTGTTGCCAGTTCAGGAAGTGTTTCCGCGCTACGGCAGCTATGTCGGCTTCAATCCGCTGACCGACCCGCGTGTCATGTGGCATAACGTGCTCGGCGCCGGCGGCGTGCGCGAACTTCTGTGGCTGGAGCGGACCGAGAAATACGCCGAGAAATTCCTAGATCATCAGCCGCTCAACAAAGGCGATTCGATCATCATCTTCGGCCACAGCGGCCGCAATTCGTCGGGCATTGATACGGCACTTTATGCGAAAAAACGCGGCATCTTCGTCGTTGCGGTGACCAGCAAGAACAATCTCGACAAGCCGGCGACGCACTCTTCCGGCAAGCGGCTTGCCGATGCCGCCGACCTTGTCATCGACACCTGCTCGCCGATCGAGGATGCCATCGTGCCGGTCGAGGGCTGGAGCCGGCCGGTCTCCGGTTCGTCGACCGTGCTTGCCATGATCCTGGCGCATGAGCTGATCGCCCGCACCGCGGAGGCGCTTTCGAAACGCGGCATCGAGCTGCCGGTCTTCGCCTCGCCGACAATTGCCGGCGTCACACTGCACGACACCGACGTCATTTATGGTGTCTATCGCGAGAGAATGCTCGAGGCGCAGAAGAAGCACCTGCCGGCGTTCCAGGCGGCCATGCGCGGCGAATGACGAACCGCGGAGGGCACGCAAATTAGCGGGCCTTTCCGAAGCGGGTAGTCAGGTCACGATGCAGGCGCCCCGCGCACCGCTGGAGCCGATCAGTTTCGGAGTGCAGGATCAGGAGGAGCTGTTTTTGGGGACAGCGGTGAACCGTCGACCAGGTCTGGGCCGCCAGATTGCTCGCCATTCTGAATCGCTTGTTCGCGGCTCGTATCATGGTGCAGCTCCGGAACGGTGAAAACCGGCACCTCACCCTTGAAACCCTGGAGCTCAAAGGCGCCCGCCTGGACGACTGGCATCGATGCTCCCTTCGCAAAGCCGGGACCAAGCACCAGGGGGATGCGCAGCTTCTTGGTCGTCGATTCGAGCCGTGCCGTGCGGTTCACCGGCGAGCCGATCGCGGTGTAGTCGAAGCGCCGCTCGGAGCCGAAATTGCCTACCGAGCAGATGCCGGTCTCGATGGCGACGCCGATTGCGATAGAGGGGTGGCCGTCGGCGGTGAAAGCAGCGTCTTCGCGCTTTACCCGTTCTATCAGGGCGAGCCCCGCGTCGAGCGCGCGCTCGCGATGGTCCGGCTGATCAAGCGGCGCGTTCCAGAAGGCGAGCACCGCATCGCCCATGAATTTGTCGATGGTGCCGTCGCGCTTGAGGATCTCATCGGTCGCAATGCCGAGGAAGTGGTTGACCACCTTTGCAATTTCCTGGGTATCGAGCTGTTCGCTCATCGTCGTGAAGCCGCGTATGTCGCTGAGCAGGATTGTGATCTCGCGCTTCTCGCCGGACAGGATGGCTTCGGTGTCCGAGCTTGCGAGGCGCTGCACCACGGAAGGCGACAGATACTGGGAGAACTGCCGTGCCAGGGTGGACCGGCGCTGCTCGCTGCGCCTGTAGAGGACATAGCCTTCGAAGCCGGCTACCAGGATCGTCGCAAGCGCCGGCTGCAGCGGGTCATAGAGTGTACCCTGCATGCTGTATTCGAGAGCGCCGAACACGAAGGGCGTGACGGCCAGCAGCGCGAGAGCCAGGGCACCAAGCACGACACGCTCGGCGAGCACTCCGGAAATCCCGATGAACATGAGGGCAGTGAGGACAAACCAGAGCCGCTCCACCGTGCGCGCGTGCGTTGGCTCTGCCAGGTAGCGCCCGGCAAGCAACTGGCCGATTGCATCGGCGTGGATGTCCGCGCCTGGTCGCGCTGGACGTGTCGGGGTGGGCAGGTACTGCGTCAGTCCCACGGCCGACAGATCGACAATGACAATGGCATCCCGCAGCCGCTGATCACTGTCGCCCGAAAGGATAGTGCTGGCAGATATGCGTGGCGTATCGGTGCTGGTTTCCCAGAGGCGGATGCTCCCCTCCGGTTCGAGCGGCACGATGGCGCCGGCCATCCTGAGTGCATCGAACCCGGCGGCATTCAGGCGGGCTATGTAGCCGTCCTGCCCGGCATAAAGGCGCAGGAGCTCGAGTGCGAAGGACGGCCACAGCTGCACGCCTTGAGCGGTATTGCGAAGCCACAGCAGCGGCACATGGCGCAGTACGCCGTCGGGATCGGGCAAGGTGCGAATGACGCCGAGGCCCGCGGCGGCGTTCGAGAATTGGGCAAGCGAGCCGGTCAGGCCCGTGAAGCCGGGAAGTGTGTCGGGTACTTGCCCGACGATCGACCAGCCGGCCTTGGGCTCTGCTTCTGAAACTGTCGCCTCGTTGCCCAGGCTGACGGCAAGCGCCGTTCGGTTTTTGGCCAGCGCCGCTGCCAGGCGCTTGTCTCCGGCGATGCCCTCAGGCGAGGTGTCGGCCTCGGGCAGCACCAGCGCAAGCCCGATCACCGAGGCGCCGGATGCGGTGATGCCATCGACCAGATCGGCCAAGAGGCCACGGTTCCAGGGCCATCGCCCATGTGCCTTGAGGCTGGCGTCGTCTATCGAGACGATCACGACAGGATTGCTGGTCGCCTGGCGCGGGGCGAGAAACTGGTAGAAGTCGTACGTGCGCTCACGCAGGCGCGACAGCGGCCCGTCGAAAGCCAAATGGCAAGCGAGCAGCAGGAGCACGACCGCAAGACCGGATATTTTGCGCCTGCCAGCTTGCCGCCAATCAGCCCAGCGCCAACCGACCAAGAAGCTCATGTCGTGCGGCCACGCCTAATTGCAGTAGTAGCAGCATCCTTCACCCTCACACTCGCCATCATCCTCCACCCCGCCGCCCACAGGTGGCGTCAGGCTGTCGGGGAACTCCATGACCACTCCGGGCAATGCGCCGTCGGTGGAGTCGCAGACTTTGAGCGAGCCGCCGAGTGCCGATGCACAGATCGCGCTTACATCCAATCCAGGACCCGGTGCGCCTGGCAGGCCGGTGCCGGCTATCCGGTCGATGCTGTCCAATATCGGGAAGGTGTCGATGCCGCCGTAGCCGGTCAGCAGCTTGCCATCGTCCGATGTGCAGGCGTAGCCCGGGTTTGTGATGACCAGCCGTTTGCCATTGATCGTGCAGGTCATGCGGCCGGCGCGCAGTATGCCGACGGTCTGGCCGGCTGCCACCAGCACTTCGATGATGCCGCCTCTCGCCCCGAGCACCATATGCGGCGTCGCAACCTGCATGACGCCGCCTTTCGAAACCTGGCCGCCATAAAAACGGGCCAGGCCGCTGTTCATCCCGATGTCGATTTTTCCAGATCCGGAGCCCGGATTGTAGACGAATTCATCGATCGTCAGGCTGGTGTTCGGACCAATCTTGGCGCTCGATTCGTCCCGGAACACCAGCATTCCAAGACCAGTGGGATCGCTGCGCAACTGATCGCCGAGTTCGACACCGGCACCGACGTTCATTGTCCCGCCGTTGTTGCGGACGATGTTGGTCTGGTAGGCCGTCATCGACCCGATCGTTTCAGCGGCGGATGGTGCCGCGAAGGCAAGGCAGGCGACAAAAATGGCGATCTGACGGTACGGGGTCCTCATCGCGGCCTCTTTCAATTGAGCGTCAACGTGTAGCTCATGAGCATTTCGAACGATTTCCGGTCGCGGTTGGCGATGTCGAAGTTGGTTTCGCGATAGGCGAGATCGACGCTGATCTTTTGCGCCTCCGTCAGCTGAAAATCGCTTTCCGAGGCAATGCGCCAGAAGTCGCTCTTGATATTTGTGCCGATGCCAACGGACAGATCGGGAGTGTTGCTGTGGCCGGCCGAGAACGCGACCTGGTGCGACCATGCGAAAAGATCCGGTACGGTCATCAACAGGCCGCCATAGCGGATCTCGCCCGTGTAGCTGTGGCCGATTTCGCCAGATCCGGAGGCGAAGTCATTCGACCCGACAAAGCGCAGTCCGAGTGCCTGGCCATTGCGGAAGCGGTAGCTGCCGCCTGCCTCATAGAAAACCCTGCTATCGGCGAAAATGCCTTGCGAGGCGCCTAGATCGATGTAGCCGCCGCCTGCGAAAAGCGTCGTCTCGACAGTCGGGCGCACAAGAAAGCGTCCACTGAGGCCGATGCCGGTTTCTTGGATGTCGCTGTCGAAACGATCTGTAACGGTAAACGCCGAAAGTAACAGGCGCAGCGAATCGATCCCACTGTTGGGCAGCCCCTTGTCCCAGGTGATCGCGGCGTTGCCGTGGATGAAAGTCTCCTTGCTGCCGGGAACCGACAGGTCTTCCGTGAAAAAGCGCTGTGTCGCAGTCAACGACCCCGAAAGGACGAGGGCGTCGGCGCTTGGCGTGCCGAGGTCCCACCGGACAAAGCCTTCCGCCCGCCCATAGGGCGAGACGAAGCTGTCGTCGTCCTGCGCCCCGCCGGGCTCAAAATCGGTGAATGCGCTGAACACGCCGCCGGTCAGGGCGAGTTCCCAGGTGACGCCACGCAACGCGCGCTCGATGCGGGCGAGCAGGCGAACAGCTTCCTGCTGCTCGCTTGCCGACAGGCCGCCGACTTCGATGCCGTACTGCACCTGCCGCCGGGCCAATTCGTAGGAGCCGACATGATAGTACAACCGGCTGGCCGCCAGCCGGGCGCGCGCATCGCGGGGATATTTGATCAGATACTGCTCGATCGAGGAGATCGCCTGATCGTATTGTCCGGCGTTGACGGCAACCGTAACGAACTGGGCGAGCGTTCCGTTGTCCGACGGACTGGCGATGCGGGCTGAAAAAGCATCGTCGTAGGCCGAAAAAAGACCCTGCGCGCCGGCCGGCAATGCGCCGCTACAAAGCAGCGCCGCGGCGCAGCCGACGATTGTTCGAAACGAAGATTGCATGCCGAGAACCACCCCAAACCCGACCAGTGCGAAGGACTTAGCACGACCACGAGAAAAAAGGCGACTGAACTTTGGCGAAATCGTCCGAGTTTTCAACAGCTGTTGCAGCCGCGCAACAAACTATCGGTTTCATTCGTGCCCGGCTACGACGGTTGGCCAAATATATTCTCAGAGTTGCTGTACATAATTGCAGTATTCGGCACCAGTGGAAACTAACTCAAATTATCATCCATGGCGGATCGCGCAGCCGGCAAGATTAATATTGTTTGCACGATTCTGCGCGTATCTGGTCGCCGCCTGACACGTATAGCTCATCCAAAGGTCTTCCATGGCGTACGCAAGCGGTCGGAAAGCCGCAGGGCGATGCTTCTCGCAACGGCCTGAGCGATTACGCATGGCCTTCGCAGTTTCGTTGACCGCCGACGAGGTCAGCCTAGGAACCCCATCTCCCAGGGACACGTCACCGGACGCGCCCTTGCTACAGCACGAGCATAGTGGCCAGCCCCAGCATCAGGCCCATGCCTACGATATCGGTCACGGTGGTGAGAAAGATCGCCGAAGCGACCGCCGGATCGGCGCCGACCCGGCGCAGGCCCAGCGGGATCAGCACGCCGGAGATTCCGGACATGAGGCACGATCCGGACATGGCGAGCAGGATCACGAGTGCCAGCATGGGCGCCTGGGCCGCCGACTCCGGTTGCCGCGAGGCGTAGAACCACATCGCCGCAGCCGCCACAAGACCGACGAGCACACCGTTGGCGATCCCGAGCGCGCCCTCCCTCATCACCAGGTGCAGCTTCGATCGTTTGTCCACATCGCCAAGGGCAAGGCCACGCAGCGTCATAGCCAGTGCCTGGCAGCCGGTGTTTCCGCTCTGCCCGGCCAAGACCGGGAGGAATGCCGCCAGGGCGACGATCTTCTCGATCGTGCCTGTGAACGAGCTGACCACGAAAGCGGCCATGAAGGCCGTCAGCAGGTTCAGCTGCAGCCACGGATGCCGCTTCAAGAAGGCTGAAAACAGGGGCGTAAAAGAACGCTCCTCCTTCTGGACACCCACCATCTGGCCCGACTGGGCAGAAATCTCGATGATTTGCTGCTCGAACAGCCGCCAGCCGCGGACCTGCCCGAGCAGCCGGTTCTCCGCGTCCACCACCGGATAGACAGGGTAGTGACGGCGTACCGCCGCCTTGCATGCGTCGCTCAAAGAGAGATCGGCGGGGAGGGCGAACGGCTTCGGCAGCATGATCTGATCCACCGTGGCGTCCGCTTCGCTCAGCATCAGATCGCGCAGGACCACGAGGCCAACCAGTTTATCGCCCTGGTCGGTGATGTAGAGATAAGTGAGCTCGGTCGGCACCGGGGTGCGTCTGACGGCCTGCACTGCGGCGGCTACTGTCGTGCCGACGGGAACGCTGGCGGGAATCGGGTCCGTCAGTTCGATGAGCGACTCGGGGACCGCGACGTCCTTGCCATCGCCATGAGGCTTGACGGGCCGCATATGCGGCGGCAAATGCTCCGCCACCTTGCGGGCGTGCCGGTCTGGCAACAACTTTAGTGTGTCCCGGATGAACTCGGGAGACTCTCGGGCCAGCAATACCGCCGCGTCATCAGGTGCTCGAGCACGCAGCGTGCGTACCAGCTTCTCAACGTCGTTCTCTTCCTTCATCTGTTCCCCCAATTGCGAGTGTCTTGCCTCTGACGGTATGACACGGATCGGATCGCTCTGTCCTGGCGCAGTGGCCCATGCGCCTCGATCCGGAAATTTCGCCTCTTTGGGCACCGAGTGGACCGAACCGAGACAGATCTGAGCCATTGCGGGGTGCATACAGGCGGGCTGTAACGTCAGAGTGTCGCCGAGAATTTGACGTGTTGCGAACTTCACCGGTCTTCCGGGCTTTGCGATCACGCCGCAGCAATAAGACTTAAACCCGGAAATTCTGCAGAGGCAGGATCTCGGGCGTTCGAACCTGATTGCCTCATCCGGCGCATCTTGCCAGGTTCACCAGCTATTGACGCCACGGCCGGTTAAGATCTGCGACTGCTTGCACACAAGGATGTGGAGCACGAGCTCCTTCGAGGACGATTTCATGACGGTCTTGCACCAAACTTTTGCGTCTTCCTGCACTATGATCTCGGATACATCGACTTGGAACAGAGGACCTTGCAGACCATCGACAACCCATTCGGCACGAGGTTGTCACCCATGTCTTAGGTACAAACTGTTACCTATGTCTCCGGGCCGTACACAGCTGACGCTTGGCTGGGGCGCCAGGATTCGAACCTGGGAATGTCGGTACCAAAAACCGATGCCTTACCACTTGGCGACGCCCCAACAGCCGGAGCGTGCCCGCTGTGCGCGCGGCCTTATAGGACGAGCCGCGAGAAAGCTCAATGCCGACATATCGACTATGCGCGACCGACCCGCTAGTTTTGCAGTCGTCACTTTGAACGGACCTATTCACCCCACACCGCCATTTCATTGCCGGCCGGATCGACGAAATGGAACCGCCTGCCGCCGGGGAATGAAAAGATCGTCTTGACCACGGTGCCGCCGGCATTCTCGACGGCGCTTAGTGTTTCCTCCAGCCTTTCGGAATAGATCACGGGCAGCGGCTTGGCCGGCGCATCTTGGCCATCCGCCTGAAAACCGCCGTCCAGCCCTTCGGCAAAAGCTGAATAGGTCGGCCCGTAATCGGCGAACGACCATGAGAAGGCTGCGCTGTAGAAAGCCTTCACGCTGTCCAGCGTTCCGCCTGTCGCTGGCATTTCCAGATAATCGAGCTTTCCGGCCATTCTCATCGTTCTGCCCTTTTGTTCTCGTTATGTTCTACAACAAAGCTTTCCAAAAAGCAAAGTCTTTTCTGTGCCGCTTTTCCTTAATCGATTGTAGAGGCCCGGCCGGCTTGGCCGATGCCTTGCCTTTCGCACTGCAGCATCATATCGCTCGATTTGCCAAACCTTTCCAATCTCCTGCAACCGGGGAGCAAGCATGACCAAATGGGTATACACCTTTGGCGACGGCGCCGCGGAAGGCCGTGCCGGCGACCGCAATCTGCTCGGTGGCAAGGGCGCCAACCTTGCCGAAATGTGCAGCTTGGGCCTGCCGGTGCCGCCGGGCTTCACCATCACCACCGAGGTCTGCAACGCCTATTACGCCAGCGGCCACACGTACCCGGCTTCGCTGGAGGCGGACGTTGCGGTCGCGCTCGACCATATCGGTCGGCTGACCGGACGCCGTTTCGGCGATCCCTCGAAACTGCTTTTGGTGTCGGTTCGCTCAGGCGCGCGCGCCTCGATGCCCGGCATGATGGACACCGTGCTCAATCTTGGCCTCAATGACGAGACGGTTGAAGCACTGGCCGCCGATTCAGGCGATCCGCGTTTTGCTTACGACAGTTACCGCCGTTTCATCCAGATGTATTCCGATGTCGTCATGGGCCTCGACCATGAAGTGTTCGAGGAAATCCTCGAAGACCAGAAGGGTGGCCTCGGCCATGAACTCGACACCGAGCTGACAGCCATCGAATGGCAAGGCGTGATCGCGCTCTACAAGGCCAAGGTCGAGGAGGAACTCGGCAAGCCCTTTCCACAGGATCCGCACGAGCAGCTCTGGGGCGCCATCGGCGCGGTGTTTTCCAGCTGGATGAACAACCGCGCGATCACCTATCGGCGCCTGCACGATATCCCCGAAAGCTGGGGCACGGCAGTCAACGTCCAGGCCATGGTCTTCGGCAATATGGGCGACACCTCGGCCACCGGCGTTGCCTTCACCCGCAATCCGTCGACCGGCGAAAAGCAGCTTTATGGCGAGTTCCTGGTCAATGCCCAGGGCGAGGATGTCGTCGCCGGTATCCGGACGCCGCAGAACATCACCGAGGCGGCACGCATCGCCGCCGGCTCCGACAAGCCGTCGCTGCAGAAGCTGATGCCGGAAGCCTTCCAGGCTTTCGTCAGCATCTCCGACCGTCTGGAAAAACATTACCGCGACATGCAGGATCTCGAATTCACCATCGAGCGCGGCAAATTGTGGATGCTGCAGACCAGGTCCGGCAAGCGCACCGCCAAGGCTGCGCTGAAGATTGCCGTCGACATGGCCAGGGATGGACTGATTTCGAAAGAGGAGGCCGTCGCCCGCATCGATCCGGCCTCGCTCGACCAGTTGCTGCATCCGACAATCGATCCGAAGGCGGCGCGCGATATCATCGGCGTCGGCCTTCCGGCCTCCCCGGGCGCTGCGACCGGCGAGATCGTGTTTTCCTCGAACGACGCCGAGGAAGCCAAGACGCAAGGCCGCAAGGCGATCCTGGTCCGCATCGAGACCAGCCCCGAAGACATCCACGGCATGCATGCGGCCGAAGGCATCCTGACGACGCGCGGCGGCATGACCAGCCACGCCGCCGTGGTGGCGCGC
Source organism: Mesorhizobium sp. M0136 (assembly GCF_040322515.1). Lineage (NCBI taxonomy): Bacteria > Pseudomonadati > Pseudomonadota > Alphaproteobacteria > Hyphomicrobiales > Phyllobacteriaceae > Mesorhizobium > Mesorhizobium sp. M0136. The sequence goes on from NZ_JAMYTP010000005.1 coordinate 204,099, forward strand.
GGCATGGGCAAGCCTTGCGTATCGGGAGCCGGCTCGCTGCGCGTCGACTACAAAGCCGGCACGCTGATGGCGATGGGCGCGACCTTCCGCAAGGGCGACATCATCACCATCGACGGCGGCAACGGCCAGGTGCTGAAGGGCGCCGTGCCGATGCTGCAGCCGGAACTCTCGGGCGATTTCGCCGCTATCATGGAATGGGCCGACGGTGCCCGCCGCATGAAGGTGCGCACCAATGCCGAGACGCCGCTCGATGCGCGCATGGCGCGCTCCTTCGGCGCCGAAGGCATCGGGCTTTGCCGCACCGAACACATGTTCTTCGACGGCGACCGCATCGTTGCCATGCGCGAGATGATCCTGGCCGATACGGAAAAGGAACGGCGGACGGCGCTGGCCAAGCTGTTGCCGATGCAGCGCTCGGATTTCCTTGAGCTGTTCGAGATCATGGCCGGCCTGCCGGTGACGATCCGCCTGCTCGATCCGCCGTTGCACGAATTCCTGCCGAAGACCGAGGAGGAGGTGGCCGAGGTCGCCGCTGCCATGAACGTATCGCCGGACAAGCTCAGGCGGCGCACCGAAGCGCTGCACGAGTTCAATCCGATGCTCGGCCACCGTGGCTGCCGGCTTGCGGTCTCCTATCCCGAAATCGCAGAGATGCAGGCGCGCGCCATTTTCGAGGCAGCCGTTGAGGCCGGCAGGAAGGCCGGCGCGCTGGTGGTCCCGGAGATCATGGTGCCGCTGGTCGGCCTGGCGAAGGAGCTCGAATTCGTCAAGGCGCGCATCGATGCCGTCGCCAAGAGCGTGATTGAGGAAACCGGCGTCAAGATCACCTATCTCACCGGCACGATGATCGAACTGCCGCGCGCCGCGATCCGCGCTCATGTCATTGCCGAGGCGGCCGAATTCTTCTCCTTCGGCACCAACGATCTGACCCAGACCACCTTCGGCATCTCGCGCGACGACGCGGCCTCGTTCCTCGAGACCTACCGGCAAAAAGGCATCATCGAGCAGGATCCATTCGTGTCGCTCGACATAGAGGGTGTCGGCGAGCTGGTGCGGATGGCGGCCGAGAAGGGCAGGGCGACGCGGCCCGACATCAAGCTCGGCATTTGCGGCGAACATGGCGGCGATCCAGCGTCGATCCATTTCTGCGAAGAGGTCGGCCTCGACTATGTCTCGTGCTCGCCCTATCGGGTCCCGATTGCCAGGCTGGCCGCCGCACAGGCGGCGGTGCAGGTTGCAAAGAACGGCCGCGGATAGGAGTTGGAGTCCACCGGCATCTGACCTTACCGATTTGTAACCAAATTCACGCGAACGTGCGCGTGACGGCTCCAAATCCCGACATCGTTTCTGCCCAGTTTCCGGCCCCCGAACCTGCCCCGGTGCCAGAAACAGATGTTGCAGAACCCGCCCGCGCACGTCCGCTCGATTCTCATCCTCCAGACGAAATTCATCGGCGATCTTGTCCTCGCCTCGGCGCTCGCCAGAAACCTGCGCCTCGAATATCCAAAGGCCAGGATCGTGTTCCTTTGCGAGGCGAGCTTTGCCAGTTTCCTGACGGCTCATGGCATCGCCTCGGACGTGGCGGCGTTCCAGCGCGCCCGGATGCGTGGCACCCCACTGGAGCGTGGTCGCGAACTTTACGCGATGGTGCGCGCTCTGCGCCGGTTCCGGTTTGACCTGACCATCGACCTGTCCGATTCCAAAACATCACGCATCATCGTGAGGCTCGTCAACGCCAAGACCCGCGTCGGATATGATCCTCCCGAAAAACCGTTGCGCTGGCTGGAACGCCAGCCCGCCAACGTCCTGGCCAAGCCGTTTGGCTTTGGTGGCCGGCATTATCTCTACCGCTATCTTTCGCCGCTTGAGGCACTCGGCGTGGAGTTGCGCGCGCCGGTCCCAAAGATTGAGCCGCTGCCGCTGGAGACCGCCAAGGCATTGGCGCTTCTCGACCGGCATCATCTGCGGCGTAACGCCTTCATAGCCGTTCATGCGGGAGCGAGCTTCCGGGGGCGGCAATGGCAACCGGAACGTTTTGCGCTGGCGATCGACGAGCTCTCGCGACAGACCGGGTTGGACTTCCTGCTTGTCGGCGGCCCCGGTGAACAGGCATCTGCCGAGCGCATCGTCGCCAAGGCCGTTTCGCCGGTCGTCAATTTGGTCGGGGCGCTGTCGCTGGCAACGCTGCTGGCGGTCCTCGGCCAGGCACGCCTGTTTCTGGGGAACGAGAGTGGCCCGATGCACATGGCGGCCGCCGCGGGAACGCCGGTTGTCGGCCTCTTCGGCCTGACCGACCCCGCCGTCTGGGGTCCTGTCGGCGTGGCCAGTGTTACGCCGCGGCCCTCCATGCCTTGCGAGTGCATAGCCAGGGACCTGTGCCGCCGTCCCGATCCGAGCAAGGCTTGCTGCGTCTGGCGACTAGAGGTTAAAGCGGTTGTCGACGCGGTGCGCGCGATCCTTTCACGTACGGTTAAGGACGTCGAGCACGCATTGTGACCTCGTGCTTGCCAAAGGTCAGGCCGGTGGTCAAATTGCCGCTGCCGACGCTTTTGCAGGGGCATCGTCCCGATTTCCGCCTTGATGCCGGTCTTGGGGTCGCCGCTTCAACTTTGATCCGGCGACCTGGAAATAGTCAATGCGCCTGTTCCAAAAGCATTTTTGCGCCATTGCGATATCGCTGTGGGCTGCTTCTCCCAGCAACGCCCAGTTGCTCGTCGAACCGACGCTGCACATCAAGGCCGAGGCGGGCGGCGGCCGCGTCGCGCTGACGCTTGATGCCTGCGGCGGGCGGACCGATACAAGGATTCTCTCGGCGCTGGTGGAAAACAAGATTCCCGCTACCATTTTCGTCACCGGCATCTGGCTGAAACACAACGCCGCCGCCGTCGAGATCATGCGGGCGCATCCCGAACTGTTTGAATTGGAAAACCATGGCGGCCGCCACGTCCCGGCCGTCGACACGCCGCAAAAGATCTACGGCATTCGCAGTGCCGGCAGCCCGCAGGCCGTGCTGGCCGAAGTCGAATCAGGTGCTGCCGCTCTTGCCGCGACCGGCGAACCCGCGCCGAAATGGTTTCGCGGCGCAACCGCCGAATACAGCCCATCGGCAATCGCGATGATACGCAAGCTTGGCTTCAAGATCGCCGGATTCTCGATCAACGGCGATGGCGGCTCATTGCTCGGCGCAAAAGAGACCGCCCGGCGCATCGCGGCGGCAAAGGACGGCGACGTCATCATCGCTCATATCAACCAGCCGACCCATGCGGCCGGCAAAGGCGTGGTGCAGGGACTTCTGGCGCTTAAGGCGAAGGGTCTCACCTTCGTGCGGCTCGACGATGCCGACGGCATCGGCGATGAAGGCACCACCGACTGATCAGCCGGGCGTGGCCTCGATCGTCACCTTGTTTGGATAGAACGCGCCGTGATCGCGAATGTCTGACATCTCGTCGAAGGGCCGTTCATAGGCCCACATCGCATCCTTGCCGGCATCGCCGGCGGGCAGCACGCTCCAATAGCTGGCATCGCCCTTGTAGGGGCAATGGGTCGAGTGTTCGGTCTTGCCAAGCTGGTTGAAGTCGATGTCGTCGAACGGAATGTAGAAAACCGGAGGGTAGGGCGATTCGGTCAGCACTTTGACCTTGCTGGACGAGGCGATGACGGTATCGCCGGCGCGCACCGTCACGGTGCCCTTATAAGGCTTGACGGTAATGACCTTGTCCGGATTGCGTTGAAAGCCGGGTGCCGGGTTTGCGATCTGGTCCATGTCGGATCTCCTTGCCTCAACCCAAGATGTGTCTGGCAAGAGCCTCGCGCAAGAGCTGCCTGCCACCAGGCGGGTGTCGCCCGCAGGCGGCAAGTCTTGCGCTCGCCTCCGGTATCCCGCCTGGAAATCAGGCCGCGGCCTGGAATGCGTCCATCAGCCCGGCATAGGCGGCGGCAATGCCGGCCACCGGATTGGTGCTTTTCGCGGTGGTCTCGACCTTCAGCGCACCCCCGCTGGCCGGCAAGGTGAGCAGCAGGAACTGACGATTGCCGCCGTCGCCGACGCAGGCGGCAGCGACATGCTGGCTTTCGCCCTCGTTCTCGACGCACATCTTGAACAAGAGCGTGCCGCCGACCGCTTCGAGGGCGCCACCGACGACCTCGACGAATTCATCTTCGGAAACGGTTTTGGCGTCGGGCACCAGATCGGCCTGCGCGACGTCGGCCGCCACCAGATCGGCCAGACTTTCAGCAAGCGTATTTTCGAGGGCTTCGTCGTCGAGCTGCGCGTCCATGCGACACCTCTTTCATTAGCCAATCGCGCCCCGCCCGTTAATCAACGTTAACGCCGAGCATGGCCGGATTGTGGCGAATTCGGCCTCATTTCGCCCTATGCACCGCTCCAGCCCGGTCACCGCTGGACAATCCGCCGGTTCGTCCCACAATGGCGCAAAAAATAACGGGAGGAACAAGATGCTCGGGTTGATGCAGGAATGGCCGCTGCTTTGCCATAAGCTGATTGACAACGCCGAGAGGCAGCACGGCAGACGCGAGATCGTGTCGCGCTCGATCGAGGGGCCGATCGTGCGCAGCACATACGCCGAAATCCATCATCGCGCCCTGAAGGTCGCCGAGCGGCTCGATCGTGACGGCTTCGGGCTTGGCGACCGCATCGCCACCCTGGCCTGGAACACCGCGCGCCACATCGAGGCCTGGTACGGCATCATGGGTGTCGGCGCGATCTATCACACGCTCAACCCGCGGCTCTTTCCCGAGCAGATCACCTGGATCATGAACAATGCGGAGGACAAGGCGATCTTCGTCGACCTGACCTTCCTGCCGCTGCTCGAAAAGATCGCCGGCGCGGTCAAGTCGCTGAAGCAGGTTATTGTGCTGACCGACACGGCGCATCTGCCGGAGACTGCGCTGCCCAATGTGGTTGCCTATGAAAAATGGCTTGCTGAAGCCGACGGCAACTTCGCCTGGAAGACATTCGATGAAAGCACGGCCGCCGGCATGTGCTACACCTCGGGTACGACGGGCGACCCGAAAGGCGTCCTCTACAGCCATCGTTCGAACGTGCTGCACGCCATGATCGAGGCGATGCCCGACGCCATGGGCCTGTCGTCGCGCGATACCATACTGCCGGTCGTGCCGATGTTTCACGCCAATGCCTGGGGCCTTGCCCAGAGCGCGCCGATGATTGGCGCCAAGCTGGTCATGCCCGGCTGCAAGATGGATGGCGCCTCGCTCTACGAACTGCTCGACACCGAGAAGGTGACCTTCAGCGCCGCTGTGCCGACGGTGTGGATGATGCTCCTCCAGCATCTGGAAGAGACCGGCAAGAAACTGCCCTATCTGCAGAAAGTCGTCATCGGCGGCGCGTCCTGTCCACGCGCGCTCACGACGAAGTTCCAGGACAATTACGATGTCCAGGTCGTCCACGCCTGGGGCATGACCGAGATGTCGCCCCTCGGCACGCTGTGCACCCTGAAGCCGGACTACGCCGGGCTGAAGGGCGAGGCCCGCCTCGGCGTCCAGCAGAAGCAGGGTTTTACCCCGTTCGGTATCGAAATGAAGGTGACGGACGATGCCGGCAACGAACTGCCATGGGACGGCAAGACCTTCGGCCGGCTCAAGGTCCGCGGGCCGGCCGTCGCGCGCGCCTACTATGGCGGCATCGGATCCGAACAGTTCGATCAAGACGGCTGGTTCGATACCGGTGACGTCGCGCACATCGATCCCTGCGGCTATATGCAGATCACCGACCGCGCCAAGGACGTGATCAAGTCGGGCGGCGAATGGATCTCGACCATCGAGCTCGAGAACGTCGCGGTCGGCCATCCCGATGTGGCAGAGGCCGCCGCTATCGGCATTCCGCATTCGAAATGGGGCGAGCGGCCTTTGCTCGTGGTGGTCCGCAAGCCGGGTAGGGAGCCGACCAAGACGGACATCCTCGCATTCATGGACGGCAAGGTGGCGAAGTGGTGGATGCCGGACGACGTCGCCTTTGTCGGCGAAATCCCGCATACCGCTGCCGGCAAGATCCAGAAGATTACCTTGCGCCAGCAGTTCCGGGATTATCGCCTGCCGACGGATTGACCGGAGATGCGGCGTCTTTGCGCCTTCAAGCCGCCGCTGAAAGGCACTATGCCTTTGTTCGGGTTGGGGCAGCGCGGAACACAATGACGGGAATTCCCGAGCGACAAACGTCGAGGGCTGCCGGTTGGTCGCGGCGCGCCGGCGCGTTTTCGGCAGTGCTGCTGCTGACCGCTCTCATCGGCCATCGCTATGACCTCGTCGAGACCCCGGCTTTCCTGTGGGTGCTTGGCATCGTCGCCCTGCTGGCAGCATTTGCGCTTCTGTTTGCCGGATTTGCCTTCGCGCGATTGTGGAATTTCGGCGATCGCGGCGGCCAGGACCTGACCGCCGGCGCCTTGCTGGCGCTTCTGGTGCTCGTCCCATACGCTGTCGCGGCCTATTGGGCGGCGACCTATCCGCCGCTGCGCGACATCTCGACGGATCTGGACGACCCGCCGGCGCTCGATATTTCTACCCGGTCAAAGGACATGAACGAGCTTTTGCCGCCGACGCCCGGCGAGCAGCGCCTGCAAATCGAAGCTTATCCGCTCGTTACCGGACGCAGCTACACCTTGCCTTTCGATCGCGTTCTTGAGGCGGTCAAAACCGTGCTCGATCAGCGCGGCTGGCAGCTCACGGCGCCATTTCCCGACGCATCAGGGCAAAGCGACGTGACGGTCGATGCGCTGGCCAAGAGCTTGCTGCTTGGCCTTCCAGCCGATGTCGCCATCCGCGTGACCGACGACGGCGACGTGGTCATCGTCGATATGCGCTCGGCCTCGCGTTACGGCCGCCACGATCTTGGCGACAATGCAGTGCGCATAACCGATTTTCTTGCCGAACTCGACCAGGAAGTCGCTGGCCAGGTGGGCGTGGCGCCGGCGGAATAATATCGGAGGGTACTACTTTACCGGCGAATAGATGCCGTCGATAGCCGGCGCGCTGTCGGTTTGGACCAGGCCGCGCGCCACCAGGTCTTCCAGATGGGCAAGTACCGACAGGGCGGCCGCGCCATGCAGGCGCGGGTCGGTGTCTCGATAGATCACCTCCACCATGTCCTTGATTGCCCGGTCGCCGCTGTTGATCCGCTCCAGAATTGCCCGTTCGCGCATTTTGCGATGCGTTTTCAATCCGCGCATGAAGTTGCGCGGCTCGATCACCGGACCGCCATGGCCGGGCAGCAGCAGCCGGTCGTCGCGTTCGATCAGCCGATCGAGCGATGTCATGTAGTCCGCCATCGCGCCGTCCGGCGGCGCGACGATCGTGGTTGCCCACGCCATGACGTGGTCGGCCGAGAAAAGGATGCCGGTTCCCTCCAGCGCGAAGGCTGCATGATTGGCGGTATGGCCGGGCGTCAGCACCGTCCGGATCGCCCAGCCGTCGCCGTCGATCACCATATCGTCCGGCAGCGCGATATCAGGAACAAAGCCGGTGTCGGCGCTGGCATCGAGCGGACTGGCCTCGCCGGTACGCAACGGCCGCGCCGGACGATGTCGGCCTTCCGCCAGAACCGCCGCACCCGTATGCTGCTTTAACCGAGCCGCCAGCGGCGAATGGTCGCGATGCGTGTGGCTGACGAAGATATGGCTGACCGGCCTGGTCCCGATCACTTCGAGCAGTGTTCTAAGATGTGCCTCGTCATCCGGCCCGGGATCGATTACCGCCAGCGTCTCGCGTCCGACGATATAGCTGTTGGTTCCGTGAAAGGTGAACGGGCTTGGGTTCCTGGCGGTGATCCGAAGTACGTTGGGCGCAACGGCTACGCCTTGGCCGTAGGCAGGGTCGAAGCGTGTGTCGAATTTCAGCGCCATGCGAACGTCGCGACCTTTTTTGGGGCGAGGGCAAAACCGATTGCCGCATAGCACGGAAGCCAATATAGGAAAACGCAAGGCCGCGTTCGGCGGCAATCCGGAACGGGGAAGACCATGGCAATTGCAACGACGATGCGTCCGCTCATTTCTCTCGCTTTGCCCGAAAAGGGCGCGGCCCGCCTGGCGGGACAGCTTCTGCTGGCGTTCGCCGGAACGCTGCTGCTGGTCTTGTCGGCCAAGACCAAGGTCATGCTCGGTCCGGTCGATATCTCGATGCAGACGCTCGCTGTCTTCCTGATCGCTGCCTCCTTCGGCATGCGCCTCGGCGTCGCAACGCTGCTTCTCTACATGGCTGAGGGCGCGATGGGCTTTCCGGTCTTCCAGAGCACGCCGGAAAAAGGCATCGGCATCGCATACATGCTCGGTTCGACCGGCGGTTATCTAGCCGGCTTCGTCGTCATGGCGGCGATCGTCGGCTGGGCTGCCGACCGTGGCTGGGATCGCCATCCTATCAAGCTCTTCAATGCCATGCTGGTGGCCGAGATCGTCATGATGGCAATGGGCTTTGCCTGGCTGGCGCTGTTGATCGGCCCGGAAAAATCCTGGCAGTTCGGGGTGGTGCCCTTTATCGTCGGTGATCTGATCAAGGTTGCGCTGGCCGCGAGCCTGGTGCCGGCTGTCTGGTCGCTGCTGAAGCGTTCGTGAAGCCGGTCGAGCGGAACTTAAGTCAAAAACGGACCTGCATGTTGTATCGCTGTCGCCATGTTATTGCCTGAACCCCCATGACTCGATGGTGACCCGTTCTGCGAGAAAACCTGCCGAATGGTTTTCGCCGTACTTGGTGTGGCCGTGCAGGATCTTTGTCGCCGGCGGCAGGCTTGTGCGCGACGCCTTCCGTCACATTAGCTTCAAGTCGACAGACTAAGTACCAGAACCAACGGGCGATTCGTCACGACTAGCGTAACCACGCACTTACGTATGGAAATAAATTGCTCGACATAACATCTCAGCCAGCTGAAAAAGAAAGCGGCTCGATGATTATTTAGGCAGAGCTAAATTTCTGGACAATGTGTAGGAAATTCTTAACCCAACCGCCTTGACTCTAGTGGCTTGGTTGCTTGCTGGTATCCACACACTGTCGTAACCGTTGACCTGAGATCATGCCGCCGACCGCCGAAGGGAGACACGTGAATAGCGCGGAAAAAACAACGAGCAAGGCAACAATCCCGTCGCCTGAGCCGACCGCCGCGCCGGCAACCCGCTGGTATGCGGCCAGCGTCTTTCCCGGAAAGGAGCACGTTGCCGAGCGGCATCTCCGGATCCAGGGGTTCCAGCCCTTTGTGCCTCGCTGCGAGAAAACCGTGCGTCATGCCAGGCGGCTCGAAACACGAGTTGCGGCTTATTTCCCCGGTTACATGTTCATCGCCCTGGACGTCGCGTTGCAACGTTGGCGCTCGATTAATGGAACATTCGGTGTGCGCTCCCTCGTCATGCAGGGGGACCGGCCTTTGCCTGTCCCCTCCGGTCTGGTAGAGCGCTTCATTGCATTGACCGGCAGGCATGGCTTGCTCGATTTCAGCGGCGGCCTCGCAGCCGGCGCTTCGGTTCGGATCCTTTCCGGCCCTTTCGCCGAAATGATCGGTCGCCTTGACCGGCTCGATCCAGCCGGAAGAGCTCGGGTTCTGGTTGCCATCATGAATGGCGAGATACCTGTCGATCTGGATACCAGGGATCTCGTCGCCATCGCATAGCCGTAAGCATCAAGGTGCGGCGAGGCGATGCAAATTGTTGTAGGATCGGCTCTCGGGTTTTCACCCGGGAGTGCGGTAGCCGTTCTTCGGTGGGACTAGGCGCTGTGTGGCGAGATCGTCTCGTCGGCGCTGATTGAGGGTACGCTGTATGCGAATAACAATGATTGGTGCCGGCTATGTAGGGCTCGTCTCGGGCGCCTGCTTCGCCGACTTTGGCCATCAGGTCTGCTGCGTCGACCGGGATGCGGAAAAGCTTGCCATGCTCAAACTTGGCAAGATACCGATCTACGAGCCAGGGCTTGACGACCTCGTCACCACCAACGCTGCGCAAGGCCGCTTGCGTTTCGACGACAATCTGGCCGATGCCGTTTCTCAATCGGATGTCGTCTTCATTGCCGTGGGCACGCCATCACGGCGTGGCGATGGCCATGCCGACCTGTCCTTCGTCTATGACGCGGCCGCCGAAGTTGGTCGCGCGCTCAAGGGGTTTACGGTCGTGGTGACGAAATCGACCGTTCCCGTCGGTACCGGCGATGAGGTGGAACGGATCATCCGCGAGCAAAATCCCACAGCCGATTTTGCGGTGGTCTCCAACCCGGAATTTCTTCGCGAAGGATCGGCGATCGAGGACTTCAAGCGGCCCGACCGCATCATTGTCGGCACCGATGCCGAACGGGCCAAAGCCGTCATGGGCGAGATCTACCGCCCGCTCTCGTTGAACGTCGCGCCGATATTCTACACGAGCCGGCGTACGGCAGAGCTTACCAAATATGCCGGTAACGCGTTTCTGGCCATGAAGATCACTTTCATCAACGAAATTGCCGATCTTTGCGAGCGGTTGGGAGCCGATGTGCAGGACGTCGCGCGCGGCATCGGCATGGACAACCGCATCGGCGCAAAGTTTCTTCATGCCGGGCCGGGCTATGGCGGTTCCTGTTTCCCGAAAGATACGCTGGCGCTGGTCAAGACCGCGCAGGACGCGGCAAGCCCCGTGCGGCTGATTGAAACGACGGTCTCGATAAACGACCAGCGCAAACGGGCCATGGCGCGCAAGGTGGTCGAGGCCTGCGGCGGCTCGGTTCGCGGCAAGACCATCGGTATCCTGGGCCTTACGTTCAAGCCGAACACCGACGATATGCGCGATGCGCCCTCATTGGCCATCATCCAGGCCCTCAAGGATGCCGGCGCTGCAATCAAGGCCTATGATCCGGTCGGCATGGAGCAGGCGCGCAAAATGATCGAGGGCATTGAATTCGGGGAAAGCGCCTACGCGGTGGCCGACGGCGCGCACGCAATCGTCATCGTCACCGAGTGGAATGCGTTTCGGTCATTGGATCTGAAGCGGCTTCGTGCAGTCATGGCGACGCCGGTGATGGTCGACCTGCGAAACGTCTATCGCGGCGAGGACGTTGTGAAGGAAGGCATAGCCTATTCGAGCGTCGGCCGGGAGCGGCATGTTGTCAGGTGAACGTCCGGGTTGATTCGCGGGATTCAAATTGATCGCCACCACCATCCATTTACCCAACAAACGGCATCTGCTGCTCCGGATGCGCTTTCAGCTGCTTGGCGGATTGACATTCGCGATTTTGCTGCCGGCGCTGATCCGCCTGTCAGTCGATCAGGAGGTGATCCGGTCACCGAACCTGCAGGTCACGATCTTTGCGGCATTTATTGCTCACACGACCGGTTATTTCTTTTACAAGCGCATCGGCAATTTTCCGGGCGTTGCAGCGGCTGGCTACATCCTGCCAACCTTCGCCCTGACCTACGGCCTGGTGTTCGCGACGATCTTCTTCTTCAGGTTCGATTACAGCCGGTTCCAGGCGGCGGCGAGCTTCATTCAATCGACATTGTGGTATTTTGGTTTGAGCTTGGCCACCCGGCGGCTCGACGCACACCGACTGGCGATAATTCCCGGCGGAGACGTCAACAGGCTGGAGAGCATACCAGGCGTTAGCTGGCACAAAATTCATTCACCTGACACGGTCGTCGAGTACGCAAGCGGCGTGGTGGCCGATCTTCGAGCCGACCTTTCAGATGAATGGGAGCGGTATATTGCCGATAGCGCGCTCTCGGGAACGCCGGTCTATCATGTCAAGCAAATAAGCGAGTCGCTCACAGGCAGGGTGGAGATCGAGCATCTTTCTGAAAATACTCTAGGCTCCTTGAATCCAAACCAGGCTTACCTGAAAATAAAGCAGGCGATAGACTGGGCCTCTGCATTGTTGGTACTTGTTGTTTTCTCGCCATTGCTGTTGTTCGTGGCGATCGCTGTAAAGATCGATTCGCCTGGACCGGCGCTATTTAGACAGAAGCGAATGGGCTATAGAGGCCATCCCTATGAGGTCTACAAGTTTCGAACGATGAAGCTCGGCGACATAGCTGTCGACGAGAAGGAAGCGGCCATTACGAAGGCCGGCGACGCACGCATCACCCGTTTGGGGCAGTTCTTGAGAAAATCCAGGATCGACGAGTTGCCGCAGGCCTTCAACATCTTGCGCGGCGAGATGAGCTGGATCGGTCCGCGGCCGGAAGCGCTCGTGCTCTCGAAGTGGTACGAGGCGGAGCTGCCATTCTATCGATACCGGCACATCGTGCGGCCTGGCATTACCGGATGGGCGCAAGTCAACCAAGGCCACGTCGCGGCTGTTGACGACGTCTTGGAAAAGCTTCACTACGACTTCTACTATATCAAGAATTTCTCCCCTTGGCTCGACGTGCTGATCGTGTTTCGTACCATCCGAACCATGCTGACGGGCTTTGGCGCACGTTGACAAGGTGACAAAGATCAGTAGTCGACGTAACCAAGCCGCCGCTCGCAAGCCTCACATCTTCAGTTTTTGAAGTGGGTATTTTGTAATGTCCAAAGCTACGCTGATCAGCCTTGAGAATATCGTCTTACCGACCCCGGAGAAGCACAATGACTAGGAAAACCGCACTCATTACCGGCATCACCGGCCAGGATGGCGCCTATCTGGCGGAACTTCTTTTGGCAAAGGGCTACAATGTCCATGGTATCAAGCGGCGGTCGTCGTCGTTCAACACCGGTCGCATCGACAATCTATACCAGGATCCCCACGAAAAGGACGTAAGGCTGTCGCTGCACTACGGCGATATGACCGACGCCACCAACCTCATCCGCATCGTCCAGGAAGTGCAGCCAGACGAGATTTATAATCTCGCAGCACAATCGCATGTCCAGGTGAGCTTCGAGACCGCGGAATACACGGCGAATGCCGACGCGATCGGCACGTTGCGCCTGCTCGAGGCGATCCGGCTGCTTGGCCTGACAAAAAAGACGCGTTTCTATCAAGCATCGACGTCCGAGCTCTACGGCAAGGTGCAGGAGATCCCGCAACGGGAGACGACGCCCTTTTATCCCCGCTCGCCCTATGCGGCTGCCAAGATCTATGCCTACTGGATCACAGTGAATTACCGCGAAGCCTACGACATCCATGCTTCCAACGGCATCCTTTTCAACCACGAGAGCCCGATGCGCGGCGAGACCTTCGTCACCCGCAAGATCACGCGCGCGGCTGCCGCGATCAGCCTCGGCCTTCAGGACAAACTCTACCTCGGCAATCTGTCAGCCGAGCGGGATTGGGGGCATGCCCGCGACTATGTCGAGGGCATGTGGAGAATTCTTCAGAACGACGTACCCGACGACTATGTCCTTGCAACCGGCGTGAAGAACTCGGTCCGTCGCTTCGTCGAGCTTGCATTCAATGAGGTTGGGACCGAGATCCAATGGGTTGGTTCCGGCATAGATGAAAAAGGCATCGATGCGAAATCCGGCGCCGTTCTGGTCGAGGTGGACCCGCGCTATTTCAGACCCACCGAAGTAGAACTTCTGATCGGCGACGCCTCGAAAGCGGAGCGCGTTCTCGGGTGGAAGGCAACAACGTCGCTGGCGACAATGGTCCAGGAAATGGTCCAGTCCGACCTCGAAACGGTAAGACGGGAATCCGAACATCGGCGCCTCGATGAGGATCGCATTCGCGTTGCGGCACAGTAAGTGGCGTCGGACCGGGTTGATATGAAAATCTCGGTCTTGACCGTCTGTTGGAACTCCGCGGCGACGATCAGGCATACGATTGACAGCTTCCTAGTCCAGAATCATTACGACAAAGAACTGGTGATCATCGACGGCCATTCATCGGACGATACGCTGCGGATAGTCCAATCGTACCCACAGGACCAGATCCGCCTGGTCAGCGAGCCCGACAGCGGGATGTATGATGCGCTCAACAAGGGGCTGCGCCTCTATACCGGAGATGCGGTTGGAGTGCTGAATTCAGACGATTGCTTCCACGATCGTACCGCGCTGGGACGGATCTCGGCAGGGCTCGAACAGGCTGACATCGTGCATGGCGACCTGGATTTTGTCGAAGACCATCTGACCAAGCGCGTGGTACGCCGTTGGCGTGCCGCGGCCCGACCCAGCAAGGGTTTTCGAACCGGATGGATGCCGGCCCATCCAACGTTCTACGTCAAGCGACGGGTTGCGGACGCGGTAGGTGCATTCGACCTCAGCCTCAAAGTGGCATCGGATTATGATTGGATGTTGAGAGCCGTTGAACTCCACGGTTTCCGAATCGCGGCGACTAGCCACGTGCTTGTGGATATGATGGTAGGCGGGGCCAGCACGCGAAGCCTTGCCTCGCATATCGGGCACAATCTGGAAGCGCTGCGGGCACGCCGCCGCTGGCTCGGATCGGGTCCTCTTGACTACGCGCTTGTTGCCAAGCCAATGCGCAAACTCGGACAATTTTTCTCGAAGCCGCACTCTGGCAACGATAGTCTCGCTTAGATGGCTGCAATCTCGGTGGCGAGTCGTCGAGGCGTTGTAGCTCATTGAACACCATGGGCGCGGGTGCCTAGCGGGTGCGTCCCGAGATGTATATGCATCGAGACTTGCGATCACCGAGTTTCGCGATACACCGTGGCCGTGCGCGAATCAACCAACGACATCCACAAGGCGCAGAACCCCACCGATGGATAATCGCAAGAATAAGCCGATCGGAGTTTATGTCCTGAACCTCGTTGCGGAACGGCCTGGCCTAGGAAATTTGCTCTCCGCGACCGTTCGGCCGTTTGCCGGCCATGTTTTGCGTCAGGAGAAAACTGTCTCGATTTTTACAATTGGCGATTTGGCATGTTTCGAAGCATCCTGACCGTGCTGTCGGGGTCAGTGATTGCGCAGGCCATTGCCGTTGCTGCTCTTCCTGCCCTGACGCGGCTCTATGATGCTGAAGCGTTCGGCCGATATCAGATCTATATTTCGATACTGAATGTGGCGGTTATGTTTGTCGCATTTCGCTATGAGGTTGCAATTTTGAGCGCGCGACCGGGAAGGGTTTTTGAAAATCTGTTAAAATTGACGTTTCGGCTCTGCATCTTGACCAGCATGACGACCCTTCTTCTTGCCGGCGCTGCCAATTTGTTGATCCCGGGTGCCCTGCCATCTCTGCAAGGCATTATCTTTTTCTTACCCGTCGCAATGGCCGTAGCGGGGATCTACCAAATGCTCACCTTCTTGCCAATCCGCGAGCGTAACTATGGTCTAAGCGCACGGTCTAAGATCTTGCAATCGGTGGGGTTCTCATTTGGCGCGCTTGGATTTGCCTTTCTTCCTTTCATTGGAGTTGGTCTCGTTCTTGCCGATGTGTTCGGTAGAGCCTTCGGGGCAATCACCGTCCTCTTTGGGAGCGGCAAACTCTGGCGAACTCTGATTTCTCGAATCTCTTTTTCCGAGATGAGGCTTACGGCCATTCGTTTCCAGAAATTTGGCCTCCTCACTTTTCCGGGAACGCTTTTGTCATCTCTTAGCGCTGCGGTCGCGCCATTCGCCTTTGTTGCGCTGTTCGACCTGAAAGTCGCGGGGCAGTACGCCCTCCTGGAGCGATTTATCTTGATGCCGGTTGGCGTCATCGCGGTGGCCGTTTCGCAGGTCTTCACTGGCGAGTTGTCAACACTCTATCGTACCGACAAGCAGGGCTTGAACAGGGCGTTTCGACGTTCGCTCTTTCAGCTTCTTGCCATCGGTCTGTTGCCGACAGTGCTCGGGATGATACTTTCGCCAAGCCTCGTTCCGCTAGTCTTCGGGGCGGATTGGACCATGGCCGGCAAACTCTGCGTGATTGGATTTCCAATCGCGTATGTGCGCTTCGTCGCCACGGCGTTGACCATGACGCTTGTCGTTATTGACCGCCAGTCGCTTCAATTCACTTGGGAAATATGCCGGTTTCTTTTCACCTTGTGTGTCTTCGGCGGACTCGGCTGGGTAGGGGTCGACAATCCAACCACTGTCATGGTCTGGTACGCGCTTGCCACCGCTGTGACCTATGCCATTCACCTTGTGTTGGCTGATCGTGCGACGAGAATGGTCAGCTTGCAGGCAACAGAGAACGGAAAAACGACACAATGAGGGTGAGCCCCGTCTTCGCTGAGCAATTCAACCATCGGTTCGGCGCCGTCTGCCGGACATCGACTGAGTTTTGGCGCTGAGAAGGCAGACGCTCATGGCACATCTCTATGGCTATCCAGATATCGGCCGTTTCGGTCTTGGTCACAGCATGCTCGCCTGGGCGCGTTGTGAGATATGGTGTCGAAACAACGATGCACAGATGCTCGGACCGCGCTGGTTCCGCCCGCGCATAGGTCCCTATTTGCGCCGTGAGCGGGACCGGCGCGAATATTTCAAGCTTTTCACCAATCACGGCTATGTGGGCGAGCCGTGGCGCACCGTGCTTCTCGCAGCGGCACGCAAGATTCCCTCGGATACAGCTGCGTCAATGGCATTTGACGGCAGAAACACAGTCGTTGTCTTCAAGAACACCGTGGCGTCAAACTTCGAAAAACATTTCCATGAAGTCCGCGGCCATGGGCGCGTGCTCTACGACGCCTTTCGCAGGATTACCCGCAAAAAGTACCTGCCGGAAGCGTCGGCCGCGCCCTTCGTGGCTGTCCATGTCCGCCTTGGCGACTTCTCCCGTTTCGACGTGAATCGAGTGGAGGCCAAGACCCATAATCAACGGCTTCCGATCGACTGGTACTGCGACAGCCTTGTTGCTCTTCGTGAGGCCTTGGGCACGAGCATGCCAGCCCGTGTCTTTTCCGATGGGGACGATACCGAGCTTGTGCCACTCCTTCGTCTCCCGGACGTGCTCCGGGCGAATGACGCGGAGTCGGTAACGCACATGCTGGAAATGGCTCAGGCAAGTGCGATCATCGGAGCCGGCTCGAACTTCAACCTGTGGGCTGCTTTTTTTGGGCAGGTTCCGCGGATCACCTACCCAAACCAAGCGATTGTCGTGGTAAATGACGATCCAACCCGCGAAACGAGTTTCCGCGATAATGCGTCCCTTCCTGACGCCTTCGTGAATCACGTGAAGGACCAGTTCATGCGACAGAAAAGCAAGGCGAACTAACGTAGCCATTGCAAGCCGTAACAGCACTATGATTTTCGATGTCCGGTCTTTACCGGTTTGCAGACAAGGGGTGCGGTGATTCTCAGGTCGTTTATTGGTTGGAACAGGGACGCCGCAGCATGGCTCGAACGCCGCTTTCCCAGAGTTTTCGGTGCGCCGTCTTACAAGGCGGAGCTTGAGCGGCGCATTGCCGAGGATGTTGCGCGCCTAAAGCCGTCGGCCATCCTCGAGGTCGGCGGTATCGACAGGCCGCTTCTGGAGCGAAGTACCAGTTTCACCTATATCGGTCTCGACATCGAGGAAAAACCGGACTGCTATCGCATCTACGACCAATTTGTCGTCCAGTCGATCGAGCAGCCCGTTGATGTCGAAGCGGACATGCTCATTTCGATCACCTTGATGGAGCACGTACCCGACAACAGGGCGGCGGCGCGCTCGATGTTTTTGGCGCTCCGGCCGGGCGGCGTAATGCACCACTATGTCCCGTCGAAGTGGCATCCCTATTCGGTGGCATTGCGGATCGTCGGACCCGTTATGCAGAGATGGCTGATCCCATACCTCAGGCCAGCGGCAGTCGGCGTTACGGGCTATCCGGCGTTTTTCGACCATTGCTCCCCTTCGGACATGACAAAACTGTTTCGCAGTCAGGGATTCGAGCAGGTGGACGCCAAGTCGTTCTACCGTGCCAGCGACTATTTTGCCTTCTTCTTGCCCGCGTACCTTTCCGTCGCTCTGTTCGAGAATCTCTGCGCATTGCTGAACTGGCGCATTTTCTGTTCCGGCTTCGTCATCAGCGCTACAAAACCCACGCAATAGCAAGAACGGAATCATGCGACTTTTTCAGAATTCTGGGATTGCCCCAAGCTATAGGCCCCGCCTTACTGGCCTCGTGGCGGGGATCAGCAGCTTCGAGCAGCAGAGGGGCGTGTTTCTGAACGATCGCTACGGCGCGGCACATATTCTGTTGCCGATTCTTGAGCACAGTCCGGAGGCGTTCTTTACCAATGGCGACGACGAATCGCTGCAGCGGGCGTGGGCACGCGAAAACGGCCTGGGCAACGATACGCCGCTGGCCGACATCCTTCTTGCCCAGATCGAGCATCACAAGACGGATGTCTTCTACAATCTCGATCCATTCCGCTACGATGCCGCTTTTGTGAGCCGCTTGCCTGGGCACGTGAAACGCAAGATTGCCTGGCGCGCCGCGCCAGGCAAGATTGACTTTTCCGGCTATGATCTCGTGCTTTGCAATTTTCCATCGATGCGGCAGCTCTGGGAAGAGCAGGGCGCCACGACGGCTCACTTTATTCCAGCTCACGATCCGGAACTCGACAGTGTGGCCGAGAATCGGAACAGGGACATCGATGTTCTTTTCTTCGGCGGCTACAGCCGCCATCACCAACGCAGAAGGCAGATACTGGAAGCGGTTGCACGTCTTGCCGGCCGCCGCCGCGTTGTTTTCCATTTGGATCTGTCACGGTATACGCCGCTTGCGGAGACGCCGCTTGGCTGGTTCGGTCCTCTGAAAGCGGTGCGCCGCCCGCCCGCGATCCGCAACGTCAGTGCGCCTCCCGTGTTCGGGCGCGCAATGTACGAACAGCTTGGACGAGCCAAGGTCGTGGTCAATGCCTCGATCGACATGGCAGGCCCAGACCGTGGCAATATGCGTTGTTTCGAAACCATGGGGGCCGGAGCTCTATTGGTTTCCGACTCCGGCAGTTATCCAGCACCCATGCGCGACGGAGAAACTATGGCCGTCTACGAGCAGCCGCAGGACGCATCGGAAAGAATCGAACGGCAGTTGAACGATGGAAGCTGGGACGCGATCGGCTGGGCCGGGCATCGCGCAATTCGTGAAGAGTACAGCAAGAAACGCCAATTTGAGCGGTTTCTCGAGCTGGTATAGCGATGGTTCGATCGCCGAACCGTCTGTAGGCCTGTAGCAGCGCGCCCCACACATATCCATTGCGATCTTGGCCGTCGGCGGAGTGGGCGGCAATGGTGCGAAATCTGTTTCTCTCGGGCGTCGACAAGCTCCGATACAGGCTTTGACGCTAGGCCGAAACCGTTCCGTTGATCCGGTTGCGGAAAGCGACCGTCCTTCGCTCGAAGAGCAGATAGAAAACCAAACACACTGCGAAGCAGACGGCACCCTTGACGACCAGTGATGTGATGGCTCCATCACCCAACCCTGGTGCCGCGGGCATGTAGTTGGCGGTCAGGTAGACGAGCACCGGATAGTGAAAGATGTAGAGCGAGTAGGACATCGCGCTCAAGCTTCGGATCGGCCACGCCGCGGGCTCGAGGATGCGATTCGCCCGCTCGTGACAGAGGGCCGGAAGGAGTGCGGCGAGCCCGGCGCACATGATCGCATCGGCCGGGCCTGTTGCGTATCCGGCCCAAGGCCCGCCATCCGACATCATTTGCGAAACAAAAATCCCGCCTATGAAGGCTACTACCCCGGTATATGCGACCCACAATGATCGCGGCGGGTAGGCGGCCACGAGCGCTCCAAGCAGCCAAAACAGCAAGTATTGAGCTTCGAGGACGCTGAAGACCAAGGCGGCGGCGCCCAGCCCGAAGAACGACCAGGCGGGCAGAGAGCGTCGCGAAAACGCGTATCCGGCACAGCCCATCAGCACATAGAACCAGATCTCGTAGGCAAGGCTCCACAGCGGTGCGTTAGCCCGTACGGTGGGGACGACGATGCCGTTGAGGCCGGCGATATGCGCGACAACGTCCTGGATCGGAAAGGCGGAGCCAACGCTGATTGCGACAAGGGCCGTCAGCAACAGGGCTGGTATTAGCGGAAGGAATATCCGGGTCGCCCGATCGACGGCATAGCGCTGGAGATCGAAGCGTCCGTCCCGCACATGGCGGATGACTTGCCCGCCGACGAGAAATCCGCTCAGCACGAAAAACACCATCACCGCCGGATGTCCCGGACGAGTGACGGCGTAAAACAAAGCAGTGATCAGACCCTGGTCGGAGGCCGGCAGCGCGCCGTAGGCGGGCAGCGAATAGCCCCGCAGATGTGCCATCATGACGACCAGCGCCGATGCCCCGCGCAGCAGGTCGAGCGCCAGGAAGGAGGGGCGGGAGGGCGAATTAGCTATGGACGCACCTTTTTGGCGGCGGTAAGGCTTGGACGATACGGGACCTACGCCGCATATCAGCTCGATAAGGACGGGGCAATTGGAATACCTGAGATCGGAGAATATTAGCTACGCGCGGATGTTCGTCCCGCTCTGGGTGGCTGTCTACGTCATCATGTTTGTGGATGTCTATATCGATTGGGCATCTGTCAGTTTCTTTTATCTCGGATTTAGCTATGTCTACAGCGCAAATGATGCCGTTCTTGCTTATTGCATAATAGCTGCATTTTCCTTCATTCTTCCGATTTCAATTAAGAGATATTCTGATTTTTTTTGCTGGATGCTGTATCTGACGATTTTTATCCCATCGATTCTCGTAGTTGCAAGGCAAGGATATACGTCATTTGACGCCTCATGGTTGATTGTTTCAGTGGCTGCGTCATTTTTCCTGGTGCTCTATATCCCGAAAGTACTCCACTTCAAGTCGTATTCTCTCATTCGTCAGGTTTCGGTAACCACTTTTTTCTTTTTCTTCCTCGCGTTCTATCTGGCTGCCATAGCTTTCTATATCGCGACTTACAGGGGAATGATGTCATTCTCCGGCATGGACGAAATCTACGACCAGCGCGCCAAGTTTGGCTCCGCGCAGGCTAGTACACTAGCACTCTATCTGACGGGGTGGTTGTCGAATGCGATGAACCCCTATCTGCTGGCGATCGGGCTGTTCGACCGAACGCGGCGATGGGCGATAGCGATCGGGCTTGCAGGACAGATCGTAGTCTTCATGGCCTTCGCCGGAAAGATGATGCTGGTGATCCTGCTCGTGACGTTCGGCTTTTACTTTTTCGTGCTCAGAAAAGGTGAGATTTCAACATCTCGTCTTGCATTCGGCTTTGCCGCGCTGACGTCGTCCGCATTTGCGATTCTTGTCGCTACAGATTACAAGCCCGTGGGGGCGGCCTTGGATGCCGTCGCCTTGATCTATATGCGGACTCTCGGCATTCAAGGTGCGATGACGGGCGTGTATGCGGATGTGTTTTCCCGCAGTCCGCTGACGTACTGGTCGCATGTCAACATCATCAACATGATCGTTGACTATCCCTACAAGGCGCCGCTCGGATATGTCGTTGGCTCCAGTCTTGTTGGAGGAACTGGATTCAATGCCAACGCCAATTTCTGGGCCACGGACGGAGTAGCAGCTTATGGTATGGCGGGTGTGGTCATGATGGGCGCCGTCCTGGGCGTCCTTCTCAGCTTTGCGAACAAGGTCGTGACGCCAGACCGCCTGCCGTTTGCGGCGACCGTCTCCATCCCGTTTATTATGTCCTTGGGGAACTCGTCCCTTTTCACCAGTCTCATTACCGGCGGCGGTCTGATTATGGTTATGATGATAGCCTATGGCGTGCCGCAGCCTCACGCGTCACGCAAGCAGGGGGTGGCCTATCGGGATCACGCCATGCCGTCCCGACTTTCCTGATGAAGGCCAGGCTCTTATCCCCTTGGCGAGGATTGTTTTTCTGGTGACCTGGCTGGCGTTCCCTGGTCGGCTGGCCGGCGCACGAGCAACCCCATCGTTCTACTCGTACGGCCTCACATGGCAGAAGGACAAGGAGGCTTGCTGACGGATTGCTATAGGTCGTAGGGGAACCTGTTCGCTCACCCCGTCTCTACCCATCCTCCGTGCTGCCACTGCCATTCTCGGTGCCCTCCCGCACCCGGCGCTAGATTCTGAATGCGGGCGCCTGGAAAGCCCCGGAATGTCGGCCGGACGGTCCCCACCGAGGCTGCGACGGGGTGGGTGTGGGAATCCTCAGCGTGGATGTTCGTCAACGATCCAATAAAACCCCGCGTGTCCATCGTGCTGCCGACTTTTTGGTCGGCGATGGTCAAGCCGTCCACGATCATAGCGCCGGCGCCGAAGCACCGGAAAGCACTGTACCCCTCCGTACCGCCATCCAACAGCACCAGCCGCATACGCTGGATCGTCATCCGCCCGCCAAATTGAGTGGCCTGGAACGGTGTCCCACGCGACGTGCAGATCACGTTGCTGAAACTCCAGTTTCGAGCCGGCGTGGGTGAGGCGGACACAGCCACAGCGGTGAGGGATTTGGTGGCGAAGTTACAATCGGCGATATGCACGTCGTTGACGTAGTGAATGGTGTCGTTTGGGGAAAGGAGTGCATGCGCCGTCGCATCAGCGGCGACCCGCGCCCCGGTGATAGTCACTCCGCCGACCTCAGCGCTAGCGCCTTGCAACAAGATACCAGCCTTGGACGCCCCGGCGCATTGCACGCCCTCGACACGGACATTGGCCCCACTGCCGCGGATTCCGAGATAGAGGTCCGTCACGTTGTTGTTGAACGTTCCGCCTGAAATCACGACGTTTCGGACGCTGTTTATTGAGATCCCGGCCTTGGGCAATGTCCAGTCGGCGGTGCTGGTCTGTCCGCGCACCGCCGCGTTCTGGATGACCAGGCCGGAGCCGTTGGCCGCGTAGATGCCATTGTCACGCGGCGATATCAGAACGGGATCCGTGACGTGTATGTTGCGGTTGTTGGCGCCATAGATCTGCAGCGCGTAGCAGCCGGTGTCGTCATGGCCTCCCATCAGTCCGGCATTGTGGACGACGGCGCTGCGGATCTCGCTGTCGTGGACATTGTTGTCGAAGATGATGCCTTGCTTGATGTGCGTCGCTTCGGCGTAGAAGCCGGTGACGATGGCGTCACGAACGATCGCCCGGGCTGCATCGGCGGCTTCGGACGCCACGCTGCTGATGTTGACGACGGCTGAGTTGGCGCCACGGTTCGCCGGGTCGAGCGAGTTGCCCGGCCGCGAAATGCCCCGCACGCCGTTGATGCGTATATGCCGCACCTCGAGACTGGAAGGATTTTCATTGCAGACGAAGACCCACCACGGCGCCTTAAAATTCTGAAGTTCGACAGTGTCCATCGTGAACGTATCGATGCTGGCCGTTGCGGCCGGGCTAAGGGCGAACTTCATGAAGGCGCCGTTGTTGTAGCCGTTCGACATGCTATTGCCGATGACGGTCAGATCGGCGACGGAGACGTTGGAGACGTCGACAGCGCTAAAAACGTAGAAGGTATGTTCCGATCCGGTAATGTTGATGATCGATCCGTTGCCGTCGATGGTGCAGTTGGCCGGTATCGCGATCCCCGGATGGCCCAGCGCTTTCAGGTCCGTCGAGGACCAGTTATAGGCCCTGCGGCGGAACATTAGGGTGCCACCTCCCATGGATTCAATCCGGGCCATGGCGCGAACGCAAGCGGCGACGTCCGTACCATCGTCGCCGAAGACGACAAGGCCGCCGGTCGCTGTCGTGTTTCTGGCCCGGGGGTACCCGGTATTACCGACGGGCGAGGCGGTCGACCCGGCAGCAAAGACAGTCGCGGCACCAAGCGCCAAGGTTCCTGTCACGAGACGGCGGCGGGACAGGGAGAACTTTTCATTGGGAATCATGCGACGCCAATGCCTCTCTTCAATCGCGCTTTCATTCGTCATCTATGGTTATCAATTGAGGGGCTCTCATGGCGACGGTTGAGTCGACCGGTCCATCCGACGGAACGGCTGGGCCCGCGCTTCCTGCCGGCGAACCTTTCCCGGAAGGTCCCGAGATTGCGGCGAGCTGAAGGCTTGCGAATTGTCGCCACCGCTCGGTATCCGGTTTCGCCAGCGAGTTTTGTGGTCGAAATCACTCGGTTCGAATTCTCGTGATCTGAACTTGACGAGTCCGGAAACGGTAGCGTAGCTGAACGCTCAGAACAACCTCCTGACCAAAGCGTGATCGACGCGTTGCTGCAAAAGTGACAGAGGCTTGAGCCGTGCTTCTCACCGACGCTGAAAACTATCCTGGAACGGTGAAAGGGCGAAGCATGCGGGCTTATGACCGAAGCGCTATCTCACTCGTCGAGCTATGCCTTGGCGGTGGCCGTCGTGGGCAA
This sequence comes from Mesorhizobium sp. M0136, assembly GCF_040322515.1. NCBI lineage: Bacteria > Pseudomonadati > Pseudomonadota > Alphaproteobacteria > Hyphomicrobiales > Phyllobacteriaceae > Mesorhizobium > Mesorhizobium sp. M0136. The sequence goes on from NZ_JAMYTP010000005.1 coordinate 228,208, forward strand.
TCTGATCTGGCGGGAGAGCGAGATCATTGTGATCAAGAACGCGCCACCTCACGCAGATGTCGCCGGAAAATCAGGGAGATGATCCAGCATATGGTTTCTCTCGATGGCTGAAGCGGCCATGACTTGGGAAGACGCTGTCCGCTGGTGCATGAGCGAGCCTTCGATGAAAGAGCTCGCCCGCGCTGCCTATTTCGACGATCCGGTCGTGGCCGCGCAGCGCTATCACGAAAGCGCGGAGTTCGACGAGGTCCGCAGCATGATCCCGCGCAAGGCAGGCCGTGCCCTCGACCTCGGCGCTGGCAACGGTATCCTCTCCTATGCCCTGGCGCGCGAAGGCTGGTCGGTAACCGCCGTCGAGCCCGATCCAAGTGCACTGGTAGGTGCCGCTGCAATCCGGGCGCTTGCCGAAAAGACCGGCACGCACATCGATGTGATCGAAGCCTTCGGTGAGGCGATCCCGTTGTCCGCCGCAGGCTATGATTTGGTCGTCGCACGGCAGGTGCTTCATCATGCCCATGACCTGCCGGCTTTCTGCAGCGAAGTTGCGCGGCTCTCCCGCGATGGCGCGACGTTCCTGTCGTTGCGCGACCATGTGATTTCCGGACCGGAACAGCTGGAGCCGTTTCTGCGCGCTCATCCGTTGCATCATCTCTACGGCGGGGAGAATGCCTTCACGCTAGCAGACTACCGCGCTGCGCTCGAAGGGGCGGGGCTGACGATTGATCGTGAAATGAACTCTTTCCAATCAGTTGTGAATTATGACCCGATGACAGCATCCGAAATTCGCGAGAGGCTCGCCAAAGTCTTTGGTCGGTTTTCCTCGCTTGTTCGCTTGGCACTTACGCCTGTGCCTTTTGGTGCAGTCGCCAGTGTCGCGGCATCACTTGATCGTCGGCCTGGGCGCCTGGTCTCTTTCCTTTGCCACAAACACGGGAAGGACTGACTTCTTGACGCAATCAAAAGAGTCTAAGCCTGTCTGGGTGACTGGCGCCGGCGGCTTCATCGGCCTGCATCTGTCGCGATTTCTTGCCCAGCAAGGCCAGCTTGTCCTCGGCTTCGGCCGAAGCGAAGCGCCTGGCTTCGCCATGGCAACTGGCGGAGCTTTTTTCGCCGGCGGCGTGACCAAGCAAACGATGGGCGCTGCTCTGTCCGCATATGGTCGCCCGGCGGCCGTATATCATCTTGCGGGCGGTGCAACGGTTGGCCAGTCGATCGCCGAGCCGCTGAAAGACTTTGAACAAAGCGTCGGCTCCACGGCTTGTGTCCTCGATTTCTTGCGCCGTCACGCACCCGATGCACCTGTCGTTCTTGCATCTTCCGCTGCGGTCTATGGCGGCGGGCATATCGGCTCGATCAGGGTCGACGCCACGCTCGATCCGTACTCCCCCTACGGCTACCACAAACGCATGGTGGAGGAGCTCGGCCGGTCATATTGCGCGGCATACGGGCAGCCGGTCTCGGTAGCCCGGCTTTTCTCTGTCTACGGCGAGGGGCTGCGCAAGCAGCTTCTCTGGGACCTCTGCGGCAGGCTCGCGGCCGGCGAAACCGACATTGTGCTTGGTGGCACCGGAGCGGAAATGCGGGATTGGCACCATGTCTCGGATGTCGTGCGATTGATCCATCGCGTCTTGCCCGCCAATGCAGCAAGCTTCGCCGTCTATAATGGCGGTGCCGGCGCCGCTGCATCCGTCAGAACGATTTCCAGCATGGTCCTGAAGGCCTGGCGAGGGAACCATCGCCTCTCGTTTTCTGGAGAGTCCCGGCCCGGCGACCCTGTCAATCTGATCTCCGATCCCTCCGGCGTCCCGGACGGGCTCCAGTTGCAGGTGCCGCTCAGCAGGGGCATTGCTGGCTACGTCGATTGGTATCGTGCTGAAATTCTCGCCGAACCGGTCGACCGTCTGCGACGCGCCGCGCCTTGATTACCGTCGGCTTCACGCTCATTGGCCGCGGATCCTGGTCAGGCGGCGAGTCCTATCTGCGCAACATGTTGAGCGTCATCGCCTCCGAGTTGGGCGGTAAGGTTCAGGCGAAGCTGTTTTTGACGCCCGAGCAGCACGCGAGCGTCGGCGCATCCTTTGATCACATGTTGGCCGCGCCGGCTATCGTCGACGACCGGGTCACTGGCGCTGGGCTCGGCAAGCTAGGGCTGATCGCACTTGCTGGCGGAAGTGACCGGGCTTTTGCCGATCTTGTGGTCGCACACGCCGTCGATCTCGTATTTGAAGTCGCTCAATGGTTCGGCAACCGATTTCCGCTGCCCGTCATTTCCTGGATACCTGACTTTCAGCACCGTCGCCTGCCGCATCTCTTTCCGCGTCGGGCCTGGTGGCGCAGAGATCTCGGCTTCCGTCTGCAGACGTCCGGCAATCGCACGATAATGCTCTCGAGCGAGGACGCGCTCGCCGATTGCGAAACATTCTACCCGGCTTCGCGCGGCAAGACCGCCGTGGTGCGCTTCGCCATCGATCTCGATCCAGGCGCCGTCATGGCGCGCACCGAAGCCGCACGCCGGGCGCACGATCTGCCCGAGCGCTTCTTTTTCCTGCCCAACCAGTTTTGGATGCACAAGAATCACAGGCTTGTGGTCGACGCGTTGAGGCACATAGACCGGCTTGGGGCGTTGGGTTCGTTGCCACCGATAATCCTCACGGGGCGTACGACCGACCCACGCGACCCGACCTTGTTCAAGCGTCTGATGGGCCTTGCGCAAACGTATCGGGTTGAGAGCCATTTTCGACACCTCGGATTGATCCCCTATGACGACGTCGTCGCCCTGATAGGTGCAACGGAATGTCTGATAAACCCCTCCCATTTCGAGGGATGGTCGACCGCCGTTGAAGAGGCGAAGTCGCTGGGCGCGCCCATGTTGCTGTCCGACATCCGGCTGCATCGCGAACAGGCTCCGGACGCGCTCTTCTTCCCGCCGGATAACGCAGAAATCCTGGCGCAGCATCTCCTTGAAATCGGGCAACGCCCGACTGTTGTCCGCGACAGTGTCACCGTGCTGAAAGGCCGGCAACAGGTCCGCCGACGGGATTATGCGGCAGCACTGCTTGCCTTGTTTGAAAAGACCAAAACCGCCGCGCGTTGACTAACTGAATCGGCAGTGGGGAATTGTCGATCGGGAAGATGGCCGTATTTGCGTTCATAGCGCTGGCGTTTGCGGGCGGCTTTCTTTTCATCGTCATCAACAAGGGAACGAATATTCGCGCGCCGGCGCCGAAGCCGGTTGCAGTGCTCACATCGTTCAACGGCAAGCTCGCCGTCCAATCAATCGACGATCTGCGGGTCGGTGATCGCAAGATCGTGCTGCGCGGCGTCGCATTACCAAGCCCCCTCAATGCGCGCAATGGTCACCGAGCCCTGCGCCGGGACTATCAAGGACTTGCCTTGACATGCAAATCCGTAGGCTTGGGGACACCGTGCGACCGCAATGTCGCGCCGAAATTCCGTGACGCCGCCGTAGTGCAGTGCCTCATCTCCGACGGCACGGATCGGGCTGCAAAGCTCGTCGAGGCAGGCATTCTGTGCGGGTAGCCCGCGCAGGCGGGCTCGACCTACAAGTCTTACGCGCCGGGCTCGTAGCTCCTGCGGACCCCTGGCGTAGCCGTCGAAACGAAGCTGACGCCAGCGCCCCAAGGAACGCCGGATCGGCTCGCTGGCAAACGCGCTCTATTGTGGCCGACAGTAAAGATGATACATTTCGATATTCTAATGGTGTGTTCAATCAACCACACCGAAACCAAAAATTATCTCGCATTTGCGAAATGGGTTGGAATTGGCGCAGAAAGCTGTTACGCGCTTTTGAGTACCTTAGCGGTTGGGTGGGCCTCAGGTAACGTGGGACAGAAGGATTGATGCGGATGAACCTAGTTTTGAAAAGTGCGTTGGCCGGAGTTGTTGTGTTGGCCGGCTTCGCCCCGGTGTCGTCTTTCGCGCAGGATGGGTCGTGCACCTGTGCAACCGCCTATAACGGCGTAAATCCGATTGGATCGCTCGGCCACGTCAATGGCGACGTAATGATCTCGCAGGTGGCTGGCTATGGCCCGGCGCAAGCGGGCGGCGCGCTTGATTTCGGCAGCCGTATCGTGGTTGGCGCCAAGGGCTCGGCTTCGGTTCAGGTCGGTGGCTGTAATCTGAGCGTCCCGGCGAATTCGACGCTCGATATCTCGCGCGTCGAGAACAAGATTTGCCTCAATGTGCTCGGTTCTGAGAAGACCGCTCAGACGGGTAATGCTAACACAAACAACAACACGCCGCTCTTCATTTTTGGCGGTATGGCTCTTGGGGCTGGTGTTCTGGCTGCAACGGCGGACGAAGGTCACGGCGTCAGCAACTGAGCTGGCTGTAGATAGCGGGATAATGGCGGCGGAGGCGCAGAGTGCTTCTGCTGCGTGCCTGTTGTTGCTGACAGGGGTGCCTTGGGCTAAACGTTGGTGTAATGATCGGAGAGGCTTAGGCCTAAGGCGACGTGCGGATGTCTGAGGCCGGCGGATATGACGGGATGAGGACCGGAGCGCCTGTCCATCCGGGCATTTGTACGCGACCGGGCCGAGGTCTTCGGTTTTGCGGCGTGTCGGCGTGAACTGCAGGCTCGACATTGTGGCGACGATCAAAGTAGATCCAGTTGTAGGCGGCATGAGCGGAGCGCTGGATACCTCAGGCGTAAGGCTTGGCCTTGCTCCAGTTCTGTTGGGCGGCGCTGATGTCGGTGGTGCGGCGGTGATCATCGGCCTGCATGATGACGACTCTGTCAGCCAGTAGCTGGGACCTGGCATTCATCCTATTGCATGAGCTTGACAAGCGCGTCGCTCGCAGCCCTGCGGGTGACGCATTAGCGGTTTTTTGCGATGACGCCGCCATGTTGCTTCGTTGTAGTCACAAACGCCCATGATCGATCTGCATTCCCATATCTTGCCTGGCCTCGACGACGGCTCACCCAATCTTGCCGAATCGGTGGAAATGGCTCGATTGGCGGTGGCCGACGGAACGACCCACATGGCCTGCACACCGCACGTGACGCCCGGCGTATATGAAAACGGAACATCGAACATTGTTCGGGCGGTTCAAGAGTTACACCAGGCGCTGCGCGACGCCGCCATACCACTTGCTCTCTACATAGGTGCAGACGTTCACATAGCGCCGGATCTTCCGGACCAATTGGCGGCGGGCAGCGTGCCGACCTTAAACAGGTCCCGCTATTTTCTGTTCGAGCCGCCGCATCATATTCTACCTCCACGAATGGAGGATCTTGCCCTACGCCTGATAAATGCCGGCTTTGTCCCGATTCTCACTCATCCAGAGCGTTTGACCTGGATCAAAACGAATTACGACGTTATCGAGAGGTTGAATGCAGTCGGCTGCCTCATCCAGCTTACCGCAGACTCGATTGTTGGTGCTTTTGGACGCACGGCGCTTTACTATTCGGAAAAGCTGATTGACGAAGGCAGGGTGGATATTATCGCATCGGATACTCATAGCGCTACGCGCCGGCGTCCTGGGCTTTCGCAGGCGGTTGCTGCTGCTGCCAAGCGGTGCGGGGAAGACGAGGCCCGCAACATGGTGTTGAAACGTCCAGGCGAAATATTGGCGAACCGGCCCATCGAGCCGGTTGGAAAAGCGCGTCCGAAAAAGCCAAACGCCGCCAACAGTGGCCGTTTTGGAGGATTTGGTCGCTTGTTCAAGGGCGGGACAGCGTGATGGGCATTTTTCGTTTCGCAAGAAGCCATGTGGGCACTAAATTCGTCGTGCTCGCTTCTTTAGCAATGTCGGCCTGCACAAGTACCTCGTCGACGACACCGTCTTCGTCGAGTTCGGTCGATGCGCTGCAATTGACGTCATCGTCGACGCCACTTGGGAGCGGTGGCGCTCTGCAGGTGGTAAAAGACCTGCCTGCGCCACAAAACACCCAGAACGGCAGCGAGCAGCCTTTGTCTCCGAACGATGTGCTCGAGGTGAATGTGTTCCAGGTCGATAATCTAAACAGAACCGTTCAAGTTGACGCCGGCGGACAAATTTCGCTTCCGCTTATCGGGACTGTCACCGCGGCAGGAAAAACCGTCCGCCAACTAGAGCAGGAAATCGAAACTGCCTACGGTTCCAATTATCTGCAGTCGCCCGACGTGACGGTTTTCGTAAAGGAATCGATTGGGCAACGCATAACCGTTGACGGAGAGGTCAACAAGGCCGGCATATATCCGGTGTCGAGCAATTCTTCGCTTCTGGACGCAATCGCTCTGGCAGGAAATTTCAGTCCGATAGGAGACGCAAAGAAGGTCTTCATCTACCGTAACATCGGCACGAATACGCTGGTCGCCAATTACAATGTGGAAGCCATTCGTGCCGGCAAGGCCCGTAACCCGCGCATCTACGGTGGCGACAAGGTCGTCGTCTTCGCATCAAGCTCGAAGATAGCGGTGAACAATCTCAAGGACGCGCTCGGCATAGCCTCAAGTGCAGCCCGAATTGCCGTGGTCCCGGGGTTATAGGTCGCAGCCGAGCAGAATATCGTCGAAATCTAGGAACACCTCGCGCCATGCTCGATCGCAACAGGCAGCAAATTGCAGGTCCAGGACATGGCCAGGCTTTGTCCGCCGACCTCTATTATGACGGTGGGCAAAACTACAGCCCTTATGGCCGGGACTATTCGGAGCAGGAACAGGGTTTCAATCCGCTCAAGCTGCTCTTCTATGTCGTCCAGTATAGGTGGCTGTTCGTCATGATGGTGGCAGCCGGGCTGGTCGCGGGCCTCATTGTTACGATGATGCAGACGCCAAAATACCAGGCAACGACGCAATTGGAAGTGCTGGTCCCCTCCGCCAAGGTCTTCCAGGACATCGAGGTCGTTTCTGAAAATGCCGACGTGCGGGCTTTCCTGACCGCACGTGAAAAACTCAAAAGCCGCGCATTGGCGCAGCGTGTTGTGTTTCAACTGGGCCTGAGCGAAAAACCGGACTTCCTTTTCCCTACGCCGAACTTCTCGCTCTCCAATATCTTCTATCGCGCCTTCGGAATCTCCAAGTCACCTTCCATCGAACAGAAGACGCCCGAAGAACGTGAAGAGATCGCGATAAAGCGCATTCTGAATGAACTCACGGTCAATCTGGTCACCAACACGAGTCTGCTGTCGATCACTTTCGCCGATCAGAACCCGAAATACGCAAGCGATGTCGCCAATCAGGTCGCGCAAAGCTTTATAGATCAGCGCCTCGACCAGACCAGTGAAACGTCCGACCTGGCGCGCCAGTTCATCCAGGAGCAAGTCTTGCAGGTGAAGCAGAAGCTCCAGAAATCGGAAGAGGAACTGGTAGCCTACGCCAAGGATGCCGGCATCACGGTAACCGGCGACGACAAGTCCTTGATAGGCTCGAATATCGAGGCTCTGAACGAGGCACTTGCGAAAGCAATCCAGGACCGTCTCGATGCAGGACGGGCGGTGGACCAGATCGATAAAGGCCGCGGCTCAAGCCTCGGGCCGGTCTTGGAAAGCGAAGGCCTGCAGAAGCTGAGCGACAAGCTTGCGGACTTGACGAGCCAGTACCAACAGAAGCTGGGTATTTTGAAGCCCGGCTTTCCTGAAATGCAGCAACTTCAGGCACAGATCAAAGAGTTGCAGCGGCTCTACAACAATGGCGTTCTGGCCATTACGGATTCGCTACGCTTGAAATATCAGGAGGCGCAGAACAAGGAAGCTGACCTCAAGAGCAAGCTTGCTGAAATGGAAAAGCAACAGGTCGTGTTCAACGATAAGAACATCAAGTACACGATCTTGAAGCGTGAGGTTGATTCAAACCGGTCGCAATACGACAGTCTTATTTCCAAGCTCAACGAAGTCGGCGTCAGCTCGGAATTGAAGACGCAGAGTGCAGCCATCGTTGATTTTGCTGCGCTCCCAGATCGCCCATACTCTCCACGTCTCAGCATCAATCTTGCTATTGCGCTGTTTCTTTTCCTTGTCCTGACCGCGACGATAATTTACATCATGGAGCTGTTGAACAACACCTTCACCAATCCCGAGCAGATCGAAAAGGAACTCGGGCTGCCGATGCTCGGCATATTGCCGCTCGTCGACGACCGCGAACTCATAGCCAGCATCACCGATCAGAAATCCGGGCTCTCAGAGGCTTACCGCTCGCTTCGAACGTCATTGCAGTTCTCCGGCGCCGAAGGAGCACCGCGTTCATTGCTGGTGACAAGTTCGGAGCCCGCGGAGGGCAAGTCGACGACATCGTTCAAGCTCGGGCAGGACTTTGCAGCACTCGGTGCAAGGGTTCTCATTGTCGATGGGGACCTTCGGAAACCGAATCTTCATCGCCTGTTCGGTCTCGACAACACAATCGGCCTGAGCAATTTGCTGACCAACACTGTCCGCAAAGAGGATCTGGCGAGCATTTTCAGGGCGACAAAGTATCCAAACGTCACCGTTTTGACTTCTGGGACGATTCCGCCAAATCCCGCGGATCTGCTCTCGTCACCGAAGATGGCTCTGATCATCACCAATCTCGGGAAGCGCTTCGATGTTGTAATCATCGACGCGCCGCCGATCGTCGGCCTCTCGGACGCGCCCATCCTCAGCCGGCTTGCCGAGGGTACATTGATGGTCATCTCCACCAATCAGGTGACACGCAAGTCTGCGAAGGCAGCGTTGAAGCGTATGCGAGCCGCTGGTGCCAACGTTGTTGGAGCCGCGATGTCAAAATTCGCGGTAAACAAGTTCGACTACAACTACGCCTACAAGTACATGAACTACCAGTATTACGACTATGGGGCGGATACAGCGAAGATTGAGGGCAAAGTGGATGATGGAGCAGACCAGCCCGCTTATGCAAAATCTCCGGCGTTCAAGCGTTTGGTTCGTCGCATCCGTTCTAGTGTTAGCGGCTTCGTCGATCGGGCTAAGTCGGCTACTTGAAACGGAAACACCAGTCGTTTCTCTAGCGCTGGATCCGCTGAACGTCGATGCGCTGATAAGCGAGATTACCGATGATCTGAGCGATGCGAATAGCACTCCGGATCTCGAAGCCTTGCTTGCTGAGGCCAAGGATGCGCTTCGTTTCAACTTGGCCGACGCACGTCTCTACAGCCTGATCGGCGAGATCAAATATCGACAAGGCGAGAAAGACGAAGCCTATGAGTTGTTCGACCAGGCTCGTAAGTTATCCAAAACGGAAATCCATGCGCTCCAGAGGTCTATTGGCCATTCGACGGAGATGAGCGATTTGTCGAAGGCCGTCGGCGAAATCGACATATTGCTGCGACGATGGCCAGACCAATTTCCGGCGATCGCCGATGGCCTGCCGGCGATCCTTTCGAATCCCGACGGATATCAGGCCATGCTGACGGCTATTACGGCGGAGACGCCCTGGAGACCCAGCCTCTTCGTTGCACTGGCCAATAATCCCAAGGGACTCGACTACGCAAACCGACTGCTGCTCGATTTGACTGGATCGAACGCGCGACCGAAATTGGGTGAGTTAGCCATTGTGATCAACGGTTACATCCGGCAAAGGGAATTTGAACAAGCGTATCGGCTGTTTCTTTTCACCTTGTCTGACCAGGAGCGTAAGTTAGCCGGCTACGTCTTCAACAGCACATTCGAACCGATCCCCAGCGGCAGGCCGTTTGATTGGCAGGTCCATGATCAGTCCGGCCTGGAGGTGACGTTTGCGACATCCCAGGATGCGGTGGAGGGTGAGGGCGGGGCGACAGTCCGGTTCTTGAACACGCCGGTGAAGAATTCCGCTCTGCAACAGTATATCGAGCTGCCTCCTGGATCCTATAGGATTTCCCTGGTTGCATCAGCGAGAAATCTCAAGCTTCCGAAGGAATTATTCTGGTCAATTAGATGTCCCGGCAGTGAAATCGCGCGCTTCAATATTCCCGAAGGCACATTCAATCGCCAGACCATGAGCCAAGATTTTTCGGTTGGTCCGGACACATGTCGAATGCAAGTGTTGAGGCTGGAGACCGCCGCCATTGCCGAGAGCTGGCGATTTCGATATGTCGGCACCTTGATAATGCACAAATTGAGCGTTGAGAGACTTCCATCTTGAACGACCGGCCGTCGGAATGGGATAAATATCTCCTCGGCACGGTCTTGTTTGTATCGCTGCTGATCGGTGGTGGTACTGCGAGCGGCCTTTACACAGACACTCTGATCGAGGTCGCGGCGATAGTTTCGGCGGCGGCCGTCTTTTCGCAAACCGCCGACCAGAGAATCCCCCGGCCTGTTCTGTTGCTGCCGGTCTTCACCGTGGCGCTGGCGGTTTTGCAAATCGTCCCATTGCCGGCAGCCATATTCAATGGGTTGCGGCCGGAACTGCTGCTCGGACATCCCTGGGTTGGAGAAAGCCGTTTTCGCTTCATCAGCGTTGGGGTTGGCCGCACGGTCGAATGCCTGCTTTATCTGCTGGCCGCCGCAGCGTTTTTTTTGGCCGTATTGCGTTTGCGTGCCGAGCAGGTCAGCGCGCTCCTTCCGTTTTTCTTCATGGGTGTTATCTGCAATGGTTTGGCGGGAGCGATTCAATATTCGCTCTCCGACGACGTCGCTATTGTCGGGCTGTTGCCTTTTACGATCAATGCCGGGCTTTTTGCGAACCGGAATCATTTTGCGGCCTTGCTCTTTGTCTCGATTCCCTTCGTCGTTTATCATGGTCTCTTCCGTGGGCGACTTTTGTCCGGGTCGCTTGGACTGGTCACACTTTTGCTGCTGCTTTTGGCAGCTGGTTCGCGTGCCGGTGTTCTGATCGGGTTGGCGATCACCGTATTGTCCGTGGTCTTTCTCTCAGCTCGCTCGAAGGTGAGCGGGTTCAGCGTTCTTCTGATTTTTATCGGGCTTTCGATCTACACGATAGGCGCGTGGACGAAGATCGACGTGGAGGCAATCGATCCGGCGTTCGGGCGCGGTGAATTCGCCCGAACGACGATAGAGGGGATCAAGGACAATTGGGCGACGGGCGTCGGATTTGGGAATTTTCAAAAGGCCTATCAGATATACGAAAGGGAGGGCATGATTTTCAGGCAATACGTCAATCATGCCCATAATGAATATCTTGAAATAGCCTTCGAAGGTGGAGTTCTGGCTATCCTGCTGATGGCAGGTTATTTCGTACTGCTTTTCGCTGCATTGGCTAGGGTTCGCCGTGACCCACTGCAGAAAGCGGCATTCCTCTCGGTATCTTTTCTTCTCATTCACTCGCTGGTTGACTATCCGTTGCGAACCGGTGCGCTGGCGATGACCTTTGCCTATATGAACGCCATCATCTTCCACAAAGGATTTGCGGAACGCTTGAGCCGCAAGAGCGAGATGATGGAGATCGATCACAACGGTGACAAGTTGCTTGTCCCCATCGGCACTTCGTCTTAACGACATCGTTGCCACGGCTGGTGTCGCCAGAACGTGGCGGACCGCTGTGAGGGGAGCCGGTCCTGGCTCTCGGGTTCCGAGGCTCAGGCAACATTTTCCTGCCCCTACCAAGTGCAATCGCTCGCTGAGCAGAACTTTCCCGAATTTATCGGCTGTATGGAAAAATCATTCTCGAACCATCCGCCGCCGGCTTGTCTTGCATTGTTCTGGACAGGAACGATCTGCTAGAACGCCCGCACGAATAGATTGTCCGGAAGTGCAGTCTGGCCCTTCCGTGGATCGGTACGAAAGAACGCTCACAGTCCATGAACATCGCACTTACGCACCTTCAGCGGCTTGAGGCCGAATCCATCCATATTTTTCGCGAGGTGGCTGCGGCCTTTGCCAAGCCGGTCATGCTCTATTCCGTCGGCAAGGATTCGTCCGTGCTCATGCACCTGGCGATGAAGGCATTCTATCCAGCCAAGCCGCCCTTTCCCTTTCTCCATGTCGACACGACCTGGAAATTCCGCGAAATGATCGCCTTTCGCGACCAGATGCAGCAAAAGCTCGGCTTCGACCTGCTGGTTCATGTCAATGAAGACGGCGTGCGCGACAACATCAATCCGTTCGACCACGGCTCCAACACCCATACGCATGTGATGAAGACGGTGGCGCTGCGGCAGGCGCTCGACAAATACGGGTTTGATGCTGCTTTCGGCGGCGCCCGACGCGACGAGGAGAAGTCGCGCGCCAAGGAGCGTATCTTCTCTTTCCGCAACGCCCAGCATGTCTGGGATCCGAAGAACCAGCGGCCGGAGATGTGGAAAATTTTCAACACCCGCATCGCTGCCGGTGAATCGATCCGGGTGTTCCCGTTGTCGAACTGGACCGAGCTCGACATCTGGCAGTACATTCTCCAGGAAGACATCCCGATTGTGCCGCTGTATCTGGCCAAGGAGCGGCCGGTCGTCGAGCGCGATGGCATGCTTATCCTGAGGGATGATGAGCGCATGCAGCTGCGGCCCGGCGAGACGGTGGAGAACCGGATGGTGCGGTTCCGCACGCTCGGCTGCTATCCGCTGACCGGCGCGATCGACTCGGACGCCGACACTCTGGAGGCGATAGTCGGCGAAATGCTCACGGCGCGCACGTCCGAGCGGCAAGGTCGCCTGATCGACCGCGACGAAGCCGGCTCGATGGAAAAGAAGAAGCGCGAGGGGTATTTCTGAGCATGCGCCACATCATGGCCAAGAGCCTCGCCCCAACTGATGGCGTCCGCGACTATCTGGCGGCACAGGAACGAAAGTCGCTGCTGCGCTTCCTGACCTGCGGCTCTGTCGATGACGGCAAGTCGACGCTGATCGGGCGCCTGCTTTCCGACACCAAGCAGATTTTCGAGGACCAGCTGGCCACGCTCGAGCGCGATTCGCGCAAGCACGGCACCACCGGCGACGACGTCGACTTCGCGCTGCTGGTCGACGGCCTCGAGGCCGAGCGCGAGCAAGGCATCACTATCGACGTCGCCTATCGCTTCTTCGCCACGCCAAAGCGCAAGTTCATCGTCGCCGACACGCCCGGCCACGAACAATACACGCGTAACATGGCGACGGGTGCATCGACGGCGGATCTCGCCATCGTGCTGATCGATGCCCGCCAGGGCGTACTGCGTCAGACCCGCCGACATTCGATCATTGCGTCGTTGCTGGGCATCCGCCATATCGTGCTCGCCGTCAACAAAATCGATCTTGTCGGCTTCGATGAGGCGGTTTTTAAGCAGATCGTCGCGGATTACGGGCAGTTCTCTCGTGAGCTCGGCTTCCAGACGATCGTGCCCATTCCGATATCGGCCCGCTACGGTGACAACGTTACTGGCCGTTCCGATAGGACAGACTGGTATTCCGGCCCGACGCTGATCGAACATCTCGAAACCGTCTCGGTTGACGAGGCCGCGGTCGAACTGCCGTTCCGCTTTCCCGTCCAATATGTGAACCGTCCCAATCTCGATTTTCGCGGTTTCGCCGGCACCATCGCCTCCGGCTCGGTTGCGCCGGGCGACGAGGTGGTCGTCGCCAAATCCGGCAAATCCTCGCGTGTCAGGCGCATCGTTTCGCACGGCGGCGACCTTGAGCAGGCTATCGCCGGCCAGGCCATCACCCTTGTCCTCGACGACGAGGTCGAGGTCTCGCGCGGCAATATGCTGGTATCGCCGGCAGCGCGGCCACAGGTCGCCGACCAGTTCGCCGCCAATATCGTCTGGTTCGATGAACATGCTCTGCTGCCCGGCCGCTCCTATCTCCTGCGCACCGAGACCGACCAGACCAGCGCCACCGTCACCGACCTGAAATACCGCGTCAACGTCAACGACTTCGCCCATGAGGCGGCCAAGTCGCTTGAAATGAACGAAGTGGGCATCTGCAACATCTCGACGCGGTCGCCGATCGCCTTCGATCCGTTTGCCGAAAACCGCACCACCGGCGCCTTCATTCTGATCGACCGCATTACCAATGCCACGGTCGGTGCCGGCATGATCCTGCATTCGCTGCGTCGCGCCGAAAACATCCACTGGCAGTCCCTCGATGTCGGCAAGCGCGCCCGTGCCGATATGAAGAACCAGCGGCCGGCCGTGTTCTGGTTCACCGGGCTTTCGGGTTCGGGCAAATCGACCATCGCCAATCTGTTTGAAAAGAAGCTCTTCGCCACCGGGCGCCATACCTATATTCTCGATGGCGACAACGTCCGTCACGGCCTCAACCGCGATCTCGGCTTCACCGACGCCGATCGTGTCGAGAACATTCGCCGCGTCGCCGAAGTCGCGCGCCTGATGGCCGACGCCGGGCTGATCGTCATCGTGTCGTTCATTTCGCCGTTCAGCGCCGAGCGACGGATGGCGCGCGAATTGATGGCCGATGGCGAATTCATCGAGGTGTTCGTCGACACACCCTTCGAGGAATGTGCCAGGCGCGATCCGAAGGGCCTCTATGCGCGGGCATTGAACGGCGAAATCAAGAATTTCACCGGCGTCGATTCACCGTATGAGGTGCCGGAAAGACCCGAAATTCATCTCAAGACACTCGGCAAATCGGCCGAGGAGATGGTGGACGCCCTGGAACACTGGCTGAACGAGCGGGACATTGCCGAAGACCAATATGACAGCGGCGGCGGTATCTGACGACGAAGCAATGCTCGCCGTCTTCGAGCGCCTTGCCTTGGCGGCGGGACGCGAGGTGATGCGCGTTTTTCGTGCCGGCTGTGCGGTCGACAGCAAGTTGGACAGTTCGCCGGTGACGGAGGCTGACCGCGAGAGCGAGAAGATTATTCTTGCCGGGCTGCGCGCCGCATTTCCGGAGATTCCATGCGTGGCCGAGGAGGAAGCCTCTGCCGGCATTTTGGCGCCGGATCTCGGCGACGCCTTTTTCCTGATAGATCCGCTCGACGGCACCAAGGAGTTCGTCAACCGGCGGACCGATTTCACTGTCAACATCGCGCTGGTTCGCCATGGCGTGCCGGAGATCGGCGTCGTCTTCGCGCCTTGCACCGGCCGCTTCTTTTCCGGGCGGCCGGGCAAAGCGGAAGCGATCGAGATCAATGACTATGAGATCGTCGATCGCCAGCCGATTTCGGCGAGGGCCGGTATGGTGCCGCTGACCGTCGTTGCCAGCCGGTCCCACAACACGCCGGAAACCGACGCCTATATCCGCGCGCTTGGCGCGGCCGAGATCGTCTCGGTCGGCTCATCGCTGAAATTCTGCCTCCTCGCCGGGGCCGAGGCGGACGTCTATCCGCGCTTCGGCCGCACCATGGAATGGGACACTGCCGCGGGTGACGCGGTGCTACGCGCTGCCGGCGGCATGACGCGCACGCTGGATGGTGCGCCGCTCGCCTACGGCAAGCGCAACCAGAGCGACGACGAGGATTTCGCCAACCCGCATTTTATCGCCAGCGGCAAGGCTGCTGGGCCTGCCTAGACGATGACTGCGCAGTTTCCAGACCCGAACGAAAGTGCGAGTGTTACAAGTGAGTTATGGAAGCCACCTCAGATATTGCTCGAGATCTGTAAGCACAATGGGACGATCCCTATCCAGCCTGGCGTGGCCGATTCGCTTCGTGTCTGGTCGATGCTGCGGGGCCTTCACACGGTGTCTCCAAATTGCTCTATACCGATACACTTGAACGGCTATACGAGCGAGTGATGGCGTTCCACATCAAGAATCCCAAGACCGACGCGCTGGCCCGCCAGGTCGCCGCGCTTAAGAGGACTGGTCTGACAGGCGCCGTCCACGCCGCGCTGAAGCATGAGCTTGAGCGCGAACAGGCTAGACCGTCCCTGGTGGAGATCGGCCTCAGGTTCTGCCGTGATCTGCGAGCCCGGGGCAAGCCTGATCACGGCAGGCCCGCCGACAAGGCGTTTCGCGACAGCCTGTACGAGAATGACTGATGTTCATCGACGCCTCGTCCTGACGGCGCTGATGACCAAGAGGAGCGCGGACTCCTTGCACGCATGCAGCAGACCAGAAAGCGGCTGACGTCGCCACTTGCGGTATGGGAGGCTGCAATCGCGGTCGCGAGAGTCTTGGACTTGGCAATCAGCGAGGCGGCTGAGGCCGTCGAAAGCTATCTCTCATTGATGGAGATTGACATGGTCGCGTTGCCACTGACACGGCTCGCCTCGCGATTGATGCTTTCGATCGCTTCGGCAAGGGCCGGCACCGGCGCGGCTGAATTTTGGTGACTGCTTCGCCTATGCTTCTGCCCGGCATTTTGGACCAGTCATTAATGTTCAAAGGCGCCGACTTTCCGCAGATCGACATCGAGGCTGCGTGAGTGCCACAGTCTCGCGACGCAGGGCGCAAGCGTCGCTCACCGGCTTGTCGCGCTCCCCATTAGTACGACGGTTTAGCCGACTGTCACGAAACAATGCCAGGTTGCCCGTTCCACGGTCCAGATTGCATCACGGTTCAAGACCCTAAAATGCGGCGGGCTTGCTTCGGATGGATAAGGCCAGGAGCGCCTCCGAAAGTCGTTTCTTCGCCCGCTCGACCGCATTCTCGTCGATTGCCTCAACATCGAGGAACAAGTCGAGGCCAGTCGTGTGCTCGCTGATGACCTGAGGGCGCTGGGCGAGTTCACCCAGGAGGCCCTCGACTTCGTAGGGGACAACCTCCCGGCTGATCCCCTTCATCGCAATCGGTGCCAACGGACGCGCCCGGACAAGGTCGCGCACGAGCGCGTAAGTCTCATAGCTGAGGCAGATGCCGCCGGGCTCGGCAATCGACTGCAGCCGGGCCGCCAAGTTCGCTTCCGCCCCAATGATCGTGTAGTCCATCCGATCGTCGGAACCGAAGTTCCCAACATTGCAATAGCCCGTGTTGATGCCCATGCGAGCTCGGAAGGGCCGTTCAACTCCGCGGTCATGCCACACCCTGTTCAACTGCTCCACCCGACGCTGCATGTCGACAGCCATGCGCAAGCAGGCTCTCGCGTCTTCCTCGACGCCTCGCGTCTCGGGGTCGCCGAAGAACACAAGAAGCGCGTCGCCGATGAACTTGTCGACAGTGCCGCCGTGTTTGAGGGCGATCGCCGACATCTCGGTGAAGTACTCATTGAGGAGAAGCGTCAGGTCCTCGGGCTGGAGCCGTTCCACGATCGCGGTGAAATCCTTTACGTCGGAGAAAAAGATCGTGAGCTTCTTGCGCTCGGTCGCGATGGTGACGTCCTTCTGGCCGCTGAAGATGCTTTTATAGATTTGAGGCGAAAGGTATTTGGCGATCTTCAATGAAATCGCGGCCAGGAAGTCGTTTGCCTCCGAAAGCTCCTTGTTGATGCCCTGAATCAACGCGGACTGCCGACGCTGCAGGAGAATGAACGTCAGGCCCGCCGCCGCCGCGAAACCGAAATATACGAGCAGATACTTGAAAGTGAGGATGTTCGCAGCGATAGGCTGATTGACTGATATCTCCTGGATCCCTCGGACATCCCCTACCTTCCAATCCGTCTTGGGGCTGTCCGGGTGTGAGTTATGGCAGGTCACGCAGACTTGTCCCATTACAACAGGGGCCGCGGCGCGGACCTGCCGGTCAAACAGTGAACCCGAGACTTCGATGATCGGCTCCTTCGGGTTGGCGCGCAAAGCCAAGATTGCATTCCGCTCGAATACATCGAGCTGGTGGGGGGCGCGACCTTTGAAGGGCAGATCGGAGACGAACCGATATTTGACGGACCCGTCGTGAGCGCTGATGCGCTTGCCGAGTTCAATCGAGAGGGTTGCTGGAATAGGGATCGCACCCGGCACGTCCCGGTAGTTGTGCGTCGCAGTCACGGCGCCGTCTGCCTGCAGCACGCGTCCCACGACGTCGCTGCCGTAGAATCCGCGCATTTCGTCGATGATCCGGCTGATTTCGCTGGCTTGCCTGCGCAGCATCCGTTCCGACAGGTCTCGGAGGTCGAGCCAGGCTGCGACGGGCAGACCGATAAGGCCGACGACCACTGCCGCCACCAGGAGCGGTCCCATGGTGCGCTGCTGACGCGCAATTTGTTCGCCCAGTCCAGCCATTGTGCAAGCGCCCGGCCGTCATTAGCATCTGAACTATAGCTCATTCCCGGCACGGTACCAGAGTCAGTCTTGGCTTGGTGAAAACACGTCAGCCCTGCAACCTCGGACCGACCTTGAGCGGTTGCTGCTGAGCCCCGACCCTCACAGCAGATTTCGCATTCTGGCGCAGACGGACAGTGAATCAGTGAAGGGATGTCGCAACGTCGGTTGTGGCCGGAATGCGCTCCGAGATAACCGCTCAGGGATCAAAAATTCACCTCTAGCAAGGTCGAGACTTCGGTCGGAGAGCACGTCGGAAAAGAAAGCGTCCCGCGAAACGTGTCCGCGCTTCGGTCGCATTATGGAATGGGACACCGCGGCGGGGTGACGCGGTACTGCGCGCTGCCGGCAGCATGACGCGCACGCTGGACGGTCAGCCGCTCGCCTGCAGCGCAACCAGAGCGACGGCGAGGATTTCGCCAATCCGCATTTCATTTGCCAGTGGCAAGGGCTGCCACGGCCGCTTAGTCACCATGATGAACTCGGATCTCATCCCGGCTCGTCCCCCAAATGACACCGTCGCGCATGCGACGCCTCGGTGAAACATTTATTCTCGGTCGAACCGTTGCGCGAGGAATAACCCTACGGTGTGGATCGTGGCAGCGGCGCTTTCGCGTGTTAGACCGCTTGCATGGAGATCGACGCCGACAAGATCGACGATGCCGTTATGGGCCTGCTTTGGCTGACGCTGCATGACGAGAGGCGCGCCTGGAAGGGGTTGGATTGGAATGCTCTGGATCGCTTGCACCAGAAGGGGCTGATCGGGAATCCGGCAAACAAGGCGAAGTCAGTGGTTCTGACAGATGAAGGACTGCGGCGTGCTGAGGAGCTATTCCGAACCCTGTTCACTCGCCCGGCGCCCTGAGCCAGAGCGCTGGAGGGGCGCCTGCGAGCTGATAGCGCACATGGCTGAATTTCGACACCGGCGGCGCGCTGACCCCAGGCGGGACGGCGATGCACTCGCCATGGCGGCCAAATTCGTCACCTACGCCAACGGGGGCATCCTGTCTGTCAAGGTAGTGGCAGAGAACACCGCAGCCGCGACCTCAAACGTCAACGGCATTGGCGCGAAGTCCAGCCGCGAGATGCTCTCCCGGCGAATCGGGCGCCCAACGCGCTGAGTTGCAGCCAGCAGCGGGGCGCCGCCGCTGCTGACACATGGGATGTTAGTGGGGCAGATTGCCACTGGCGATGCGAAATCTCTATGGCTGCGGATTTCCGAAGGCAGGTTTCTCAAGCACGAGCACATGACTACCAAGGGGCGATGTGTGAGTGCTCTTGACCTGGAATCCCTCGTCAGAAAGCGTTTCGATGAATTCGCCATCCGTTCCAGGCGGAACGCGGGCAACGACGTTTGAGGTGCGCCTCACAATATTGGAAAGCACCCTTCGCGCCTTGCCTGGGCCGATGTTGCGCTGCATGTGCTGATAGACGGCCAGCAGCAGGACGATATCGTATTTCGGTAGAAGGATATTGCCGAGGCGCCGGCTGCCAAGATTCAGGCGATCGAACCGGGCATGCACCGGGGAGCCGCTCAATAACATTTTTGCAGTCTCGATGTGCGGCTTGGCAATGTCGATCCCGTGGATCGAGCTGGGTTTCAGCTTGGATATCTCATAGGCGACAACACCCATATTGCAGCCAACATCGAGAATGGATTTTCCGGCGTAGTCGACCTTTGCGGAGAATAGCCCGTCAAGTCTGTCGTCCCACGTTCCTGCAAAACCCCTTTTGAATCTTGACCACCACAAATCATCAGCTCCTTTGGGAAGAGCCCCCTTGAGCGCCTCCTACCACGAGAGAATTAACGGTCGATACCCTTTCAACTGGAATTGATCCCATTGACGAACCAAGGCAGGGACGTGTGCGGCGGCGTCACAACCCCATCACCTTGAGTGCCGCGGGAACCGCGTAGCGGCTGCCGTCATAGCGCAGCCGGTAGGTCCGCTTCACAGGCTTGCCGGGATGGGACTGGCATTCGCCATTCTGGTCGGGGGAGGGATTGTCGGTATTCGACCGCTCGACCGCAATGATGTCTCGATAGCCGTGGTGGCGCGCCGGACTCATCGCCAGGCTGACCTGGCTGGAATGAAAGGATCCGGCGCAACTGGCATCGCTATCGCCGCCAGAGGCGGCCACCACGAGGCCGTCGAGCACCAAGCGCAGCGCATCGCTGGCGACGGCATAGAGCCGCAGGTCGGTTTCACTGAAGGGAGTAGCCTGCGAATGGTTTGCCATTTCGATGCGCAGGCCGAAGGCGGTGACCTCGGGGGCCAGTGCAAAGCGGCCGGTGTCGAATTCCACCTTACGGATCGCGATGGCATCATCGGTCATCAGTCCAGGCTGGAGCAGGCGCTGGCGCACCCGCAGGCTCTTTCTATCGACCACCAGCAGCTCGATGTCGCCGACATGCAGGTGGTCGCCGTTAGCACTGTCGATCAGCGGTACCGCGACCAAAAGCAGGTCGTCATGAGCCGGCCAGATCTTGCAGGCCAGGCCGAATGGCGCATCGCTCTCCGGGAGCGTTGAGGCGATGCTCGTATGGGGTACAAGCGTGAACGACGCGCCGTCGGCGCTCTTTTGGGCCTTGGGATAGGCCTGCTGCACCAGGGCGGCGGCATCGCCGCAATCGCCCGACGCGGCTCGGGCGGGCGACAGGCTGGTCAGGCAGAGGAAGAACACAGGCAACAGGATTCGCATGAGGTTCTCACGTCGCAGCGCCGGATGCCGGCAGGCATGTCTACGCGAGATTGGTGGCGGCGCACAGGGGTGCGCGGAAACGACGGCCAAGACAGGTCGAATTCCACGGCAATCGTCACATCCCTACGGCGAGTCCTCACTGCCAATCACTTCATCAGCCCAACCACTTGTCTGAGGAGTGCCAAGTGCGAGCGGCTAAGCCGCCACGCTTTCTCGGCAATGCTGCCGGTTTCTGCGACGCATTGCAGCGATCGGAGCATTCTAATGTCGACGCTGATGAGGTTCATGTGCTCGATCCGGATCCGATGCGCTTGGTTTGAGACGCAAGATTCATTCCAAAGCTGGGTGTTGCCCGGGCCCGGTGGCTTTCGACATCTAGGGTGATGCTGGACACGAATATAGGCTCAGGTTGCCGGGCGATCGCAGCCTGGTTGGCGCACGTACGCGATACTTAAGAACTGAACCGAACGCAGAACCCTTAAATTATGAAGCTGTAATTCTTGCGGCATCTAATTTTCACGTCTATAGTTGATCGATAAAGGTCTAAGACTAGTCCGGGGGGATAGCTCATGGCCATTCATTTTGACGTCGTGCGTGACGGTAAGCATTTCTCCGCGCGGCCCGACAACGCTGGCGCGTTTGCCATTGGGTCGAAAGTCTCATATCGTAACAAAAAGGCTGGCTTAGAGCGATTTGGCCTATCCAATGACGGCGGCTACTTCGGGTCTGCTGAAGCGAAAAAGCAATGATACATCGCTTCCGATTACCAAGGTATTTACCCAACCTGGTGCGATTTCATTGAGCCGACCGCGATTTGCGAGGGGCAGAGCTTCATCTCGCTAAACACCTATGACCGGGCAAGGTTTACGTTCGGGTTTGGGCAATTTGCGGCCCATGTTCCTGACGGCGATTTCATTCGTTGGTTTCGCGATATGCTGCAGCGGCCAGAGGTGGTGGATTACTTTCCCAACCTTGAAGTGCGCGGCGGACGCATCGTGAAAGTCGAGGATACCAAGGTCATTGCCTTGGAAGACGCAGCGTCGACCGAACCACTGCAACTCTATTTCAATCCCACCCTGGACGAGGTCGAAGACGTGGAGGTCATAACTGCTGCCAAGCTCATTCATTGGACGGGGAGTCATCCGGAAGCACGGCTGCTTCAAGTCCAGCATATGATCAACACAGCACGCCGTTTGGTAAGGGAAGCGGATAAAAGGCTAGGATTGGACGGTCTTGGTGCCGACCTCTGTTGTGTGATTATGGATGTGCGGCACCAGGGTCGCGCAGGGTTTGATGAATTGCAGGCTGCGCTTCTCGCCAAAAGACCATTCGAAGCTCTGCTCGAAGTAGGCCGGCGCGGGCAGCCGGAGCGGGTCAAGAACCTGAAGGCAGCCTTGGCAACCCGCCGTGCCGGCCTTCGGCAGAAGAAATGGTCTCGCTCGATAGGCGATTTTGTCTGAGGAGGCGGGAATGGCATTCGTTGATGATCTGATAACGGTAGCTCGGCGCGAATGGACACGTTGGGGTGGACCGGTGGAAGGGATCGACGGAACTCTTGTTGGGTTCACCGACCCCCGCATGGAGGCCAAGCATCCGTTTTGGACTTACGTCGGCGGATACTGGCAATCGATCGGCAGCGAGCTTGATGGTAGAGACCCTCCAGCCTGGTCGGCTGCTTTTATCTGCTATTGCTTTAAAGAGGCCGGCGCAAAGAAGCGGTTTCCGTATCACGACAATCATTCGATCTATGTGTCGAAAATCGACTCGGGCAAATTTGTCGGATTATCGCTTGAGGATCCGGGGAGCACGCCAGTCGTAGCTGGCGACCTCTTATGGGCAAGCCGAAGCGGCGACACCTGTAGGACGCCGCCATCGAACTTCGCTGACGCGAAGAGGGAACTTAAGAAGATTCGTGAGAAGACCGCTGACAGTTTCTGTAGTCATTGCGACATTGTCGTGGCAACGCGGCCAGGTGAGGCTGACGTTATTGGTGGCAACGTCAAGCAGGCCGTAACTCGGACGACCTATAAGCTCGATTCGAATGACATAGTCAGGGATGGAAGACGAACCTTCGTGGGGGTCATTAAAAATTCGGTCTAAGCGATGGAGCTCCGCAAAAACGTCAGTGGAGCAGAAGACATCCACTTGTGATTAACTCGAGTTTCGATGGATCGAGCTCTGAAAGGTTTAACACGTGACAATCCTCGATGCGCAGTCAGCGGAACCGAGCGTCCCCGCATTCGTTTCTGTGAGCCCGTCTAGCACGACGATAGACGTTATCTCCGGGATAAGTCTCGGCTTTCTTACTGGGCTTCTGGTCGGATTAACAACAGCGAGTGTAACGTCTTCTGTGATAAGCTCTTTGCTAGCGCTGGTTGTTGCCATCGTTGGCCTAAGCAAGGATTCAAATGTTTTATTCTCCACAAACAACTCAATCCGGCTGTCGTCGTTTGCATTTGCAGCTATAATTTCCGTCTTACTTGGACTATATATGCGAACGCACGATCTTCTTTCGCCGAGCCCTGCGCAATTATACAACGAATTGAAACTGGCAAGTTACAGTGATGATGACGCCCGTTCGCTAGTGCGGTTCAAGATTTTTGGCATCTTGCCCTCCGATGCCAAGGCTGCCGATCCTGGCGACGGGGCAATCAATACCGTCAACGCTATTTAGTGGCACCGGCGAGAAGTGTACCGAGCTTAGACGCGATCGAAACTTGCCCATAGCCGATCGAATCGCACGCCTGACCGATTATGATGGCGGGTTTAGGGACGCCGCTCTGCGCATAAGTAAAATCAATACCAACCGACAACTAGGCGTGTTAGACGCGGCAGAATTTTATTTGTGCGGAACATAGATATGACGTCCCGGTTCATCAGTGCACTTCGTTTGTTTTGCATGGCGGGCGCCATGCTCGTGCCCTCCCAAGTCGGGCAAGCTGATGTTCCGCGGGAAGTGGCCGAAGCCGTTGCCTCGGCTGTTGTCGGAATTACAGCAACAAGGTGCGCTGGGTTGCCACACGAGCGCAGTGGCACTGGTTTTGCTTACCAGGCACCCGACCAAATCGTAACCGATTATCATGTCGTAGCAGGCTGTGGCAAAATTGAACTCTGGTACGAGCGCGTAGACGGTCAGCCGCGTCTGCCCGCGAGCCTTGTGCGTGTCTTGATTCGCGGCGATTTGGCGCTTTTGCAGGTTGATGCGCCTCCAACCCAAAGCGTCCTTACGGTGGCGGGCAATGTGAATAGAGGAGATGTGCTGAAAGCGATCGGCTACGTTGCCGGTCAGCCTACATTAGGCGATCTTGACCTTAGCATATCAATAGGAAGCGACGTACTTCGCGACATGCTGCCGCACGAGAACCTTGTGGAGATCAGCCGCGATACCGGAATTGACATAGACGCAAGAATATATCGTTTTTCCCGTCCGTTGTTTCCAGGGATGTCCGGCGGGCCAATTTTTGACGGCAATGGTGAATTAGTAGCAATCGTTGCAGGTGGTCTTAAGAACGGCGCCGTCGCTGCGAGCTGGGGCTGGCCAGCGAGTTTCCTGGCCGATCTGTCGTCCTCGCAAGACCCGATATCGGGGACAGCAAACACAAGCCCTACGCAGTTCGCATATCCGTCCAATCGAGGGACGGCTGACGTTATTCAGTGTGGAGAATTGGAATTCGAGAACACTGGGCGCCTTTCCTTCGGTGAAGTTGCAAAATCATCTGACAACTCGCTGCGACTTGATACGACCGTAGCGTTTTCCGGGAGTCCTCGCGCGGTAATCGAAGAATTAGAGTTTAATCGCTGGGTTCACGGCGGTAGCGGTGCCACGGTCTTAGTCCCTGCGGATGCGGAACTGGTTAGCGATGGGGATTCATGCTCCGCAAAAACAGACGACGGAATATTTCAGATGATCGTGTGGGGGACCGCAGCCACGAATCCTGCAGAAGTGCAGGAGGCCTCGCAGGCTTTTGAAACGCGGTTTATGGCGTCCCTAGCCGTCCCCAACATAGGCTTCTATCCAGATCAGGTACTAAGCTTTAACGGACCACAAAGTCGACAAGACGGACTCACGATCAATCGTAAGTCTTTTTTTATCGGCAAGAATAGTATGGGTCCGGGACGATTCAAGGCTATGCATCAATTCGAAACTATAATGGCTAGAGGAGGGTCGTTTGTTGGCGTTGCGAGCGTCAACAATGACGTCGAGCAATGCTTTAATCAATTTAATCAATTTGTCTTATGTAATCCAACTCCGCTTTTTCTAAAAAAGTGGGCGCATTTTGTGCTGGCAACTCAGCTCTCAACTTATCCATTTTACTAAGCATGTTCATAGGGCGCAGAGCCTGATTTGGATTCACATTGTGGGCCTAAATCAGGTCCACCACTCGACCTCGTCGAGGCTGCGTCCTTTGCTGCGCGGGTCGGCCTCGTAGTCGTGCCGGCGACGGAACTGACTTCTGCGCACGCCCCCTGAAGATCTCGCGAGGCGCCTCCTCGGCAGCCTCGCCGTAAGGCTCCCGCAACCGACGCTGCCCTTTTTTCAAGAAACCCATTAGGCTCGCTGGGCTTGCGAGACACCGAGAGGAGCTGATCTGAAACAGATGCCGGACGTGAAACAATTGAGATTGCTCGGCGTTCTGGCAGCCGCAGCGATCGGTCTATATGTCTGCTATCTGCTTGCGTGGCCTTTTTTGCCGGCATTGACCTGGGCTCTCGTCCTGGCAGTCATTCTGTCTCCGGCTCATCGGTGGGTTGAGAGACGGGTCGGAAATCGAAACCTGGCAGCGCTGATATCGGTAAGCGTCGCGGCGATTGCCGTCGGGCTGCCGCTAGCACTCGTCGCACAACAGCTCGTTCGCGAGGCGGTAAACGGAGCGACTTATCTGGAGGAGGTCATCCGTGGTTGGGATGCAGACGGCTTCATGTCTGGCTATCCTACGCTTTCGGTCATTGCCCAATGGATCGAGAACCAATTCGATCCGGCCGGCTCCGTCGCAGCATTCGTACAATGGCTGACGGGACAAAGCACATCGCTGTTGCGTGGCTCCATCTATCAGGTCGCGATGTTCGGGCTGACATTTTATCTTCTGTTCTATTTTCTGCGCGATCGCCAACATGCCGTGCAAGCCGTTGCTGGCCTTTCGCCCCTGCGCGCTCCGGAGACAGCATACATCTTGTCCCGCTTTGCGGAGACCGTCCATGCAACACTGCTCGGCACCGTGTTCGTCGCCGCCGTCCAGGGAACATTGGGTGGCCTGATGTTCTGGTGGCTCGGCCTGCCGACCCCAGTCTTTTGGGGCCTTGTCATGGGACTTCTTGCCATAGTGCCTGTGCTCGGGGCATTTGTGATCTGGGTGCCCGCAGCGGTCTATCTCGCGCTGGAGGCGGCTTGGGCCAGCGCGGCGATATTGAGCGTCTGGGGCGGCGTCATTGTCGGCGGCATCGACAATCTGCTCTATCCGATGCTTGTCGGGAATCGGTTACGCCTCCACACGGTCGTGGCCTTTGTCGGCTCGGTCGGCGGCATTGTCTTGTTTGGGGCATCCGGCCTTGTCCTCGGCCCCGCGGTGATCGCCATCACCATCAGCCTCATTGATGTTCTGAAGAACCGATTGACTGATCAGCCCGAGTCGGCGCCGCCGCGCCCTACCGAGCTACCGCATCAGCCCGTGACGGATTGACCACGAAGACAGGGCTGCTCATGAGTTCCGTGTTCTGACCGCACCGTACTCAAGATCAAGCGGGCGGAAGGGGCGGGCTGGCCTTCGAGCGGTAGCGAGAAACCTGAACAACTCTGGGCCAGACATTTCAATCAAGGCAAGCACATCAGCTCGGCTGCTGTATTGCGGCGAGCTTCCAGTCCCCGCTGTTCTGGCGCATGAAGGTCCACAGTTCGGTTGTCTCGGTCGGCTGATCGGCCTGGCCCTCAACGATTTTGTCGCTGATGCGATCGCGGGTCACGTCGCGAGACTCATAGCGCAAAGCAGCCGTCGCGTAGTCGCGGTCACCCTCCCGCCAACTTTCCGCAATATCGGCCTCCAATAGGTTGACGTCCGACACGTCGTTCCTGACGCCCTTTTTGGCATTGTCGGCAAGTTCCTCGGACAGATAGGACACCATCTCGGGCGTCGCCAACCGGCGCAAAGCAGCATGATCTTCGCGCCCGAATGCCTCCTGAACTTCCGTCAGCCGTTGCTGGAACGTGTCGAGGTCGGTTTGCGTGAGTGTGATCTCATCGGAAGCGTTGGCTTGGCTCGTTCCGCCAAATCCTGACCCGATGCCTGGAATGGGGAAAGCTGTAGCGTTGCTCGGCTCGGGCCCAGCTGCTGCGTTTCGCCCAAAGGTCCCGGTGCCCCGCGAGGCACCGGCCGTAGCGGGCGCTGGGTTGTATGCCGATTGCGAGCGGAAAAAGCGGATCGCCAGCATGATCACGCCGCCGATCAGCAGTACTTGGAGCAAAAGACCCAACATGCCGGCCAAGCCGCCGAATCCATGGCCCAGAAGAACGCCGATCAAACCGCCGAGGAGCAGCCCCCGCATCATCGATCCGCCGAGGCCGTTGAAGAAGCCTGGGCGCTGGAATGCCTGCGGCTGACCGGCCGCATTGTTCGTTGCCGCACTAGGCGTCATCGAGCGCTCGACCGGTGCGGCCGGTTGCGGCGCGACTCTGGTCGGCGGGACCGGCTGGAAAGTGCGCATGCCGCGACTGCCGAAGCTGCCGCCACGGCGCGCATCGGCGTGATCCACAGCGACTGTGGAAAATGCCAGGAACAATCCGGCGAACAAAACTGCAAACCGTCCCCAACGCGAAATCAGCATAGGCAAATCCTCAAGTGACACTCTGTCCACCCATATGGGGTGCGTCGATCGAAATATCAGTGAATAGCCCGCTGAGATATTTTCCGACGGCATGGTCGGGCGCCCGCCGGGGTTCACGATGAGACTGTCCAGCCTGCCCAAGCGAGATGATTGCCTGTCCGATCATGCAGGCGCGCCGCACCCGGCCGACCGCCGTCTGTGGCATCAAGAGCAGCGGATATGCAAGCGTCGGGTCATCGCTCTCCCGGCGACGATGCCGACGGTTGCCCGGCAATGACTTGAGCTTGACATACAGCTTTTCTAGGTATTATCAACACATCTGCAAAACCTGCCATACAGGTTTGCCTTCTGAACTGGAGCTCGCGTGAGCACGGTGGTAGCCGCAAAACATTCCGACGCAGCGAGCCTGGTCAGCAATACGATCGGCGAGATCACGCGCCACATCCGCACGCATGAACTCGGACCAGGCGACCGGCTGCCCAGTGAGGCCGCGCTTTCGAGGCAATTGAGCGTCTCGCGTACTGTGGTGCGCGAGGCCTTCAGCTCGCTCGCCGCGATGCGGCTTATCGACCTCAGGGCAGGCAGGCGGGCTACCGTCGCCGAGCTGGACTATGGCGCCATGTCGCTGGTGATCGAGCATGGTGTCCACACCGAGCAGATCACGGTGCAGCAAATCTACGACGTGCGCCGCACGATCGAGACCCGCACCGCCATGCTGGCGGCTTTGCGCAGAACCGCCGACGAAGTGGAAAGGATCAGGGCGCACGCGCTTGCCATGCGCGAGAATTTCCAGCGACCGGAACAGGTCATGGAGCACGATCTCGCCTTTCACCTCGAAATCGCGAAGGCGGCAAAGAATCCGGTTTTTAGCCTCATCGTAGGCGCGTTCGAGCGCGTATCGCGCCAGACCTGGCCGATCGGCTGGCGCAGCCGCCCTTCGGATGCCGAGCAGTTGGAGATGATCCAGATCCATATCGAGCTCGCCGAAGCAATCGAGACCGGTGATCCCCAGTCTGCTCGCGACCTGATGGCGAGGCATTTTGACGAGAGCGTCAAGGCCCTGCTGGCGGCCGGCATCGCCTGAGGACGGGGGCGCAATGAAGATCGCGAAACTGGAAACGCTGCGGCTCAAGGAGCGGCCGAACCTTCTCTGGGTCCTGGTTCACACGGACGAAGACCTCGTAGGACTGGGCGAGACCTTCTTCATGGCCGAGACCGTCGAGACCTATTTGCACGAATATGTCGCGCCGCGCGTGATCGGTCGCGACCCCTTGCAGATCGACCTGCTCGCCGCCGATCTTGTCGGCTATCTCGGTTTTCGATCGACGGGCGCGGAAGTCAGGGGCAATTCCGCTTTCGACATCGCGCTTTGGGATCTGTTTGGAAAGGCCACGGGTCAGCCGATCGCACAGCTCCTCGGCGGGTTCACCAGGCACGAGATCAGGACCTACAACACCTGTGCCGGACCCGAATACATCAAGAAGGCCACGGGCCAGACGACGGCCAACTACGGGCTCGATAAGCCCGGCGACGGCTATGATGATCTGAACGGCTTCCTTCACCGCGCCGACGAACTGGCGCATTCGTTATTGGAGGAAGGCATCACGGCCATGAAGATCTGGCCGTTCGACATGGCCGCCGAGAAAACGCGCGGCCAGTATATATCCCAGCCCGACTTGAATTCCGCGCTGACGCCATTCGAGAAAATCCGCAATGCGGTCGGCGACAAGATGGACATCATGGTTGAATTCCATTCAATGTGGCAGCTGCTGCCGGCCATCCAGATCGCTCGCGAGCTTGCCCCCTACAAGACCTTCTGGCACGAAGATCCGATCAGGATGGACAGCCTGTCCAGCCTGAAACGCTATGCCGAGGCTTCGCTGGCGCCGATATCGGCTTCCGAGACGCTCGGTTCCCGCTGGGCCTTCCGCGACCTTCTCGAAACTGGAGCGGCCGGTGTCATCATGCTCGATATCAGCTGGTGCGGCGGGCTCTCGGAGGCGCGCAAGATCGCTGCCATGGCTGAGGCATGGCACCTGCCGGTCGCGCCACACGACTGCACCGGTCCAGTGGTGCTCGGCGCATCGACCCACCTGTCGCTGAATGCGCCGAACGCGCTTGTCCAGGAGAGTGTCAGGGCCTTTTACAAGACCTGGTACCGCGACCTTGTGACCGCTTTGCCGCAGGTGAAGAACGGCATGATCACCGTGCCTCCCGGACCGGGCCTCGGCATGGAACTGAACCCGGAGATCGATCGCGCCTTCACGGCGCTTCGACGGGTGACTGACGCATCGACTCTCTGAAAATGAACCTGAAGCAGCTTTCTACGGAGGAGGAGAACCATGAAGAAGCTACTTATCTCGGCAGCCTTGGGAGCAGTACTGGCTGGAGGCTCGACAATCGGCTCACGCGCACAGGAGCCGATGAACATCGTCTTCACGCATCATTCGTCGGCGTCGAACCCGTTCTGGCAGGCGGTGAAGAAGGGGTTTGACGACGCCTGCGCCAAGATCCAGGCCAATTGCCAGATGGTCTTCACGCAGACCGAAGGCTCGATCGAGCAACAATCGGCCAACATGCAGGCGGCACTCGCGGCAAAACCGGACGCGCTGATCACCTCGATCGTCGACAACAATGCTTTCGACCAGATCATCGCCGACGCCCGCGCTGCCGGCGTCACGGTCATCGCGTCCAACGTCGACGACACCGAGGGTGCAGCCGGCAATGCCCGCCAGGCCTTCATCGGCCAGGGCTTCATTCCCGCCGGCTACGAACTCGGCAAGAAGATGTCTGAGTTCTTCCCCAAGGAAGGCAAGATCAGGGCGCTCGTCGGCGTCTCCGCGCCCGGTCAGAACTGGTCGGAACAGCGCGCTGCCGGTGTCATGAAGTTCCTTGAGGAATACAAGGCCGCGAATGGCGGACGCGACGTAGTCATCGAACGGCTCGACACCGGCACAGATGGCGCCGTCGTCGCCGATCGTGTGGGCGCCTATCTGTCTGCCCACCCGGACACCACGGTGTATTTCGACACCGGCCTTTGGCATGCTTACGTGGCCCAAGTGCTGATCGATCGCGGCATCGAGCCGGGCAAGGTGCTGATGGGCGGCTTCGATATCGTCTCGGAAGTCCTGCAACAGATGGAAGCGGGTTATATCCAGGTCCAGGTCGACCAGCAGCCCTACATGCAGGGCTTCATGCCGGTGATGGAATCCTATCTCGCCAAGAACGTCGGTTTGCTGCCGGCAGACATCGACACCGGCAAGGGCATCATCGTCAAGGAAGACGTGCCGAAGCTCAAGGAACTGGCCGCAAAAGGCGTGCGGTAGGCGGCGAAGCCGGCGTCCTCTCCTCGTTCTTTACGGGAGGGGGGCAAGGGTGGGGGCAGGCCGCGTGGCCTTTGGGCGTTTTAGCTCCACCCCTCATCCTGGCACCGCATCTCCCCGTCAAGGGCGGTAGAAGACAGACTGCCGTCATCCCCTTGCCGAGCGGCAAGCCAGGGCAAACAATCCCAAGCCGGAGCGAATGATGAAGCGCTTGATGAAGATTTATCTGGAGAAGCCGGAGCTTGCCGCGGTCGTGTTCCTGCTTCTCCTCCTTCTCGTCTTTCAGATACGCTCGAACGGCGTATTTCTGAACACACAGAACGTGCGCGGAATGCTTGGGCTGCTGCCTGAAATGGGGCTGGTCGCGATCGGCGTGACCCTGCTGATGATATGCGGCGAGTTTGATCTTTCCGTGGGCTCGGTCTTTGCGCTGACCCCGATGACGATGGCGGTGATGCTGGCGGCCGGCGTGTCGTTCGCGCCGGCCTTTGCCGCCGGCCTCGCGATCGCCGCCCTGATCGGCTTCTTCAACGGATTCATAACGATTCGTTTCGCGATACCAAGCTTCATCACCACGCTTGGCATGCTGTTCATCGCGCGTTCGCTGACGGTGGTAATCTCCGGCGGCTTCCCTCCTGTCATCCCGGCCAACGCTCTGCCCAAATGGCTGTTTACGATCTATGTGGGGCCGGGCGACCTCTTTCGCATGTCGTTCTTCTGGTTTGTCGCCGTGGCAATCCTGGCGACGGTGCTTCTGTCGCGCACGAATTTCGGCAACTGGGTGCGCGCCACCGGCGGCTTTCTGCCTGCCGCGCAATCGATGGGCATCCCGACGGCCCGGGTAAAGGTCGCCTGCTTCATGATATGTTCTGTGCTCGCCGGCTTTGCCGGCACCATTCAGGTGATGCGGCTCGGCGCGCCGCTGCCCTCGATCGGCGAGGGGCTGGAGTTGCAAGCCGTGTCGGCTGCCGTCATCGGTGGCGCGTCGCTGGCTGGCGGCATCGGCACTATCTTCGGCGGCATCATAGGGGCTGCCCTTATCCGCGTCATCGACAACGGACTGGTGCTGAGCCAGGTTGACGCCAACTGGTTCAAGATGGCAATCGGCTTCCTGACTATCTTCGCGGTCGTCGTGAATGCCTGGCTGCGAAAGCGGGGCAGGGCAATGAAGGTGGAGACCTGATCATGGCGGCACCCATCATCGCGATCAAGGGACTCCAGAAATGGTATTCCGGCGTCCACGCCTTGAAGAACGTTACACTGGACATCTACCCAGACGAGGCACTGGGCCTCGTCGGCGACAACGGCGCCGGCAAATCGACGTTGATCAACATCCTGTCAGGTACCCAAAAGCCCGATGGCGGCGAGATCAGGATCGAAGGTGAACCGGTCCGATTCTCTAACCCGCGCGACGCCATGGATCGCGGCATCGAGACGATCTACCAGTACAATTCGATGGTGCCGACCATGACCATCGCCCGCAACGTTTTCATCGGACGCGAGCCGGTGAAGGGCTCGGTTTTCGGCATCGGCATCCTGGACCAGAAGCGCATGCGTGACGAAAGTGTCAAGGCGATCGCGGACGTCGATCTGCATCTGAGGTCGCCCGACGCGCTGGTCGGCGAACTGTCGGGCGGCCAGCGCCAAGGCGTGGCGATCGCCCGGGCCATGCACTTCAAGTCGAAAGTCATGATTCTCGACGAGCCGACCAATCATCTTTCGGTGAAGGAGACGCGAAAGGTGATTGGCTTCGTTCGCGCGCTCAAGGCCCAGAACATCACCAGCGTCTTCATCAGCCACAACATGCATCATGTTTTCGAATGCTGCGACCGGGTCGTGGCCATGGCGCGTGGAGAGATCGTTCTCGACAAGCGGATCGGCGAGACTTCGATCGAGGAAATCCACGAGGTTCTGTGACGCGAAGAAGCAATCAGTCGCGAGCCGCTCTACTGGTAGAGATCAGTCTGCGCTACGGCTTTTGCGCAAGGATCGCCTCAGCGGTTTTCTCGTCGGTGATCAGCACATCGACGACTCCCAGACGCAACACGGCGCGCAGCACCGGAACCTTGTCGAGGCCACCGGAGGGCAGGATCACAGTGTCGACGTCGCGCAGATGTTCGGGCGCGAGGCCGATTACGCGACTGTTTAGCGGGTGATCCACGAGTTGTCCGTCGGCGCCGATCCAGTGGCCGCAAATATCGCCGACGGCTCCCGCTTCGCGGAGCGATTTGAGATCATCGTCGCCTACCAGTCCGATCCGAAAGATGGTGGCGTCCTTGTGCACCGCGCCCACCGAAACGAAAGCGGCGTCAACGTCGCGGGCATGGGTGAAGGCGTCTTCCAGAATGGACTGGCGCATAAGCAGATCGCGCGTGGCCTCCGTGTCCGTGAACACCGGTGCTGCGATGTAGAAGCATTCCGCATCGAAAAGCGCGGCGAGCCGCGAAGCGATCTCATAGATGTTGATCGCCGATCCGCGCGTGAGCCCACCAAGCAGGGAAACGACCGACATTCCTTTGACCGGGCGTACGGTCACTGACCGCAGACTAAGCTGGAGCGTCCGTCCCCATCCCACGCCCACCGATATCCCGTCGCGGATTCTGAGCGACAGGGCCTCACCGGCGGCGGCTGCGATGACCTGTGGCACCAGCGCGGGATCGGGTGGTGTCGGAACCACGATTGGATCCGAGACACCATAGGCGTCCCGCAGCCGGTGCTCCAGCTCGATGCAGTTCGCCACCTTCGAATTGATGCGAATCTGAACGATCCCCCGCTGGCGCGCGTGCGCCAGCATCCGGTTGACGCGAAGGCGGGTCAGGCCAAGAGACTTGGCAATTTGCGCCTGCGTGAGGTCACCGACGTAAGCAAGCCAGGCGGCGCGCACGAGCAGCCCTTCCTCACGATCAGCCGTGACCGAACTCGTTACAGCTTGGCGGCCGTCGCGTTTCTTTCGTGCGGGTTTCTCCATCAGATCATCCTGTCCACTCCGCGGCAGCGGGTCCAGAGCGGGCTCGGCCGAGCCATGTGCTCATCGATATGAGGCATCAATCGAGTTTCCCCGGCTCCGCTAGCCTCGATGATAGCGGTCGAAGGACAAAACCAGCGGAGCATCGTGACAAACCGCGTCGATGATGGCGGTCGTCAGCGGCAGGCGATCATGGGGAAGTACACCCCGGGCCATCATATTCTTCAAAGTCGGACCAAGGTCCAGCGCCAGTTGCGCTCCCTCGACCGTGTCCGAACTCATATGTTCGCGCTTCGCCACGGAATAGGGCAGGCCGCGGCCAAGCAGGCGCCCCATGCGACCGTTACGGCCCGCCTGGCAGGTCACATAAAGATCGCCGGAGCCTGCCAGCCCCAGCACTGTTTCGATTTTTCCGCCCAGAGCATCGACCAGAATCGCCATCTCCGCGAGGGACTGCGAGAAAAGTGACGAGGCAAGATTGTGCATGAGCGCACCATTGGGCGCCTTGCCGTCGCGCTCCAGCAGTCCGACGGGAGCCCCAACGGCTAGTGTGTAGAAATTCTTGAAAGCAGCGCAGATCTCGACGCCGACGAGATCGGATGACGATCGCGCGTGATAGAAGGGCGCGCGCAGAAGGCGGGAGGCCGCGGCCACCTGGTCGGGATCGTGTCCGGCAACGATCACAGACGTATCGCGCTGTGCCGCCAGTTCGCCGGCAATACACGGTCCGCCGACGGCCATCACCGGGACTGACAAGCCGGTGCGTTGCTCGATCTCGCGGGCAAGCAGATGTGGCAGGATTTCCACGCCTTCGTCGCTTGCGGCAAGTCCTTTCGTAATCATCAGTATCGGCAGGGGCGACTTGATGCTTTCTGCAATTCGCTCGATCGCCCAAGGAATGCCGGCCGACGAGACGCCGAGTACAAGCAGATCGGGTCCATCGTTCATCGCTGCCCCGAATTCGGTCCAGGAACAGGCGGTCACCACATCAGGCAGAGTGATGCTGAGGCGTGGGTGATGACTTGTGCTGGCCACCGAGCCGACGATCTTCTCATCGAGATGGGTCCCGACAAGAGTGATGCGGTTACCAGCGTAAGCGGCCGGAAGCGTCATGGCAGAGCCCATGACGCCGGCGCCGAGGATGATGATCCGCGCCATTCAGGTTCTTCCCTTGTCCAGCCGCTCGCCGCTATCTTCGTCGAACAGGTGGATTCGCTCAGGCGCCGGCTCCAAATGGATCACAGCTCCAGGAGAGGGCTCCATGCGGTCATGCAGCACCGAGCAGATCGCGGTGTTGCCCATGCTGGCAAAGATGTGGATTTCGGGGCCGGTCGGCTCGACAACCGTAATCCTGGCCGGGATGCCGCGCCCGTCGGCCACGGGTCGGAGGTGTTCGGGGCGAATGCCGTAGATCACCTTTTGGCCGGGCCGGACCGCAGCCCCTGGCGGCAGCGGGAGGGATAGCTCGTCGGTCCGCACCACCCAGGCATCGCGCTCGGAAGCCACCTCGCCATGGAACATGTTCATTGCGGGCGAGCCTATGAAGGAAGCGACGAACAGGTTTGCCGGGTGATCGTAGACATCGAGCGGGCGCCCGATCTGCTCGATACGGCCGTCGCGCATGATGACGATGACATCGGCCATGGTCATGGCCTCGATCTGGTCATGCGTGACATAGACCGTGGTGGTCTTCAGTCGCTGGTGGAGTTCCTTGATTTCGGTGCGCATCTGCACCCGCAGCTTGGCATCGAGGTTGGACAGCGGCTCGTCGAACAGGAACACAGTTGGGTCCCGCACGATGGCGCGGCCCATGGCGACGCGCTGCCGCTGGCCGCCCGAAAGCTGGCGAGGGTACCGTTCCAGATAGGGAGTCAGGTTGAGGATCGATGCCGCCCACCCGACCTTCTGTTTGATTTCTTCGTTGGGGCGCTTCTTCAACTGCATGGAAAAGGCCATGTTGTCGAAGACGGTCATGTGCGCATAAAGCGCGTAATTCTGGAAGACCATCGCGATGTTGCGGTCTTTGGGGTGAAGCGTGTTGACGACCCTGTCGCCTATGGCGATCTCACCGGACGTGATGGGCTCGAGACCGGCTATCATGCGCAACAACGTGGACTTGCCGCAGCCGGACGGCCCCAACAGAACGACGAACTGGCCATCCTCGATCGAGAGATCTAGTCCATCGATAATCGAGAG
The DNA here is from genome assembly GCF_040322515.1 of Mesorhizobium sp. M0136. NCBI lineage: Bacteria > Pseudomonadati > Pseudomonadota > Alphaproteobacteria > Hyphomicrobiales > Phyllobacteriaceae > Mesorhizobium > Mesorhizobium sp. M0136. Next base: position 264,147 of record NZ_JAMYTP010000005.1, read on the forward strand.
GGCGCCATAGTCCTTCTTTATGTTGCTGATGGTGACAGACGCCATAAATTCCTACCCTTCGATTGCCCTTGCCGGTTGGATCTCATTTTCGCCATGCGAGCCATTGGCGATCGGATGCGCTCTCACCATTGGCTGTCCAGAAATTCTTCCAGGAGTCCTGCATCGGCGGCCAGATTGACAAAGGACCAGCGGCCGCGGATTTCTCGCGAATAGCGAATGGCATCGTGCCAAAGCGCGCGCGGCAGGCCTAGTTCCGCGCCGGTGACCGGCCCCCCCGCAGCCTTCAGGGCTGCCTCCATGCGGGCAACCGGCATTGCCATTGGCCGAACCTCCTGGCGCAGGGCCGGCCAGATTTCCGCGAGTTTCCGGTTGAAGATTTCCGTCTGGCTGGCGTCGAGTGCTGTCTTCCTCATCTCGGCAATGCAAAGTGGTCCAAGCTGCGCTCCATAGCGGGCCAGCATCGCCGCCTCGTCGATGACGGTTGGCTTTGCCTGCGGCGGCTCTTCCATGTCCAGCAGCAGCGTTTGCAGACGCGCCATGACCAGAGAGGCAACCCCGACCTGCTGGCCGTGCGTGGTGCCTGGATGATGTGCTTGCGCGAACATGTCGACCCAATGGGAGATCTGGTGCTCCCCCATGGACCCGGGATGGGAAACGCCAGCAAAGCACACGCCCATCGAGCACAGCGTCAGGACGCGCTGGAGATGCCCGACGGCGGTGATGTCGTGCCTGGCAAGGCCAGGCGCATGGGCCAGCATCGGTTCCTCATCGCCCGCCTGAAGCAGATAAGGCACCTCGGAATAATAAGTGCCGAACAGCCGATGCGAAGCCCACCAGTCGATCTGGGCGGTGGAGCGGCAGAGGCTGTCGCCAAGCCCGGCGGCGCTGAGCCAACTGGGTGCTGCAGCCGACACGCCAAGGTCCAGGAAGATGCCTCGCGGAGCATGCGAGGGCAGCGAGAACTTGAGCCCTGAAGCCAACGTCACCGACGCTGTCGAGGCGCCATAGCCATTCATCGAGGCCGCCGTGCCGAAGACGGCATAGGGCCGCTGGTCGAGGAAGGTTGCATGCTTGCAGCTGTCGTTGAGGACGCCGGACCCGACGGCCACGACGCCTTCGGCGTGACGCGTCTTCTCCCTGACCATCTGGATCGTTGCCTCATCGCAGTCGAGGCCGTCAGGCAGCACGATTTCGTCGATTTCGGCGATGGCACGCAGCGCCTTCGCGACGCGCCTGCCCATCACATCGACGGTGTTGATATCGGAGACCACGGCGATGCGGCTGCCTAGCGCCAGAGGCGCAACGAGATCCCCCTCGCGGCCCTCCGTCGTCTCCAGCAATTCGATTGTCTGGAACGGCAGGACCGCGGCTGCGCCTGTCTTGGGATCTGTCCAGCGTCCTGCGACAACGTCCTCGATCAAGGCGTTCCAGTTGCTCGCTTCAGCCATGATCGGTCTCCATGAAGGCCGCGAGACGCTGGTTCCAGGTTGAAAGCGTTGGCCAAAGATCGGCATGGATCGCAAGAAGTTCGGCGTAGAGCGCGGCCCGTTTCTCGTCTGGTTCGAAGGTTTTGGCCGGCTCGCTGGCCATTGCGAGCGACGCTTCGGCGATGGTGGAAAACCAGCCCACGCCCTTTGCCGCCGCCATCGCCGCGCCAAGCGATGAGGCTTCGACGGTCGTCGAACGCTTTACGGGGTGATCGAGCGCATCCGCCAGAATCTGCATCCACAGGTCCGACTTCGCTCCTCCGCCGATGGCTATGAATTGGCCGATGGTCTGGGCGGCAGCTGCGGCGGCCCGCTGACTTGTCGCGGCCTGATGCAGCGCTATGCCTTCCAGCACGGCACGATAGATGTCGCCGCGGCTGCTCGAGCCGGACAGCCCGGCAATCACACCACGGGCCCTACTGTCCCAGTGCGGGTCCATGACGCCCTGCCAGTAGGGAAGAAGCATTATGCCGCCTGCGCCGATCGGGCTGGCAGCGGCTTCGGCCTCGAGCGCTGCCAGGCCGCTTGCGCCATGCAGATCGACGCCAAGCATTTCGCGCGCCATCCAGTCGACGAGAAAAGTGCCGGCGCGAAGGCACGTCTCGTAGATATAGCCGTCATCGGCGACCGCCGTCTCGGTGCGGAAGGCCTGGTCATGGACGTAGTCCGTGCCAAAGCTGCCGGAGACGACCGCCGTGCCGAGATTGATGTAAGCGCATCGCGGCTGCAACACGCCAGCGCCCGTTCCGGCGCATTGACCGTCGCCGCCGCCGGCGACGATCGGCGTGCCCTCCCGCAGGCCCGTCAGTATGGCGGCTTCCGAAGTCAGTTGGCCCAGAACCGTGCCGGGCCTCGCCAGGTCCGGCATCATTCCCCGCGCGACGCCCGCGGCGTCCAGTATTTCGTTCGACCAGTCCATAGCTCGCATATCGAGTATGCCCATCGGGTCGGCGGATGCGGTGGATGTCACCCACCGGCCGCTCAAGCGAAAGACCAGATAGCCATGGACTTCGGCCATTCGCTCCACGCGGGCAAAAATCTCGGGCTCTTCCTCGCGAAACCAGATCATGCGGTAAAGGCAGGGAATGACGTCGAGCGGCTTGCCGGATATTGCGTGGACGCGTGCCGCGCCGAAATTCTCGCCGAAGCGCCGTGCTTTCCCACGGGCGCGCTCATCGAGCCAGAGCGTCGCCGGCCCGACCGCCTGGCCCTGCTCGTCGAAAAGGCCGAAGCTTTCGCGCTGGCTGGCAATCGCAAGGGCAGCAATGCGTGCCGGCGAAACTGTTGCCACGACAGCACGAAGCGCCGTCACCGTCGAGGCCCACCACTCGGCCGGATCCTGCTCGAAATAGCCCGGACGCGGGTTGGACATTGCAAGCGGTGCACGACCTTCAGCCACGGCCAGCCCATTGCGGTCCCAGGCGATCGCCTTGGTTGCCGAGGTCGAGGAATCGATGCCGATGACGAGATCCGGAACCATTGCCGCCACATTGCCAAAGGGCGAGGGCGGTGGAAGCCGCCTTCGCCCAAATCACCGACGAGTCGCTAAAGACCGGCGTCCTTGACTTTGCCGTCGACAATGCCGGCAATGGCATCGAGGCACGCCTTGGCATTGCCGCCATAGTCTTGGCCCGTAAGCAATTTGCCGAGCTCAACCGGAATGTCGTTGTTCGACAGATCCGCCCAGATCGGCATGTCCGGCTCCGATCCCATCTGGTTGTCGATCGTGTATTTGATCGCGTCGAAGTGGCGTGTCGTTCCAGGCCCGACAACGGCCTTCGCCTTCACGCGAGGATCGGTGAAGGAAGAATTGCGCATCGGCGAGGCGCCGCCGCCGAGCGTCGATACCCGCGCCATCACATCCTTCGAGCAGACCCACTGCATGAACAGCCATGCCGCTTCCTTGTTCTTGGAATATTGCGAGAGCGAAATCGTCGAGCCGCCCTGGTGACCAACGGCCGGGATTTCGTTGAAGCCGCAATCGGCGGCGGCGCGACGACCGGGAACTTCCTTGGGCGCGGGCAGGGCCTCGAACAGGCCTTTGACCTTGGAATCGTTGGCGTCGAAGCCGGGGAAATCTTCGCCCCAGGTGATTGCCATCGCGGCCTGCCCCTGTGTCAGTGCCTGTCCCTGACCGTCCCAAGTCCATGTCGTCGCAGAGGGCGGCGAGTTCTTGACCAGCTCCTGATAGAATTGCAGCCCGGCCACGCCGCGCTCGTCATTGCCGACAAACTTCTTGTCTTTGTTGAAGATCGAACCGCCATGGCCCCACAAGGCGAAGGTCCAGTCGCATTCGAGCGAATAATGGCCGGACTTCGCCTGGCACGCGGTGCCGAAGATGCCGTTGCTTTTTTCTGCCTCAGTGAGCGCCTGCACGGCCTTGAGGTAGGCGTCGAGGTCTGTCGGAAGCGCAATGTTGTGTTTGTCGAAAAGATCCTTGCGGTACATCAGGATGAAGATCGGAATATCGAATGGGATTCCGCACTGTTTGCCGTTGTACATGGCAATGCCGTCGACCAGCGGCTTGGAGAAATCGTCCCAGTCGAAGTTGGGCATCGCCAGGTCTTTGTTCTGGTCATAGTACTCGCGCGGATCGACGACGTCCTGTGCAAACGTCGCCATCCAGGACTGGTCGAGATAGTAGACGTCGTAGGTGCCAAGCTGGCCCTGCACGTCTTGCGTCGCCTTGGCGAGAACCTGCTCCAACGGCACGATCTCGACTTCCACCTCAATGCCGGTGGCCTTGGTGAATTCACCCGCGACAAGCTGGTTGGCGACGATCGTTGGCGGCGTCGCTTCCGAAGTGTAGCGGATTTTGGTGCCGGCATACGGTTTGCCGACATCGGCCAGCCACTTCAGCATATCAGCGTCCTGGGCGCGGGCCTCTTCAACCCCGAGGCCCAGGATCCCGCGATTGGTGCGGCCGCCACCTAGCATGGCTGATCCGAAGGCAGAAAAGCCGACACCGGCGAGCGCCATCTTCCTCATGAAGTCGCGTTTGGTTATTCGGCGCGCCGTAAAGTCGTTGCAGGTATCGGCGACGAATGTCTTCTTGTCGTGTTCTCTGAAGCTCATGATCGTTCCTCCGTTGCTTTTTTGTCGTCGTTCTTCTCGCCTGCGCCTCACTCCTTCAGGGACCCGAGGGTGAGGCCGCGGACCAGATGCCGTTGAACCAGCAGGATAAAGATGAAGCTGGGTATGATCGCGGACGTGCCGAGCGCTGTGATGTAGCCCCACTCGGTTGCGGTCGAGGTGACAAAGGTCGAGATCTTCACCGGCACGGTGCGGATCGACGTTGTCAGGAACAGTGAGAGCAGGAACTCGGTCCACGAAAAGATGAAACACAGCACAGCCGTCGCGGCGATGCCGCCCTTGACCATGGGAAGGACCACGCGCCGGAACGTCTGCCAGCGCGTCGCGCCGTCGATCAGCGCCGCCTCGTCGACCTCGCGCGGGACGTCGTCGAAGAACGACTTCAAAAGCAAAACCGCCAGCGGCAGATTGATCAAACTGTGAACGAGGATGAGCCCCGTATAGGTATCGCGCAAGCCGAGATCGCGGAACATGAAAACGATCGGAATGACGATCGCGATTGGCGGCATGAAGCGCTGCGAGAGAATCCAGAACAGGAAGGACTGCTGGCCGCTGAACTGCATTCGCGACAAGCAGTAGGCGGCCAGAGTTGCCAGCAGCAGCGTCAGCGCCGTCGATCCGACGGCTATGATGGCACTGTCGAGCAACGACTGGCGGGAATCGTAGGAACTGGCGCCCCCCTTGATGACCCCGGCCGCTTCGCCGCCCTGTTCCATGCCGATGTCGACGCGCGAAACGCCTAGCAACGTCACGCGGTAATTGTCCGGCGTCGGCGCGAAACCGGTGTAGACCGGTCCGCTGCGATCGAAGATCGCCGAATAGGGTTTGATGGACGACAGGGCCCACCACGCGATCGGGAACATGAAGATCGCCACCACCAGGACGGCGAGCACGTCACGGGCGATCGTTTGGGCGCGCGACGACTCCATCAGAACCTCACCTTGAACAGCCTGACGAAGACGTTCGACACGACGATCAAGGCGACGAGCACGATCAGCGACAGGGTCGCGGCATAGGGGAAGTCTCCGGTGAAGTAGATTCGCCCCGCGTAGAATGAAAGCGTCTCGGTGGCCGTGCCAGGCCCGCCAGCGGTGATGATGTAGACGTAGTCGTAGATGCGAAAGAGATCGACGCCGCGGATCAGCACCGCAACCGCTATCACCTTGCGCAGCATCGGCAATGTGAGCCGCCAGAACGTCTGGATGCCGGTGGCGCCGTCGATCGCCGCGGCCTCGAAAGGTTCCTTCGGCAGTGCCCTGAGCCCTGCCAGGATGATGAGCACCATGAACGGCGTCCACTGCCATATGTCTGCCAGCAGGATCGCCGCCAATGCGGTTCCGGGCTGCGTCAGGATCGGCTGCGCCGGCGAGATCAGGTCGAGGGCATAGAGGTAGAACGACAGCACCCCGAAAGAGCCGTCCTGCATCAGCAGGAACATCATTCCGGTCACCGCAGGCGGCACCACCAGCGGCAGTGTCATCAGCGCCCGAAGCACCCCGTAACCTTTGCGATCGGTGTCAAGCAGAAGCGCGATGAGGATGCCGAGCGCAAGCTGAACCGCAAGCGCGACGAAGGTGTAGATCAGCGTGGTCTCCAGCGAATGCCACATACGCGCGTCCGAGAAGGCACGCGTCCATTGGTGGAGCCCGGCGAAGTCAAGTTGCCGGGAGACGACATTGCGTTTGTGGAACGACAGCCAGACTGAATAGGCGAGGGGGTAGATACCGAAAACGAGAAGCATCACCGTGATCGGCGCGAGCCAGGGGAAAGGATGCTCGGCCGTCATGAACCGGGGCAGGGCCCATCTGGGCGTTTCGCGGGTCACGGTCACCGTGCTCACGCGCAAATCTCCGCTCGGTCACAGAGACGCATCGGCCTTCTCCCTATCGGCCAGATTGTGCCAACTTGAACTTTTGTAAGTTTGTTGTGCCTTTTGTTAAGAGCGTGTCGGACGGCCGCCGATTTGTCAAGTGTCCGGTCCCTCAGCGCTCAAGGGATTTGCTCGTGGTCCCTGAGGATGCCGTCCTCGCCGGGCATAGAGTTGGTTTGGAGGCAACGCCCGCAGTCAATGCCGTGCACCAGCATCAAAAGTGCTTAGGGCCGCCGCCAACTTTGGCAGCCCAAGGAACGCTACGATCGGGAGGACAGCCCGGAGCTTTGGAACTCGCCTAATCCGGCAATCGGATCTGAAGCTTTACGTCCGCCGGCCGGGCTTCGACAGCGCGATCAAATGCGGTGATGGAGTCTTCGAAGGGGAAGGTCGCCGAAATCAATGGTTTGAGATCGACCCGGCCCGATCCCATCAGTGCGATCGCCCGGTCATATTGGTGGGCATAGCGGAATACCGTCTCGATGCGGATTTCCTTGGTAGAGGCCGTGGCGATGTCGAACGCCACCGGCGCGACCGGCAGGCCGACCACCACCAGGGTACCACCGGGCCGCGGCAGATCGAGCAGGGTCTCCCATGCCTTGGACGAGCCCGAGCATTCAAACACCACGTCGGTGCCCCAGCCGTCGGTCAGGCGCTTGACCTCCGCCGGCAGGCTCTTGTCGCGGATGTTGACCGGGATCACACCCTGGTAGCCGGCGGCAATGTCGAGCTTGGGTTGGGCGAGATCTGCAACAACGGCGCGGGCGCAGCCGCCGGCGAGCGCGGCGATCGCCACCATCGTGCCGATCGGCCCGGCGCCAATCACCACCGCGGTGTCACCCGGCGCAATCTTCGCTTTGGCCGCCGCCTGCATTCCGACAGCGAAGGGCTCCACCATCGCGCCTTCGGCGAAGCTGACATTGTCGGGCAGTTTGAAAGTGTAGTTGGCGGGGTGCACGACATAGGGCGTCAGCACGCCGTGGATCGGCGGCGTCGCCCAGAACCTGACCGCTGGATCGATGTTGTAGAGGCCGAGCCGGCTCGCCCGCGAATTGGGATCGGGGATACCCGGCTCCATGCAGACGCGGTCGCCGACCTTCAGATGCTCGACGCCTTCCCCCGTTTCGACGACGGTGCCGGCGGCTTCATGGCCCAAGACCATCGGCGCTTCGACCACGAACGGGCCGATGCGGCCATGGGTGTAGTAGTGCACGTCGGAGCCGCAGATGCCGACAGTGTGGATTTTGATGCGAACTTCGCCCGGGCCGACGGTCTGTGGCAGATCAATATCACGCAGCTTGAGTTCGTGTTGGCGTTCGAGGACAAGGGCGCGCACGTTCGTCATCGACGTAGTCTCCTCTAAAGCCGATCGTATGGGCCTTTAACCCTCTACGGGTATACACACCGTCCATCTATGCATCATTGTTCTCCAGGCTGGCGCTGTGGCCCCGATAGACGCGATCGGTTCAGTTGGTGCTGGTTGTGGGGGTGAACCCGCACTGCTTCTGTTCCATATCGATCTGTTTCGTGATGCGGACGGCGTTCTGCGCGTAGGCCTCCGTCACGGAGCCACTATTCACGGTCTTGCCCTTCAGCGGACTCACGCCTGCGCAGAGGTGGAAAACATGCGGCTCGGCGGACTTCGCGGCTCCGTTTTCGGGCGCGATCCAGTAGACGACATCCTGACCGGCGGGGTGGCTCGCGTCCCGCGTCGCCGTCGTTACCGCGGCGGTGTCCGTCGCGATCGCCTGCGCCTGGGCGGCGACATCGGGCGAACAGGCGGTGGTGGGCTGCCCCGACTTGATCTGGGCTGCGCATGCGTTCATATCCTGGGTGTACTGTTCGACCGACGGGGGGTTGAAACTGATCCCCATGACCGTCGCGAGCACGGCCAGCGCAGCGCCGACGCCGCCGGCAACCTTCTTGGTCCGCGGATCCATGTTTTTGTCGGTGAGGATCAGGAAAACCAGCGGGAGGAAGGCAATCAGCGTGATGATTGCGCCGAGCTGGTTTTGGAAGAAGAACCTGGCCGCGTCGGATGCACGGGCCGGATCGTGCCTGTTGGCCGCCTTCCACAGCAAGTTGCCGGCGATTGCGAAAATCGCGATGCCGACCAGAAGGCCGATGACCAGCGGCAGGTGTGCCTGGTCGAACTTGTTCTGGCGAAGCAGCATGATTCCGTAGATCTCGCCGCCAATGGCGACGATCCACGAGAGTGCGGCGAAAAGGCGAAGACGCGTGGCGGAGGACTTCTGGCCCTGCGTCGCTTGCCAATCCTTGGTAACGTCTGGCTTGTTGTCGGTCATTGACCAGATCCCCTGATATCGACACTTCTGCGGGCGGCGTTAGACCAGAAGGCCAACCGCCCGGCGCAGCAGCATTGAACGAGCGCCACCTGCTTTAGCGACGCGACGAAAATGTGAGCGCCACGGCAGGCCTCATCTCCATTCATAATTCATATTGCGCATGAGTGAATCCGTCCAGACCCACGCAGGCAGACGCCTATGCGGCGATGGCTCCGTTCTTCTTAATCTCTGGCTTGAACTTGACGTAGCGGACTGACAACTTAGGGCCACATAAGCGCGACGTAGGGTATCTGCTCGGCAAAGATCGCTCCTGTGCAACTCCGACGTCGCATATCTGCGGTACGGATGTCAGATCAGAATGGCGGGGTGAGAGCCGATAATCGCCGATAGGTGGTTGTGGAAATCGTTAGAATTCCTCAACTACCAGGCCGACTTGGTCGCGCAGATCGCGTAGCGATGCTGCGTCGAGCGTTCCAGCGCCCTGAGGAAGTTCATGTGCCGCGCCTGCGCACGATGAATTGCGCCGAGCCGGGTGTCGACCACAGGCATCTCGAAGCCAGCCTCCACGAGAAGCGCGCAGACCTCGTCCGCTTTGGCGCCATGCGAAAAGTGCAACCGTGACAGGATGCTGCCATGGCGGTCCGCCATCACCTGATCCAGTTCGTGGACCGGCCCGACTGTCCGGCCAACGGCCCTTTCCAGGACTTGTCGCAGAGAGGTTACCCAGGTCTTACTGACGAAATCACCATCTATGATCAGCAGCCGTCCGCCAGGCTTGAGCAGCGAGAACCATTCGGCGAATGCTGCTCGCGGATCCACCAACGTCCAGACGAGATGACGGGTGACGAGGACGTCATAGCTTTCTCCGTTTTCAAGGGTGCGCTCGGCGTCGCCGAACAGAAACCGGATGCCGCTTTCCCTCTGTGTCGCCTTTGCACGCGCGCGGGCAAGCATCGCCTCTGACCAATCGAGCCCGGTCACGGCATAACCCAGGTCGTGCATGAGATGGGATATGACCCCGGTGCCGCAAGCGAGGTCGAGCGCGCGACGCCCATCCCCGCGCCCCAAGTGCTTGAGTATCAGCCTGTGCCAGGCCAGGCGTTCGCGCGGTGAGAAGATTTCATGCCCCACCGAAAGGTCGAATATTCCGGCGCGCGTCGACCAATAGTCGCGTATCTCGTCCCGCAGCGAATAATTGGGCTCGCCCGCCATTCCAGACCCCTTGTCGTCGTACCAGTCTGGAATGGCTCTAAAAGATATTTCTTGAGAATTGAAGTCATCTTTTATAAGCCACCTCCGGCTGATCCATTTCAAGAGAGGGCGCGATGAATTTCGGAAAGATCCCAGCAGCGACGATGGCGGCCGCTATCGTCGCTCTGTCGATGACGCTGGCCGCCAGGGCCGAAATGGTTGCAGTGACTGACATCACGGGCCGCCAGGTCAAGGTGAACGTGCCTGTCGAGAGGGTAATCCTGGGTGAGGGCCGGCAGGTCTATCTCGTCGCGGCGCTCGACACCGAGGATCCGTTCAAGCGCATCGCTGGCTGGCGCGAGGATTTCAGCCAAGCGGATCCGGACAACTACGCCGCCTATCTGGAACAATTCCCAAGGATGGCGAATATCCCCACATTCGGCGGTTTCAAGGACGGCACTTTCGACGTCGAGCAGGCGATATCGCTCAAGCCCGACGTCATCGTGATGAACATCGAGTCGAAGCAGGCCACGGAAGACGCCAAGTATATCGAGAAGCTCACCACTGCCGGCATTCCGTTGGTTTATGTCGATTTCCGCGAGCGTCCCTTTACCAACACCGAACCCAGCATGCGCCTGTTTGGCAGGCTGTTCGGCAAGGAGGAGCGCGCCGAGGAATTCATCACCTGGCGCGCCGCCGAGATCGCGCGCGTTACCGACGTAATCGAGAAGGCCAAGCCGAAAAGGCCCAAGGTCTTCATCGAACGCGCCGGCGGCTATTCAGACGATTGCTGCATGAGCTTCGGCGACGACAATTTCGGCAAATTCGTTGAGATGGCAGGCGGTGACAACATCGCCAAGGACATCATCCCCGGCACCTTCGGCACACTCAATCCCGAACAGATCATCGCCTCCGACCCGGATCAGATCATCGTCACCGGCGGCTCGTGGGACGCCTATGTATCGGGCGGTGCCTGGGTGGGCGTCGGCCCCGGCCGTGATGAGGCGGAGGCGGTGCGCAAGCTGAAGGCGCTGACCGAGCGGCCGGCTCTGACCGGCGTGAAGGCCGTCGAGGACGGCGCGGTGCATGCCATCTGGCATCAGTTCTACAACAGTCCTTATCAGTTCGTGGCCGTCCAGCAGATGGCGAAGTGGCTGCATCCCGATCTTTTCGCCGACCTTGATCCTGAGGTGACCTTCAGCGAGTTGCACAAGAAATTCCTGCCCGTCGCATACAGGCCCGGCCACTGGGTCTCGCTGACCGATGTCGATTGAATCGGCGGCCGTCAGCACCGCGCTCGACAGCACCGATGGACGAGGGCGTTACCGCGCTCTCGTCTGGCGGCGGCAGTTGATCCTTGCCGGCCTCGGCGCTGCTCTGCTCTTCAGCCTGTGCGTCGACCTTGCGGTCGGTCCCGCCCGCTACGACCTCGGTGAGGTCGTGCGGGCCCTTGTGTTCCCCGACACCGTGCCGCAGCAGGTGCGCGTGGTGCTCTGGGACATCCGCATGCCGGTGGCCCTGATGGCGATTGTCGTAGGGGCGGCGCTCGCCGTGGCCGGCGCGCAGATGCAGACCATCCTCAACAACCCGCTGGCGAGCCCCTTCACGCTCGGCATATCCGCCGCCGCGAGCTTCGGCGCCGCGCTTGCGCTTGCCTTCGCGGTGAGGCTTGTCCCCGCCGCAGTCGAGTATGTAGTGCCGATCAACGCCTTCGTGATGGCGATGCTGGCGGCCTTCCTAATTCACGTGCTGAGCGTCAAGCGCGGCGTCAGCGCGGAGACCATCGTGCTGCTCGGCATCGCGCTGGTTTTCACCTTCAACGCCCTGCTCGCGCTCGTCCAGTTTTTCGCGTCGGCGGAAGCGCTGGCGGCGGTCGTCTTCTGGACAATGGGCAGCCTCACCAAGGCCACCTGGCCTAAGCTTGCGGTCACCACATTCATTCTCCTCGCAGTCTTACCCATTTTCGCCCGGCGCGCCTGGGCGCTGACTGCGTTGAGGCTCGGTGAGGACAAGGCGGCCAGCTTCGGCGTCAAAGTCGGTCGCCTGCGGCTCGAGACGCTCATCCTGGTGAGCCTCCTCGCCGCCATTCCCGTCGCCTTCGTCGGCACCATAGGTTTTATCGGCCTCGTGGGCCCGCACATCGCGCGCATGGTCATCGGCGAGGACCAACGCTTCTTCCTGCCCGCATCGGCCCTCGCGGGCGCGCTCATCCTGTCGGCCAGCTCGGTCGTCAGCAAGTCGCTTATCCCGGGGACGGTCTTCCCGATCGGGATCGTCACCTCGCTGATCGGCATTCCCTTCTTCATCTCGCTCATCCTGTCCAGCACGAGGCGCTCATGGTGACGATCCGGCTTGAGGCGCTCGGCGCGCGCTACGGCACGAGCCTCCGGCTTCGGGATGTGACGACGCCAGCGTTCGAGGGCGGAGACATTGTGGCCGTGATCGGTCCGAATGCCGCCGGGAAGTCGACGCTCTTCAGGCGAATCGCCGGCCTCCTGCACGGACCGGGAGCAATGCATGTCGAGGGGGCCATTCGCGGGACGAGCGGCATCTGCTACATGCCACAGGAAACGTCCGCCAACGCGGTGCTCACCGTCTATGAGTCAGTGTTGCTCGCCCGCAAGCAGGGTATGGGCTGGTCCGTGGGCGACGATGATCTGGCTCGCATCGACGAGATCCTTGCGGCGCTCGGCATCGCCGACATCGCTTTCCGCAACATTGGCGAGCTTTCCGGCGGCCAGCGGCAACTCGCCAGCCTGGCACAGACGCTGGTGCGCGAGCCGGAGGTCCTGCTGATGGACGAACCGACATCAGCACTCGATCTGTCGCGGCAGGTGGAAGTGCTCGGTCTCATGCGCGAACTTGCCAGGGCGCGAGGCATGGTCGTGCTGATCGCCCTGCACGACCTCAATCAGGCCCTGCGCTTCAGCGATCAGACAATGGTCATCGCGGACAGCCGGCTGGTCGCATGCGGGCCAACGCGGGACATCATCACCTCACATCTGCTGCGGGACATTTATCATCTCAACGCGCGCATCGAGCCGTGCTCGCGCGGCATCGGCCATGTCATCGTGGATGGCGTGGCGGATGGGCGTCGGACGCTCACAATGCCGGCAGCGGAGACCGATCCGGGCTTCGGAGCAGATTCGAGGCGGCAGCCGTTCCGGCCGCGTGACGGCAACGGCATTAAGCCGGTTGATCGACGCCCGCACTGATCGACCTGGTCCTCTAACCGCTGGTTGAAGGCGACAGCGTGCTTGCATTCAACTCAAGGCGTGGCCGGCCAATCCATAGACCCAAGGCCCATTGTCTTCCCGGTTCAGAAAGCGGCGCCCCTTGGACATGGTCGTAACGGTCTCGGCAATGCCGAGGCCGCACTGCTGGAGAAACGCGGCAAACACGCCATCCTTCTCGCGGGTGTCGACACGGGCAAATCGTCCTGCCAGTCCGTTCAGATGCACGGCTGTAAGATGGACCGCGTCGAGATCATTTCGCGCGACCATCGGGCCGATCACGTGACCACGCCCGAACTCGCGACACATGGAATAGCCGACGATCTCGCTGCCGCGGCTCAAAGTGCAGATTGAGGCATCGGCCGCGAGCAACGTGAGCAGCCTCTCGCGGTTTGTCCCAAACGCGCGGGTGTCCAGCGCCGTGATTTCCTTCAGCCTGTCGCTCGACAGCGCCTGCAATTGACCGTCCAGGGACGGCACTGTTGGGAGGATCGGTGGGACTTCACCCTGGCGCATGTATACAGTCGCCTCGGTCGTGAAACCGAGTGAGACATAAAGAGGATAGGCAGCATGGGTAGCATTGAGTGCCAAGTTGCGATCGCCGCACTGCTCGAGGACTAGGTCCATGAGCCACCGGCCGCCTCCTTGCGCTTGCGTGCGGGGCGTTGTGATCACTACGCCGATGGTGGCGAAATCGTTCCCGTGAGGAAACCACATCGCGCTGCCGAAAACGCGTCCAATACCATCAACGGCAACGATGCCCTGGCCGGCGCGACGCAGTAGGTTCCAATCCTTCGGCCGATGAGGCCAGCGGACTGAGATCGACAGCGCGTGCAGCAGCTCAACGTCGACATCATTGATGTCCCGCGCGACCAGTTCGAAGGATTTCAGGCGTACTGATCTCTGCATCTCAGTCGATCCTTCAACAAATGCGCAAGGCACGCGGTGTGACGTTGTGATCGATCGCCGTGTCGCGACATGCCTCTTTTGCCGTAGCATTATACGGGAAAGCCAGCAGGTTTCGCTGGTTCGAGGTGCTTTTTCGCAATCTTCGGCCAAAGCATGACGCAATTCGGCAGCGAACTCTGCTGCCTGCGGATACGCTGGTTGCACCCGGTGATGATGTGCGATTAGAGCGGACCGCCATGAACGTGGAAGAAATCCTCGCGACGCTGATTGCCGGGGTTTTCAACCTCGTGCAAGGTGATGGTCCAGGCGTGGGTATGGGTCTCGCTTCCATCCGGATGTCGACATGATCTCCATTACCGGGTCCACCCGCGCGGGCATTGCAGTGGCCCAGGCGGCAGCGACGACTGTCAAGCGTGTCGCGCAGGAGCTGGGCGGCAAGTCGCCGAACGTGATCTTGCCGGACGCAGATCTCGATCGCGCCGTTTCTCTGGGCGTAGCCGCCGCCTTCCGCAATCTCGGCCAGTCATGCAGTGCCCCGACGCGCATGATCGTGCCACGCCCGCGGCTCTCCGAGATCGAGGCAATCGCCAAAAGGGCCGCAGCCCAGATTGTCATTGGCGATCCTCTTTGCGAAGCCACTACTCATGGTGCAATCGCAAACCGTGCCCAATTCGACCGCATCCAAACCATGATCGGCGTCGGCATTTCTGAGGGCGCCAGGCTCCTCACCGGCGGACCGGGCCGTCCGCACGATCTGAACGTCGGGTTCTATGTGAGGCCGACCATCTTTTCCGACGTGCGCACGACCATGCGCATTGCCCAGGAAGAGGTCTTCGGGCCGGTTCTCTGCATCATCCCTTACGACACAGTCGAGGAAGCCGTCACCATCGCCAACGACACGGTCTACGGTCTGGGGGCTCATGTGCAGGGCCAGGATGTGGACGCCGTCAGGGACGTGGCCTCGCGGATCCGCTCCGGCCAGGTGCATCTCAACTACCCGGCCTGGGATCCGCACGCCCCGTTTGGCGGTTTCAAGCAGTCTGGCAACCGACGCGAATATGGGATCGAGGGCATGTTGGAGTATCTCGAGGTAAAATCCATCCTCGGCTATTTCTAGGCGACATCTTCGCCCAGCGCAGGGGCGCCCGTGGGCCGAGCCGAGCTCCTGGACGGGCTCGCGTACGTACCTGGCAATTTGACATGGCTCTGCAGCGCGCTAGCCATCTGCTGAGAAACCGGTGGAGGCCGCTAGCCAGGCTTGGTCGATCCCGAATGCCGTCGAAATTAGAGATGTCTGGCCGTAGCGGTCCAGCCGATCGAGTGTGTACGTTTTCGTACATCGATTTGGAACACAACCACGGATAGAGTACCATCCCTATGGGCAGCTATGGGGAGGGTTGGATGAGTAAGGTGCAGAGGGTCAGTCCGGTAGTAGAGCAGGCAATCGCCGCAGTCCTCAATAGGGAGGATCGTGGTGACACCATCTCGGTCACAGCGACATTAAACGCAGCACGGCAAGCCGCCCCTTATCTGGTCGCATCCGACGAAGAGCTGACCGAGGCGATCGTGGAGGCAGCAACTGCCCTGGGCCTGTCCGTGGCTTTCGACGGTCGGAAATAGCCGTCGGCTCACAGGGTGGCTAAAAGTCGGAAAGTTGGTGTCGTGCTTAGGAGCCCTCCTATTAGGAGGTAACTATCACCCGCAACACTTTCTTGCTCGGTCCCTGGTCACGCATGCTGCGAACCCACGCGATGACGCGTGCGTGCTCGTCCGCCATGGCCGCGTCGAACCTGCTGTCGCCGCTGAAAGCCACGGTGCATTTGCGCAGAGCTCGTCCTCCCGGAATCATTGCTGAGGTACTGGGCAGTGTTGGCCATCCCGGCTCCGATCAAGAGCCCTGCGCGCCAGCCAGCCCACCAAGGTTGCCGCGACCGCCCACGACGTCGTAGAGGCTATGGTCGGCGGTCAAAAAATTGGCGGAGAAGGATATATGCCAGAGCACCTGAAACTCGTCTCGACTGCCAAGTCGCATGGCGGTGCCCAGCACGTTTACTCTCATCTGTCGACGAGCTGCTCGTGCGAAATGACGTTTGCCATTTTCGTGCCTCCCCAAGCGCGGGGAAGGCGTTGCCCCGTGGTGTGGTACCTCTCCGGACTCACCTGCACGCATGCGAATGTAATGGAAAAAGGCGAATACAGACGTATTGCCGCCGAACTTGGCTTCATCGTCGTTTGTCCCGACACCAGCCCGCGTGGTGCCGGCATTCCAGATGAAAAGGACAATTGGCAGTTCGGCACCGGCGCCGGTTTCTACCTCGACGCCACGCAAGAGCCGTATGCCAAGAACTATCGCATGTATTCCTATATCGTCGAGGAACTGTCAGCCGTGATCGGGCGCGAATTTCCCGCCGATATGGCGCGCCAGTCGATCTTCGGCCATTCGATGGGCGGGCATGGCGCGCTGACGATCGCACTGAAAAATCCCGCGCGTTTCAGAAGTTGCTCGGCCTTCGCGCCGATCGTGCAACCAAGCACAGCCGGCTGGTCGAAGCCGGCTTTCCAAAAATATCTCGGCCTGGATGAGGCCTCGTGGCGGCGCTACGATGCCACTTCGCTCATCGAGGATGGATACCATTTCCCGGAATTCCTGGTCGATCAGGGAACGTCAGACGGTTTCCTCAAGGAGGGCCTCAGGCCTTGGCTGTTCGAAGACGCGTGCTCCAAGGCAGGCATTCCGTTGAAATTGCGGATGCAGGATGACTACGATCACTCCTATTTTTTCATTTCGACATTCATGCAGGACCATATGACGTGGCATGCCGAACGGCTTTCACGAGGCTAGGGCCGTAGGAATAGGTCGGCAGTCAGGCCGGCTCGGTGACGACGCCGATACGCCGGTAGACGAACAGTTCGTCCTTCGAAGGAACCGTCGCAGCGCGCTGGGCTTCGTCGATCAGCATTGCCATGCGCGCATGGATCGGCGATTTCGCGCAAGCCGGGTCCGTCGCGGCGGCGTCGCCGGCGATTGCCGTCGCCTGGCAGCGGCAGCCGCCCCAGTCGATCTCGCGCCGCTCACAGTTGCGGCAGGGCTCCTGCATCCAGTCCGTGCCTCGAAAGGCATTAAATGCCGGGGAATCGGTCCAGATCGCGGCCAGGCTGCGAGGTCCAAAACGCTCGAAGCTGAGCGACGGGATGGTCTGGGCGGCATGGCATGGCAGTACGGTGCCGTCTGGCGTCACCATGAAGGCGTCGCGCGCCCAGCCGCCCATGCACGGCTTGGGATAGATGGCGAAATAATCCGGCGTGACGAAATCGATGTTCATGATGCCGGTGAGCCGTTCGCGCGCCGCCGCGACGATCTCCGCCTGCCGATCGACGGCAGCACGCTCGGGCATCAGTTGATCGCGATTGGTCAGCGCCCAGCCGGCGTACTGCACGTTGGCTATCTCGAGACGCTCCGCATCCAGCGAAAGGGCCAGATCGATGAATTCCGGTACCTCCTCGATATTGTGGCGATGGATCGGCGCGTTGATGGTAAGCGGCAAGCCGGCCGCGCGGGCGCGGCGTGCCGTTTCCAGCTTCTTTTCGTGGCTGCCCCTGTGATTGCCGATGCGCTCGGTGGTCGCCGGCCGTGCGCCTTGAAAACTCAGTTGCAGATGGTCGAGCCCGGCTTCGGCAAATGCCTCGATACGGCCATCCGCAATGCCGACGCCGGCAGTGATCAGGTTGGTGTAGACGCCGCGCGCCGAAAGCCCGGCGATCAATTGCTCAAGATCGCGACGCAGCGTCGGTTCACCGCCAGACAGATGCACCTGGAGAACGCCAAGATCGGCCGCCTGCGAGAACAAGTCGAGCCAACTCTGCGTGTCGAGTTCGCGATTGGCCTTCAGCAATTCGAGCGGGTTGGAGCAATAGGGGCATTGCAGCGGGCAGCGATGCGTCAGTTCCGCCAGCATGCCGATCGGGGGGAGAGGGGGCTCGCTCATAGCTTCACCAGCAGCTTGTCCGACCATTCCTGCAGGAAGGCAATGACATCGGCCGCCACAGCCTCCTGTTCGGCATCATAATCTGCGGCAAGGCCGGCAATGATGTGGCCGACCGTGGACCGCCCATCGCAGCGGCGCAATATGTCGAGGCTGATGTCGTTTGGCCAGAACACCTTTTCAGGCGAAAGCACGGCGAACGCCTGGCGCCCGGGGTCATACTGTATGCGCACGTGCTTAGGTAGCGATGGAACCGACAGCGGCGACACCATGGCTCTTTCGCGCAGTGCCATCATGGGGCCTCCGGACGGAAGGCGCCGGGCGGGATATTGCCCGGCTCGCCATAGGCGTTTTGAAGCGCGTCGAGCATGGCCCAGAGTATATCGCATTTGAACACGAGTGCATCGATCGCCCGCTGCTGGCGTTCCGCCGTGTCGGCATGTTCGAGCACATAGGCAAGAGCGAAGTCGGCGTCGCGTGAGGCCTGTTCGGGCCGTCGGCTGAAATAGGCCAGCGTGTCCTCGGTGATATAATCGTACCTGGCCAGCATCGCGGGTACCCGCTCGCCGATGATGAGCGGCGAGAACATCTCGGTCAGCGACGACGCGACCGCCTCCAGCAGGGTCCGGTTCGTGCAAAAAGAGAGGTAAGCGCCAACCGCAAAACGTGTCGCCGGCAGGGCCAGCCTCTCGCTCTTCACCGCTTCGGCATCCAGACCGAGCGAGGTCGCCAGGTGCAACCAGCGCGCAATACCGCCGCTCCAGCCGTCCTCGCCGTCATGATCCTCGATGCGTTTGCGCCAGGCGGCGCGAAACGCCGGATCCTCGGCATGCGCGAGGATCATGGCATCCTTGCGCGGAATGACAGCCTGATAGCAATAGCGGTTCAGCGCCCAGGCCTGCATCTCGGTCCTCGACAACGCACCGCTGGTCATCCTGTGATGGAAAGGATGGCGGTTGTGATAGCGTTCGGCACCGACCTGCCGCAGCACGGCTTCGAGCTCTCTGGAGGACAGGCCGTTGCTGGCGGCGTCGTGGAAATCACTCAAAGTTCCATCTCCATCCCGTCGCGGGCCACTTCCCAGCCAGCCGCTGCGACTGCTGCATGCTCGGGAGAATTCTCGTCCAGAACAGGATTGGTGTTGTTGATGTGGACGAAGACACGACGGCCGATCCTCACATCGGCCAAGCCGGCGATCGACCCTGCGTCTCCCGACATTGCCAGATGCCCCATGCGCGCACCGGTCTTTTCACCGACGCCGGCAGCAATCAACTCGTCGTCGGTGAAGACCGTGCCGTCGAACAGAAGGCATGCGGCATCGGCTAGACGCGTGCGCAGGGTCGCATCAATGCGGGCGCAGCCGGGGATGTAGAAGACGGAGCCGCGACTGCCGGCACCGGCGATACGGACGCCGATCGTGTCGCCGGCGTCAGAGCTGAAATTCGCATCCGGCTGACCTCTTTCTTCGAGGTAGAGCGCTATCTTCCCGGGCACGGGAAAGCTCTCGACAGCCACGCCGGTGTCGTGGCCGTCTGCGTCGCAGATCGCCAATTCTTGCGCCGGTGGCAAGATGCGTCGCGGCACGAGCGCCGGATCGAGGACATTGAAAATCGAATTCGCCTCCAACGTCGCCAGAACCTGTGTCGTTGCATAGATAGCGAAAGGCTGCCGCTCACGCAGGCTGAGCAGGCCGGCGATATGATCGACATCGGCATTGGTCAGTACCACCGCGCGAATGGGCGTCGAGCGCAGCGGCGCATCGTGCGCGGGCTGCAATTCAGGCGTTGCCGCGATCTGCTGGCGAATGTCGGGTGACGCGTTGAACAGAACCCAGCCGAGCCCATCCGCCGACGCGGCGACACTTGATTGGGTTCGTGAATGCACGCCAGCCATCCCGGTGCGAGCCGCACGGCTCAGACGATAATTGCAGTTCCACTGCGGAAAGCCACCGCCGGCCGCCGATCCGATGATTCTCAAGCGCATGAAAACGCCCGCCCCGCGGCTTCTCTGACCAGCAGCCAATTAGCAGCCGCAAAAAACGTCCCGCTCGCTTTGCGTGCCTCAAGATCTTTCACGAAAAACCCATGCGGCAAGGGGATGCGTGCCCCTGTTGCCAGGGACACGCACCTCTGCGGCCTACTTCTTGGGAGTAATCTCAGCAGGCAGATACCGCGAAATTTCAAAGCCCGCAGCAACCTGACACATGGTCGGTTTTGTCCAGCTCTTCTTCATAACATTTCTCCTCTTCTACCAGCCCGAAGGGGCCGATCCGGTGGTTAGCCAACCATTGCAGGGCACCGAAGCAATGGCTCGTCCATCACGTCTCAAATGGACAAATGAAACACAAGTTTTGAAAGGCCGAAAAACAAAACGATCGAAAATAGCTGTAGCCTTCTCTTCAATTTTTCATCGCGCAGGTTTGTCCTCCTCCTCACACATCCCGACTATTGCGTAATCGGATTATCGTGCTCGTCGATCAGCGGCACATTATAACCCAGCAGGAGCTTGGTGATCTCCGCCTGGTTCTCCCTGATCACCCGGTTGAGCGTCCGCTTCCATTCCTGGTCGGACGGACGTACGCCCATGGTGATGCGGTAGGACATGCGCGAGCCTTTCTTTTCCTTCAGTAGCGGAACAATGGTGATATCGGCTCCGAGTTCCCTGGCATAGTAACCTGCCATCGGCCCCCATAGGACCGCCGCGTCAATCTTGCCGGCCAGCATGTCCTTGATCATGACCTCCCCCATGGAAGGAGTGACGCGCGTATCCACCGCGAGTGGATAGATCTTGGCGGTCCGCAGAAGCTTGTTGGCGGCCATGTTGGTGGTTGGCGGCGTGCTTTCGACGACGCCGATTCTCTTGCCGGAAAGTTTCGGGTCTTCGATCGTCTCGATGCCTTCCATGCCCTTGCCTTCGGGGTATACGAGCACATAGGCGGAGCGATAGTAGGCGTTGGTGTTCTGCACCAGTTCGTCGCCTTGGGCGTAGCCCATGATGATGTCGCATCGGTTGGCCCCCAGCGTGTTGCGCACAAAGCCGACGACAGTGGGAAACCATGTGTAGGCGACTGATTTCCGCCCCGTCTTCTTGGCAACCAGTTCAGCCAGCTTGTTTTCGAAGCCTTGGCCGTTCTTGTCGGTAAAAGGCATGTTCGAGGGATCGGCGCAGACGCGCAGAATGTTGGGATCCACCAGTTCGCCCGCAGCGCCAAGTCCGGCATTTTGCGCCAGAACGTTCGACGGCAACAAGGCGAGCGCGCCGAGGATCGGCAGAACGACGCGCAGCTTCGATGCAGTATTGGTCATATCATCCACCCATGCAGGATGCTTCGGCATTCTTGGCTGCCTGAGCCTTGTTTTCGTGCTTGGGCGGCCTGCCGCGGGGTGCCGCGCCATCAGCGCGCGCGCGCAGATAGACGTAGAGATCGTCCAGGT
Source organism: Mesorhizobium sp. M0136 (assembly GCF_040322515.1). Lineage (NCBI taxonomy): Bacteria > Pseudomonadati > Pseudomonadota > Alphaproteobacteria > Hyphomicrobiales > Phyllobacteriaceae > Mesorhizobium > Mesorhizobium sp. M0136. The sequence goes on from NZ_JAMYTP010000005.1 coordinate 285,653, forward strand.
AACAATAGACGTTCTTGTTGTCGCCAAAGGCAGGCATGACGTTTTCCTTGCCGCCGCCGACATTCTTGCGGCCCTCGGCGACGATCGAGAGGAACGTGGCGTAGTCCATGGTTTTCAGACTATTGACCAGGGCAGGCGCATAGCTCGAACCTGTTGCGTCCTGCCCGTGACAGACATGGCAATCGGAGTGATACCGGCGGTACCCGCTGAAGGTGTACCAATCGACGGTTCCGTTTTCGATCTTGTAGGTCGGATTTCCGTCCGCATCTAGATATTTGCCTCCTTCTTGCTTCACCGCCTTGGCTTTTTCCATGCTGTCTTCGGCCCGTGCCAGAGTTGAGCTGGCCACAGGCAGCAGGACTAGGGCGAGAGCGGAAACTGCAATGCGAACGATCATTCAGACTCTTCCTTCATCTGCCAGGGACACTGGCTGCCGTCGTGCAGCGGCATTGATCGGTGTTGGGTGGGCGCAATCGAGAGCCCGGTTCCCGGCTTAGGGTGACCCGGGCTCTCGTTTTCGAACCTAGTCGTAAGGCTCTTCCCGGTTATCAGTCCGGGAGGCCGAAGACGGTGAGCTGGCCGCCCAGCGTCGTATAGTCGGCAAGTGCCGCGTAGCCGCCGACGGCACCCAGGCCGGCGGTTCCAACCACTGCGGCCTGGTCACCCTGCTCACGGCCCTGATCAACGGCGCCATGCCAGGCAGCGGCGTTATCGGGCGAAAGCAGCCCACCTGCCAGACCGATACCGGCCCATCCACCGACGCCGGACAGAACGGCGATGTACTGCTTGCCGTCATGCTCGTAGGTCGTGATGTTGCCGATGATGCCGGACGGGGTCTTGAACTTGTAGAGTTCCTTGCCGTCCTTATCGACCGCCTTGATGTAGCCTTCGAGGGTACCATAGAAGACGACGTCGCCATCTGTTGCCAATGCGCCCGACCACACCGAGAACTGCTCGGGCTTCGACCAGACGATCTCACCCTTGGCTGCATCCCAGGCAATGAAGTTGCCCATGTTGCCGTCGCCAGGCGCCGCGTACATCGACACGGTGGCGCCCACATAGGGCTGACCGGCGGTGTAGCTCACTTTGTAAGGCTCATAGTCCATGCAGACATGGTTGGTCGGCACGTAGAACAACCCGGTCTTCGGCGAGTAGGCGGCCGGCTGCTGGTCCTTGGTTCCAAGCGCGGCCGGGCAGATACCGGTCGAGTTGGTGTCTTCGCCGTTCTGCTGGGTCGAATACTTGGCGACGACCTGAGGGCGGCCATACTGGTCGCTCTTGGGATCCATGTTGACTTCCGTCGCCCAGTTCACTGCCGGATCGTATTTTTTGGCGACAAGAAGTTCGCCGGTGGCGCGATCCATCGTGTAGGCAAAGCCGTTGCGGTCGAAATGCACCAGCACGTCGTGCTTGGCGCCGTTGACCTCCATGCCATCGACGAGAATCATCTCGTTGATGCCGTCATAGTCCCACTCGTCATGCGGGGTCATCTGGTAGAGCCATTTGGCAACACCGGTATCGGCGTCGCGAGCCATGATTGTCATGGACCAGCGATTGTCGCCTGGGCGCTGGACCGGGTTCCACGTCGAGGGATTGCCGGTGCCGTAATAGACCAGGTTCAGCTTGGGATCATAGGAATACCATCCCCACGTCGTGCCGCCGCCCGTCTTCCACTGTTCGCCTTCCCAGGTGTTGGTGCCGGAATCCTTTCCGACGGGCTTGCCGAGATGGGTCGTCTTCTCGGGGTCGAGAAGGGTGTCTGCATCAGGACCTTCCGAATAGGCTTTCCAGGCAAGCTTGCCGTCTTTCAGATTGTAGGCGGCCAGCCAGCCGCGAACACCGAATTCAGCACCGGAGACGCCCACGAGCACCTTGTCCTTGATGACTACGGGTGCCGACGTGCCGGATTCGCCCTTTCCGCCGTCGGTCTGGTCGCCGTTCTTGACAGACCATACGACCTTGCCGGTCTTGGCGTCGAGCGCGACGACGGTGGTGTCGGCTTGGTTGAGAATGATCTTGCCGTCGCCATAGGCGACACCGCGATTGACCGTGTCGCAGCACATGATCGGAATGACGTTCGAGTCCTGCTTGGGCTCGTATTTCCACAGGATCTTGCCGTCGTTCTTGAGGTCCAGAGCATAGACGTTGTTTGGGAACGGCGTGTGGACATACATCACATCGCCGATGACCAGCGGCCCGCCTTCGTGACCGCGCAGCACGCCGGTGGAAAAGCTCCATTTGACCTGCAGGTTCTTTACATTGTCGGCAGTGATCTGGTTGAGTTTGGAATAGCGGGTGTTGGCGTAGTCACCCGTCTGCATCGCCCAGTTCTTCGCATCCGATGCGAGCTTTGCAAGGTCTTCATTGGCCGAAGCCGTATAGGCAGCGCCGAGCGACAAAAAAGCCGCGGTCGTCAGTATGTAGGTAGTTTTCGCAAGTACACGCATCCGAAATCCTCCCGAGGTTCACAGTGACGAATCGATCGTCAAGCCCACAAGGGGCCTGCCCAAGCGATTCATGTGGGGAAGTAATTTCCGGCAGCTGTCACGACCTACCCCGACAAGCAGAGGGCACGTTATTGCCCGCCCCACTTGGCCTTCGAAAGACTGCCACCGCTCCCTGACAATGGCGCTCTTGAAGCCGGAAACAGGGAAAAAGCTATGTCATCGCAAAAGGCCAAGCAAGCAAAAACCCTGAGGTGATGTTGCGGTGCAATATCTATTATGGTGCATAGCAATATAAAGATACAAACAAGAGAAGTATCCTGCGTGGCACTATTGCGAGAATGACTGCCGGCGGCGAGATATATAATCTCCATATTGTTGTTGTATTATTGATGCAATTTGTTTTAGAATTTATTTCCGTGTAATTTACAAGGTCGCTTCGAGGTAAGTATGCGTGCGCCTGGTTGGTTGCCGATAGTGGGCGAGGCATGAAATGACCGCTGGAAGCGGGGTGTGCAGCGGGCCGTGAATCCACCTCTTGCCGGGCGACAGGGCATTCCTCCTTTGGTCCTATAAGCAGGCCATGGGAGCTTGACTGGCTTTGCGGTACGTCGCCAATTGGGGCGATGATCCTGTCCGGATACATCGTGTCCAGGCCAACTGGAGGTTCCCTCATGATCAGATCTGTTGGGTCTTTTATCCTACCGCTGGTCTTTTCGGCGACACTGGCCTTTGCGAACCCGGTTAGCGCCGCGGGAGACTACCCGACGGCAACGATTGCCGATTACGTGCTCGGCTGCATGCAAACAAATGGCCAGACACGTCAGGCGCTTGAAAGCTGTTCGTGCTCGATCGATGTTATCGCCTCGATCCTTCCTTACGTTCATTATGAGAGGGCGGAGACCTTCAAAAGCATGTCGCTGACGACAGGGGAGGCGGCAGGGTTGTTTCGCGAAAGCGCGCCAGCGAAGGCGGCGCGGGCGGAACTGAAACGCGCGCAGGCTGAAGCCGACGTACGTTGCTTTTAGTCAGGCGGAACAGGCACGCGTGGCGGTGCCTCACAGTGCCGCCATTTCTATTGGCCATTGGCTGCGAAATTACTTGCAATCCGCATTCGAGCCGTAAAGCGACCAGGTCACGCCCGGAAAGTTTTGGTGGAACGAAAAGGTCGCTCATCACAACCGGCTTTGAGGCGAGGATGGCGGCTGCCACCACAGCCGACAAGCGCAGCGAAACAGGACCTTTGTACGATTGACTTCCTTCATCGGCAGTCTAGCTTTTCGAGGCGTGTAGGTGCTGCCGGTCCTGGGGGAAAGGACGAATAATTCGCTCTCCCGCACAAAAAAGGATGGCGGCGGTCTAGGCATCGACACGCGTAAATTGTCCAGGGCACTCACACGATCAATGAGGAAATGCCATGCGCGCAGTCGCATTTTTCGCCGCCGTGTCCGTTGCCACCTTTGTCAGCACCCAGTCTCAGGCCCAGGATGCCGCGGCGGGTGAGAAGGTCTTCGCCAAATGCAAGGTCTGCCACGTCGCAGACAAGGACCAGAACAAGGTCGGTCCGTCCTTGAACGGCGTCATCGGCCGAACGGCCGGGACGCATCCGGGGTTCAGCTATTCCAAGGCCATGACCGAGGCCGGCAAGTCGGGCGTCAAATGGGACGAAGCCACGCTGACGACCTACCTTCGCGATCCCAAGGCGATGGTCAAAGGAACGAAGATGGCGTTCGCCGGCCTCAAGAAAGACGAGGACATCGCCAATGTCATCGCCTACCTGAAGCAATTCTCCAAATAACGCGGTCCCGCCGGCCATTTGGAGTGCGCCCGGTCGGCGTTGGCCTGGGCTTTGCGCTTGGGGTCACGCAGCGTCTTGCAGCGTCTGCATCGCGGACGGCAGATCGAACAGGCTGTCGCAAACGAGGTCGGCTCCAAGCTCTTCAACGGGAATTTGGCTGTATCCGCCACGCAGCAGAATGACTGCCATGCCCGCCGCGCGGGCGGCGGCCATGTCGGCGCTGCTGTCTCCGACCATCAGCGTATCACGAGGGTCGACCTGAAGCTGGTCGAGCGCAAGCAACAGCGCATCTGGGGCCGGCTTCAAGTATGTCACCGCGTCTCCGCCGACGATCGCGCCGAGATAGTCCGTCAGCCCAAAATGCAGCAGGATTTCGCGTGCCGCCAACTGCGGCTTGTTGGTCACCACGCCCAGGGCTATTCCGCTCAAATGCAAGTGCGTGAGAGCTTCCCTGACGCCGGGCATCAGCCTCGTGCGGCCGGTCAGATGCCTGCGATAGATCGGCGCCATGACGCGGTTGGCTTCATCGAGCGCGCTGCCGAGGAGCGGCGTACCGGAAGCCGCGAAAGCTCGCTCGACCAGTTTCCTGATGCCGCCGCCGATCATGGCCTTGACCTGATCCAGGCGCAGCGGCGGCAGATCGCGGCCGGCCAGCAATTCGTTGACGGCCGCCGTTATATCAGGCGCCGAATCGACCAGCGTACCGTCGAGATCGAATAGGATCGCCCTGGGCGATCGAAACGGCCTGCCTGCGCCGACGTTCATGCAGCATCCTTCCATTTGATCGAACAGCCGATCGAAGCGATCTGGTCCAGCGGTCCGTCGCCGGTTCGGGCAACCTGCTTCATCGCCTCGAACAGGTCTCGCCTCAGCCCGGGCAATTCGGCGTCGCGTCGCGACGCGTCAAGCCGGCCGCGATATTGCAGCGTCAACTCGTTGTTGAGCCCGAAGAAATCCGGAGTGCAAACGGCTCCGTAGGCACGCGCCACTGTCTGGTGCTCGTCGTGGAGGTAGGGGAAAGTGAAGCCGTTCATCCTGGCGAAAAGTTTCATGTTGTCGAAGGAATCATCAGGGTAGGCGTCGGCATCGTTTGAGTTGATGGCGACAAAGCCGATGCCTTCTGCCTTGAGGTCGTTGGCATCGCGCACCATGCGCGGAATCACCGCCTTCACATAGGGGCAGTGATTGCAGATGAAGGCCACCACCAAGCCGTTCGGGCCGGCGTGGCTGAAGATGGAATGCGATTTGCCGTCGACGCCGGGCAAAACGAAATCGACGGCTTGCCAGCCGAAATCACAGACAGGTGGAATTGCCCCCATGTTGCCCTCCGATGTGACGGTTTACGCGGCTTTCTGGAGCGCCCCGTCGGCCGCCTGCCTAATGGCGCCGATATTGGCACGATAGGCAGCCTCGGTGCCACCCTTGAAGATGGCCGAGCCGGCGACCAGCACATTGGCGCCGGCAGCGGTGACCAGCGGAGCGGTCTCGGGGGTGACGCCGCCGTCGATCTCGATGTCGATCGGACGGTTGCCGATCAGCGCCTTGACCCGCCTGACCTTGTCGACGACAGCCGAAATAAAAGCCTGGCCGCCGAAGCCTGGATTAACCGTCATAAGAAGCACCAGATCGAGCCGATCGAGCACATATTCGATCACGCTCTCCGGCGTTGACGGGTTCAGCGACACGCCGGCCTTCTTGCCGAGATTCCTGATTGCCTGCAGCGAACGGTCGAGATGCGGTCCGGCCTCGGCATGCACCGTAATGATGTCGCACCCGGCATCGGCGAAGGCGCCGAGATAGGCGTCGGCCGGAGCGATCATCAGGTGGCAGTCGAAGACCTTGTCCGTTCGATTACGGATCGCCTTGACCACCGGCGGACCGAAGGTGATGTTGGGCACGAAATGGCCATCCATCACGTCGAGATGGATCCAGTCGGCACCCGCCCGGACGACCGCGTCAACCTCGTCGCCGAGCCGCGAGAAGTCCGCGGAAAGCACCGAGGGCGCGATGATTGTCTTGGCATTCATGGTCGTCGGCTCCCATTCTGTCGTCCGTTTCCAGTCGCTGCACAGCAACCGCCGTCATCTTGTCAGCGCGCCTTCGTCTCCGGTTCGCCTTCGAGCTTACCTTCCGCGAATACGCGGCTGCCGCGAATATCGGATTCCTCGATGGTGATAAGATCGGTTTTCGTCAACGCCCGGTCGCGCGATGCGAAAAGCCGGCTGGCCTGGCGAAGCCGCGCCCGATCGAGGCCATTGCGGACCGATCGAGCGTTGGAGAAATGCGGCAGCCGCATGCGGATCGGGAGATACTCTTCGAGCGCCCTGGCTGCCGCTTCGCTGAGACGGTAATTCTGTTCCGCCAGCATGATCTCGGCGATCGATTTAAGTTCGCTGACACCGTAGTCGGGAAAATCGAGGTGATGGGCAATGCGCGAGCGCATGCCGGGATTGCTGTCGAAGAAGCGGTCCATCTTGTCCTTATAGCCGGCAAGAATCACAACCAGATCGTCACGGTTGTTTTCCATGCACTGCAGCAGGATTTCGATCGATTCCTGACCGTAGTCGCGTTCGTTCTCGGGCTTGTAGAGATAGTAGGCCTCGTCGATGAAAAGCACCCCGCCCATGGCCCGCTTGATCACTTCGCGGGTTTTGGGCGCGGTGTGGCCCACATATTGGCCGACGAGATCGTCGCGCGTCACCGCGACCATATGCCCTTCGCGGACATAGCCGAGACGATGCAGGATTTCGGCCATCCTCAGCGCCACGGTGGTCTTTCCGGTGCCGGGATTGCCCGTAAAGTTCATGTGCAGCGTCGGCGCGCCCGAGGTCAGCCCGAACTTGCGGCGAAGCCGGTCGACCAGGAGGAGCGCGGCGATCTCGCGGATGCGGGTCTTGATGGGCTTCAGGCCAACGAGTTCGCGGTCGAGCTTATCCATCACCTCGTCGATGTTGGACGCTTCGAACTCGGCCTGCAGATCAACCGATTCGCCCTGCGCGGCAGCGCCCTTTGCTATCGTGTCCAGCATGGCTTCGGCTAGCTCCGCTCGCCTTCGGGCCTGTCGGTCGCATAAGGCACGATCGAATAGCCCTGGCTGCGGCCGTCACGCTCCTGGCGCAGCAGCCGGAAGCCGGGTTCATTAGGTGGCCGGTTAACGATGAATGACATGCGCGGCGCTTCCCAGCCCTTGGTCGAATCGAAGGCGGTGACCCGGACATACATGTTGGGCATGGCTTTCCGGCAATTGTTGACTTCAAGCAGGATGCCCGCCGGGTCCCTCAGGTCGAACATCGGGTTGCCGTACATTTCCCAATAGGTGTTTCGCGGATGCGGATCGTCCGTGTATTCGACGCTGACCGCCCAGTGGTTTTTCAGCGCGTATTTGATCTGCGCCGAAATCTGCTCGTCCGTCAGGTCGGGCAGGAACGAAAACTGTCCCTGCGTGACCTTGTTTCCCGGATTGGTCATCATGGCGACGGTTCCTTTCGTCTAGAAGCTCGGCGTTGCGGTTGGCACAAAGTCGGCCGTGTCGGTCGATTCGTAGTTGAAGGTGACGTCCTTCCACGTCTCCAGGGCCGCCTTGAGTGGCGTGCACCATCTGGCCGCCTGTTCGAGGATCTTGGTGCCTTCGCGCAGATAGTCGCGGCCTTCGTTGCGGGCGAGGATCATCGCCTCCAGCGCGACGCGATTGGCCGTCGCGCCGGCCTGGATGCCGTCCGGGTGGCCGATCGTGCCGCCGCCGAACTGCAGAATGACATCCTCGCCGAGATAATGGATCAACTGGTGCATCTGGCCGGCATGGATGCCGCCCGAGGCGACCGGCATCACCTTGTTGAGCGAGGCCCAGTCCTGATCGAAGAACAGCCCGGTTTCGAGGTTCTGCGGCGTGCGCTCCTCGCGCAGCGTGTCATAAAACCCCTTGATCATCAGCGGGTCGCCTTCCAGCTTGCCGACCACCGTGCCGGCATGGATGTGATCGACGCCGGCCATGCGCATCCATTTGCAGATGACGCGAAAATTCATGCCGTGGTTCTTCTGGCGCGAATAGGTCGAGTTGCCGGCCCGGTGCAGGTGCAGGATCATGTCGTTGCGGCGTGCCCACTTGGCCATCGACTGGATCGCCGTGTAGCCAATGACGAGGTCGATCATGACGATGCAGGAGCCAAGTTGTTTTGCGAATTCGGCGCGCTCGTACATCTCCTCCATCGTGCCGGCGGTGACGTTGAGATAATGGCCCTTGACTTCGCCGGTGGCGGCCGACGCCTTGTTCACAGCCTCCATGCAGTAGAGGAAACGGTCGCGCCAATGCATGAAGGGCTGCGAGTTGATGTTCTCGTCGTCCTTGACGAAGTCGAGGCCACCCTTCAGCGCCTCGTAGACGACGCGGCCGTAGTTGCGGCCTGACAGGCCAAGCTTCGGTTTCGTCGTCGCGCCGAGCAGCGGCCGGCCGAACTTGTCGAGCCGCTCGCGTTCCACCACGATGCCGGTCGCCGGGCCCTGGAAGGTCTTGAGGTAAGCCACCGGAATGCGCATGTCTTCGAGCCGCAGGGCCTTGACGGCCTTGAAGCCGAACACGTTGCCGATGATCGATGCAGTCAGGTTGGCGATGGAGCCGGGCTCGAACAGGTCGAGGTCGTAGGCGATATAGGCGAAATACTGTTGCTCGATCCTGGTGCCTGGACCTGTGTTCGGCACCGGCTCGGATTTGAACGCCTTGGCGCGGTAGAGCTCGCAGGCGGTCAGCCTGTCGGTCCACACCACAGTCCATGTCGCGGTAGAGGATTCACCGGCGATGGCGGCAGCCGCCTCCTCGTGGTCGACGCCGGGTTGCGGCGTGATCCGAAACATGGCGATCAGGTCGGTCTCCTTGGCTCGGTAGTCCGGCTCCCAGTAGCCCATCTTCTTGTAGGGGATGACGCCCGACCTGTAGCGTTCCTTGCCTTCCTTGAGCGTGCCTGCTGAGGGCATGTCGATCTTGTTCATGGCAGGTCTCCTGTTTGCCGCTCAGGCGGCTTTCGCGGTTGCGATATGCGGGTCGAGCTTTCCTGCGGCGTAACGTTTCGCCATCTCATCCATGGCGATCACCCTGATCTTCGACGCGTGGCCTGCGGTGCCGAAGCGTTCGAAGCGATCGCGGCAAAGGTCGCGCAGCGCGTCCATGGCGGGTTTCAGGAATTTACGCGGATCGAATTCGCGCGGGTCCTGCGTCGCGACGCGGCGGAACTGCCCGGCCATGGCCATTCGGCAATCGGTGTCGATGTTGACCTTGCGCACGCCGTAGCGGATGCCGCGCTCGATTTCCTCGACCGGGACGCCAAAGGTCTGGGGCATCGCGCCGCCATAGTTGTTGATGATGTCCTGCAGTTCCTGCGGCACGGAGGAAGACCCGTGCATGACCAGATGCGTGTTGGGCAGCTTTTCGTGGATCGCCTCGATCACCTGCATGGCCAGGATACCGCCGTCAGGCTTGCGGCTGAATTTATAGGCACCGTGCGAGGTACCGCAGGCGATCGCCAGCGCGTCGACCCCGGTGGCGGTCACGAAGTCGACCGCCTGGTCGGGATCGGTCAAAAGCTGGTCATGGGAAAGCGCACCTTCGGCGCCGTGCCCGTCCTCGGCCTCGCCCTGGCCGGTTTCCAGCGAGCCGAGCACGCCGAGCTCGCCTTCGACCGAAGCGCCGACCCAATGCGCCATGCGTGCGACACGTTCGGTGATGGCGACGTTGTAGTCGTAGCTCGCCGGCGTCTTGGCGTCCGCCATCAATGACCCGTCCATCATCACCGACGTGAAGCCGTGGCGGATCGCCGACAGGCAGGTGGCTTCGTTGTTGCCGTGATCCTGATGGATGCAGAGCGGAATGGCCGGATGGATTTCGGTCAACGCCTCCATCATCTTGGCCAGCATGATGTCGTTTGCATAGGAGCGGGCGCCGCGCGAGGCCTGGATGATGACCGGCGCGTCGCAGGCCCTGGCCGCCTCCATGATGGCGAGGCCCTGTTCCATGTTGTTGATGTTGAATGCCGGCACCCCGTAGCCGTGCTCGGCGGCATGATCGAGAAGCTGGCGAAGGGTGATGCGGGCCATATTCGTCCTCCTAGATGATGAGCTTCAGCGCCGCTGCCGCGACGGCTTCGGGCGTGATGTCGAAATGTCGGTAGAGATCTGGGGCAGGGGCGCTGGCGCCGAAACCAGCCATGCCGACGAAAGCGCCGGTGTCGCCGATCCAGCGGTCCCAGCCGAGCCGTGCTGCGGCTTCGATGGCGATGCGCGGCACCAGGCCGAGGACGGCCTTGCGGTAGTCCGCATCCTGTTCCTCAAAGAGCTCCCAGCACGGCATCGAGACGACCGCGGCGGCGATGCCGTGCTCGGTCTCCAGCCGCTCGGCGGCGGCAATAGCGATCTCGACCTCCGAGCCGGTGGCGATCAGCGTCACGGCACGGTGCCGGGCTGGCTCGCGCAGGATGTAGGCGCCACGGCTCGACCGGTTCTCGTCGCCGTGCCCCTGGCGCAGCATCGGCAGGTTCTGGCGCGAGAGCACCAGCACGCTTGGCCGGTCCTCGCTTCTCAGTGCCAGTTCCCAGCACTCCGCCGTTTCGATGATATCGGCCGGACGGAAGACGTTGAGGTTTGGCGTCGCCCGCAGCATCGCCAAGTGCTCGACCGGCTGGTGGGTCGGGCCGTCCTCGCCGAGACCGATGGAATCATGCGTCATCACATAGACGACGCGCTGGCCCATCAGCGCCGAGAGCCGCATCGCGCCGCGCGCATAGTCGGCAAAGCACAGGAACGTGCCGCCATAAGGCAAGAAGCCGCCATGCAGTGCGATGCCGTTCATGGCTGCGGCCATGCCGTGCTCGCGGATTCCATAGTGGATGTAACGGCCGGCGTAGTCGCCCGGCGTGATGCGATCCATACCCTTGGTGATCGTCAGGTTCGAATGCGTCAGATCGGCGGAGCCGCCGACGGTCAGTTCCGTTGCGGAGTTGATTGCAGCGAGCGCCATTTCCGAGGCTTTTCGCGTCGCAACCTTGGTCGCCTTTTCGACATGCTCCTTGCGGAAAACACCGAGCGCTTCGAAGACCGCCTCGGGCAGGGCGCCAGCGACCGCGATCTCGAAGGCCCCACGCTGCGGCGAGGCGGCAAGCCGCTGCTCCCAGGCGCGCCGCACCGCTTGACCGCGGCTGGCGATCTCGCGCCAGGCGAAAAGGATTTCGTCCGGCACCTCGAACGGCGCGTAGGCCCAGCCGATGTTCTCGCGCGTCGCGGCGATCTCCGCATCGCCAAGCGGCGCGCCATGCGTCTTTTCCGAACCGCCCATGTTGGGCGCCCCCTTGCCGATCACCGTGCGGCAGGCGATCAGAGACGGCTGGTCCGATTGCTGCGCCGCTTCGATTGCCGCCGCAACAGAGTCGGTGTCGTGGCCGTTCACCGACTGGACATGCCATCCAGCGGCTTGGAACCGTGCCGGCTGGTCCATCGATGTCGACAGCGAAGTCGGTCCGTCGATCGAGATCGCATTGTCGTCCCAGAAGACGATCAGCCGGGAGAGCTTCAGGTGACCGGCAAGATCGATCGCCTCGTGGCTGATGCCTTCCTGCAGGCAGCCGTCGCCGGCGATCACGTAGGTGAAATGGTCGACGAGATCAGCGCCGTGCCGGGCAGCAAGCATGCGCTCCGCCAGCGCCATGCCGACCGCGGTCGAGATGCCTTGTCCAAGCGGACCGGTCGTCGTCTCGATGCCGAGCGCATGGCCATATTCCGGATGCCCGGCGGTGCGGCTGCCCAACTGGCGAAACCGCTGCAATTCTTCGATAGGCATGTCTTCAAAGCCGAGCAGGTAATGCAGCGCATACTGCAGCATCGAGCCGTGCCCGGCCGACAGCACGAATCGGTCACGATCGGGCCAGTTGGGGGCCGACGGATCGATATTGATGAAGCGGCTGAACAGCACCGTTGCGACATCGGCCATGCCCATCGGCATGCCCGGATGACCGGAATTGGCCTTTTGGACGCTGTCCATCGCCAGTGCGCGAATGGCGTTGGCCATGTCGCGCTCCGAGACGGCGGCGACGGGCTTCAGTGCTGCTGTCTGGCTGTTCATGGCGTCCTCCTCACGACACACGGTTCTTGCGTTCGATCAATTGCAGGATGAGCGGCGTCAGGATCAGCTGCATGGCAAGGTCGAGCTTGTTGCCGGGCACCACTATGGAATTCGGCCGCGACATGAACGAGTCGTGGATCATCGAAAGCAGGTAGGGGAAATCGATGCCGCGGGGATTGGCGAAGCGGATGACCAGCATCGATTCGTCGGGTGTCGGAATCCAGCGCGCGATGAATGGATTGGACGTGTCGACGATCGGCACGCGCTGGAAGTTGATGGCGGTCTGCGAAAACTGCGGGACGATGTAGCGGACATAGTCCGGCATGCGCCGCAGGATCACGTCCATCACCGCCTCTGTGGAATAGCCGCGCGTTGCGCGGTCTCGGTGGATCTTCTGGATCCATTCCAGATTTATGACCGGCACCACGCCGATCCTGAGGTCAGCGTGCCTGGCCAGGTTGATCTTGTCGGTGAGGACGCAGCCATGCAGGCCCTCGTAGAAGAGCAGGTCGCTCGGCGGAAATTCGCGCCATTCGGTGAAATGTCCCGGCGGCGTGCCGTACTGCTTCTCCTCATCCTCATCATGGATGTAGGTGCGGGTCTTTCCGGTTCCCCGGCGGCCATATTCCTCGAATACCTCTTCGAGGATTGCCAGTTCATTGGCCTCGGCATGGAAGTGGGTGAAGTTCGGATTGCCCGCCTTTTCCTCCTCGGCCACCTTCGCCTTCATCATGGCGCGGTCGTAGCGATGGAAAGCATCGCCTTCGATGAAGGCGGCCACGATGTTCTCGCGCCGGAAGATCAGTTCGAAGATGCGCTTGACAGAGGTGGTGCCTGCGCCCGACGACCCGGTGATGGTAATGATGGGGTGCTTTGCCGACATGGTGTTCAGGCCCTGAAAAGGCCGCGACGGCTGAACAGCGGCGCGCGCTCGCCGATGGCGCTCGGCTCGGTGTGGTAGCGAGTGACGCGCGCGACTTCGCGCGCCGATCCGAAAACCATGGGCACGCGCTGGTGAAGGTTCTCTGGTTCGATTTCGAGGATGCGGGTGATCGTATCGGTGGCGGCACCGCCCGCCTGTTCGACGAGATAGGCGATCGGGTTTGCCTCATAGACGAGGCGCAGTCGCCCCTGGCGGTAAGTCTTGCGCTTGTCGCCCGGATACAGGAATACGCCGCCGCGCATCAATATGCGGTAGCAGTCCGCGACCAGGGAGGCGATCCAGCGCATGTTGAAGTCCTTCTCGCGTGGGCCTTCAGTGCCTTCAAGGCAGTCGTCGATGTAGAGCCGCACCGCCTCGTCCCAGTGCCGGTAGTTGGCGGCGTTGATGGCGAACTCCTGGGTTCGCTGTGGGATGATCCGGCTCTCGTAGGCCTGGACGAAGGTGCCGAGCCTGGTCGAGAGAACGAAGACATGGGTGCCGCTGCCGAGCGACAGAACCAGCGCCAGCTGCGGCCCGTAGATGAAGAAACCGGCGCCCAGCTGGTTCACCCCTGCCTGCAAAAACGAGGCGGCCGGATTCCCATCCGGCGCGCCAGTTGCAGGGAGAAGCGAGAAGACCGTTCCGATCGACACGTTGGTGTCGATGTTGGAAGAGCCATCGAGCGGGTCGATGGCAATGGCAAGAGGCGCTTGCCTGTCGAGCAGCACCGGCTGCTCCAGTTCCTCGGAAGCGTAGAGCGCGACCGGAGCGTGGCGCATGGCGTCGAGGAAGATATCATCGGCGAAGACATCGAGATCCTTCTGGATGTCGCCGTCAGCATTGGCGCCGCGGGTTCCCGCAAAGGCGGTGCCGAGCACCCCTTGATTGATGGTGTTGCGGATCGTGGTGGCCGCCTGCGTCAGCTGACGGATGGTCGCTACGACGGCGGAGCGCAGTTCGTCCGGCTCGCCAAGATAGGAGTTCAGAAAAGCGTCGAGCGTTGCCGCTGGCATCGTAACCTCCCCATCCAGCCGCCTCTCCTCGGGTCGGCCGGATTGGGAAAGGAGAACAAACGACGCTGGATAAGTAAAATTCAATAACTTTACTCAGGCAGTAAAAAAATTTTAGTATGCCGTATGAGAAACCTCACGCTCAAGCAGTTCAAGACCGTTCTGGCAATCATCAGCCACGGAAAAATCGTCAGCGCGGCCAAGGTGTTAGGCCTGTCTCCTCCAGCGGTGACGATCCAGTTGCGGCAAGTGGAGGAGGAGTTCCAACTGGCCTTGTTCGACCGGACGTCGGACGGCATGCGTCCCACTGCCGCAGGTCTGGCCTTCGTCGAGACGGCACAGGCCATCGAGGAGCGGCTTCGTCTGCTCCAAGACAGGATGGATGCGATCAAGGGCGTGCGCGCCGGCAGCTTGCGGCTCGGCGTCGTTTCCACGGCCAAATATTTCGCGCCGCGGCTGATGGCCGCCTTCATGAAGGAACATCCCGATATCGACATGCGCCTTGCCATCGGCAACCGCGCCGAGACGATCGACAATCTGAAGAACCACGATATCGATATCGCGCTGATGGGACGCCCGGCCAAGGAAGTCCCGGTGCGTGCTTCGGTCTTCGGCGATCACCCGCTGGTCATCATCGCACCGCCCGACCACCCGCTGGCGTCGGCACGCGACATTTCCAAGGAGCGGATCGCCGAGGAGCATTTCCTCATTCGCGAGCCCGGCTCCGGCACGCGCATCTCGCTGGAAATATTTTTGAGCGACGTGCCTGGCCGCATCGACGATCTCGGCGTCGAGATGGGCTCGAACGAGACGATCAAACAGGCGGTGATGGCCGGGCTCGGCATCGCCTTCATCTCTGCCCACACCATCGCCGCGGAAATCGAGGCTGGCCGGCTGGTCATCCTCGACGTCGTCGGCATGCCGATCCGCCGGCAATGGTTTTCGGTGATGCGCAGCGACCACGCGATCTCGCCGGCGATGGCGACCTTCCACGATTTTCTGATGCGCAAGGGCGCGATGTACCTGCCCCTGTTCGGCAAGCTCTATCCGCACGAGGAACCGAACAGTAGAGGTCGCGCGAGTTAGCCTAGTTCAACAAGTTTCGGTCGTAGTAGGGACGTGGCGTGCAAATACAGGAGAACGGCGGTGGCGCTGAGCGGCAGCTTCGACTAACCCCTAAGGCTCGAATCATTTAGGATGGAAGACCGAATGGAGCGACGCAACCGCTTGTCCGTATGGCTTAGCTGCGCGTGAGCGGTCGCTAAAGCGATCAAGGCCGAGCGGCCGGAGTCGACCCCTAAGCCGACCGTCGGAAGGCGGGCTGCAAGGTCCGCATCCGGCTGGTCAGCGGGTACCGCCCGAAATGGCTGCCTTTGGAGAGCTGTCTCGGACGAGGGACGGCTTTGCACCTCTTCCGGCACATGGTCCGGCAACCGTTGCTGTTCGTGTGTCAAGTTCCTCCGTCGAGTCCTCGTGGATGTCATCAGCGGCGGCTTGATCCTGCATACGGCAGGCTGGTCAATCAGACTTGCCGAGAGCTTTCAGGATGAATTGGATCTGCTCGCGCAGGCCCGCTTCGGTGTCTTCGCCGTATTGGACGCAGTGCTCGATCAGGATCGGATGGAGGAACGGCGTGAACGCGGTGTGGACGGCACGCGCCGCCGTAGCGGAATCGTCGACATTGAATTCGCCCGATTCGATGCCCTCGCGGATAATGACCCCTAAGGTAGTTACCACGTGCTCGATATGCGCCTTGATGGTCGCCCAGTTCTCCTGCATGGCGGCGACAATCAGGTCGTGCATGCGCCTTTCCTTGACCAGCGTCATCTTCTTGTGATGGTGAATGGCGGTCAGTAGCTGACCCAATTTCTCCCCGGCCGACGCGTTCGTGCGCGCGATTGCGAGGGCGATGTCAGCTACCTCGTTCAAAGCTTTCCCGCAGATGGATTCTTTGATTGCGTCCCTTGAGGGGAAGAAGCGGTAGATGTTTGCCGTGCTCATGCTGAGTTCGGAGGCGATGTCGGCCACCGACGTTTTGTTGTAGCCGATGCGGCGAAAGTGCCCCTCCGCCACCTCCAGGATGCGCGCGCGCACCTCGTCGGGATCAGTTCGCATTCGGAGCGGACGATTCATGGATGTCTCCAGGACTGATGAAACGGATCTGCCGGGCTCGCCCTGGGCGATCATTCGTAAGCGGCAAGATCGTCCGGCTGGCCCTGCATATGTTCAGGCAAAACCGGCGGGCGAGAACTTGAACCGTCTTTTCCGACAACAGTGCCCTATTCGGCAGCCATCGCTGTTTGCAATTCCGGTTCCTCGGTCGAAGCCTCATGGGCCACATCTGCGGTCGGCTTGATCCGGAACCACGCGGCATAGAGAGCGGGAAGGAAGAGCAGGATCAGCACCGTGCCGGCCGCCGTGCCGCCGATCAGCGTATAGGCCATCGATCCCCAGAACACGGAGTGCGTAAGGGGGATGAAAGCCAGCACGGCGGCAAGCGCCGTCAGGATCACCGGCCTCGTGCGTTGCACGGTGGCCTCAATGACGGCGTGATAGTCGTCAAGGCCGGCAGCACGGTTCTCCTTGATTTGTTCGGTCAGGATCAGGGTGTTGCGCATCAGGATGCCGGCCAGCCCTATCAGGCCCAGAATGGCGTTGAACCCGAAGGGCTGGTTGAAGGTGAGCAACATCGGCACGACGCCGACGAGCCCAAGCGGTGCGGTCAGCACGACCATGGCCATCGTCGAGAAGGATCGTACCTGCAGCATGATGACGATCAGCATGGCGGCGATCATGGCCGGGAAGATCTTGCCCAAAGCAGTGTTGGCCTTCTCAGCCTCCTCGATCGATCCCCCCATTTCAATGTTATAGCCGGCCGGAAGGGACGCGATCAGCGGCTGAAGGGCTTTCATGATTTGCTTTGAGACCTCCGGAGGCTGAGTCGCTTCGTTGATATCCGACCGGATCGTGACGACGGGCGTCCGGTCGCGGCGCTTCAGGATCGGCTCTTCAAGACGGATCTCCGAATGACCGATCTGGTCGAGCGGAATCTGGCGGCCGTCCCGGCTCATCAGCGAGAAATCCGCCAGACGCGCCGGATCCAGCCGCTCAGCCCCAGCGCTGCGCGCCACGATGGGGACATTGCGAATGTCCTCGCGGACCTGCGTGACAGGGATGCCGGTGAGGAGGAACTGGAGCTGCTGGCCTACTTCCGCCGGCGAGAGGCCGATGAGGTTCAGTCGATCCTGGTCAGGGATGAAGCGCAGTACGGGCGTGCGGTTGCCCCAGTCGCGGTTGGCCTGCCGCACGTCCGGGACGCCCCGCATGATATCGAGGGCCTTCTCGGAAACGCTATAGAGTTGCGCGGGATCAGGCCCCGTGACCCGGAACTCGACAGGGAACGGCGTATAGGGTCCGAACACAAGCTGCGTGACGCGGACATCGGCTTCCGGCGCGAGCCCCTGCGATACCGCCTCCCGCAGCCGGTGCTTCAGCGCCTCGCGCGCCTCCGCGTCCGGTGTCAGCACGACGATCTTGGCAAAGGCAGTATCAGGCAGTTCCGGTGCCATCGCGAAGAAGAAGCGCGGAGCGCCCTGACCGACGTAGCTCGTCACGATCTTGGCTTCGGGCTGGCCGTCCAGCCAGTGCTCCAGCTTCTCCACTGTGGCGGTCGTCGTCTCGATGCTGGTGCCTTCCGGCAGACGAACCTCGACCAGCACTTCGGGGCGATCGGATGTCGGGAAGAACTGCTGTTTCAGGCTGCCCATGCCGACAACCGAAAGTGCGAAGACGATGCCGACGACACCGCAGGTTACGAACTTGTGGCGCACGGCAAAGATGATGAGCCGGCGAAGGCGCCGATAGTTCGGTGTGTCGTATATGGCGTGAACGCCGCCTTCGACCGGTTTGATCGCGGGCAGCATCTTGACGCCAAGGTAGGGCGTGAAGACCACGGCGACGATCCAGGAGACGATGAGAGCGAACCCTACGACCCAGAAGATATTGCCGGCGTACTCGCCGGCCGTCGAGCGTGCGAAGCCCACGGGCAGGAACCCAGCGATCGTCACGAGCGTTCCCGACAGCATCGGCGCCGCGGTATGGCTCCAGGCATAGGCCGCCGCCTTGATGCGATCCATGCCCTCTTCCATCTTCACCACCATCACCTCGATGGCGATGATGGCGTCGTCCACGAGAAGACCGAGCGCCAGGATGAGGGCGCCGAGCGTGATGCGATCGAAGAACCGGCCGGTCTCCAGCATGATGAGGAACACGGCGGCAAGCGTCAGCGGGACGGCGGCCGCCACGACGATGCCGACGCGCCAGCCCATGCTGAGCAGGCTGATCAGCAGCACGACACCGAGCGCCATCGCGAACTTCAACATGAACTCGTCGACCGCCGAGGTGATGTTGACGGCCTGGTCGGACACCTTGTCGAGCGTTATCCCAAGCGGCAATGTTCGTGCGATGGCCGCCGTCCGGTCCTCCAGCGCCGTGCCGAGCGCGCGACCGTCCCAACCCTCCTGCATAACGGCCGCGAGCATGATGGTGGGCTCGCCCTGGCGTCGGATGAGATAGGTGGGAGGGTCCTCGTAGCCGCGGCGGACCTCGGCAACGTCGGAAAGCTTCAGCGTCCGCCCCCCGGCAACGATCGGCGTGTCGGCGATAGCCTGGACACTGTCATAAGCGCCGTTGAGCCTGATGAAGACCTGCGGCCCCTGAGTATCGATCGAGCCCGCCGGTGTGACGGTGTTCTGCCGCTGCAATGCGACGATGATATCCTGTGCCGACACGCCCAGCGTTGCCAGCTTGGCATAGGAGAACTCGACGAATATCTGTTCGGGGCGCTCACCGAGGATGTTGATCTTCTTGACGCCGGGCACGTGCAGGAGGTCCTGTCGAATTGCCTCGGCCTGCCTGGCCAGCTCACGCATCGGCATGCCTCTGGCCTTCAGCGCATAAAGGGCGAAGCTCACATCCGAATATTCGTCGTTGACGAAGGGGCCGTAGACGCCGGGCGGCAGGTTGCGGGCTTCATCCCCCAGCTTCTTGCGGGCCTGGTAAAACTCTTCCTGCACGACGGATGGCGGCGTGCTGTCCTTCAGCGTGACCGTCATATAGGCGTAGCCCGGCCGCGTGGTGGTCTCGACCCGATCGTACCAGGTGAGCTCCTGAAGCCGCTTCTCCAACGGCTCGGCGACAAGGTCCTGCATCTCGCGGGCCGTCGCGCCCGGCCATGCCGTCGTGACCGTCAGGGTCTTAATGGTGAAGTTGGGATCCTCCGCCCGCCCGAGCATAAGGAACGCGTAGGCGCCAGCCGCCACGAGCAGGAGGATGAAGAACAGGGTGACGGCCCGTTCGCGAACGGCGATCGCTGAAAAATTGAGGTTCATCGTCAGTTGCTCCCGCTTTCGGAAGCAGACCTGACGCGAGCGCCCTCCTGCAGAAGATGAGCGCCGAGCGAAACGACCGGATCTCCCATGTTCAGCCCGGAGACCACGGCGCTTTCGCTTGTCACACGAACAAGGCCGACAGGTCGGAAGTGTACGGTCGAGGTGGCGCGATCCAGGGCCCAAACGCCTGTTTTGCCGCCATCATCGAGCACGGCTCCGAGCGGCACCTGGACTTCCGGCTGGCTCGCCTGGCTTGTGATCCGGATAGTCACGGTCGCGCCAAGCGGTGCTGCCGCGGCCTCCCCGTCGAGCACATAGCGGGCCTCATAGGTACGGGTCTGGGGATCGGCGGCATCCGACAACTGCCGCAGATGCGCCGTATGGCGCCCATCGGCTGCATAAACGGCGGCCTCGGCCACAGAGCCGATCGCCGGCCGGATCGTTTCGGGAAGCGCGACCACCGCTTCACGAGGGCCGGCCTGGGCGATCCGAACCACTGTCTGACCGGCGGAGACGACCTGTCCCGGCTCGCCGATGGTTTCGACCACAGTTCCATCCGCGTCCGCCACCAGGACGGAATAGGCCGCTTCGTTTTCCGCGACTTTCGCTTCCGCTTCGGCGGCGGCGAGTTGCGCGGTCGCGGTGTCCAACGCGGCCTTCGCCTGCTCGTAGCGCTGCGGAGTTGCTGCCAATTCCTTCATGACCAGAACGGCATAGCGCTTTTCGTCCGCGCTCGCCTGAACCAGCACAGCGCGTGCCGCGGCGACCGCATTGCGCTTGGCGGTGAGCGCGAGAGCCAGATCGGTGTCGTCGATCCGCAGAAGCGGTTGGCCCGCCTTGACCCGTTCACCGACGTTCACCAGGCGCTCGATGATCTTGCCGGGTACGCGAAAACCAAGATTGCTCTGCACCCGCGCGGCAATCGTGCCCGTGAAACCGCGTTCGGATCCAGCCACTGGCGCCGCCGTCACCAATCTGACGATCGGCGCTTCCTGCCTCGGATCCGCCACTGCGGTTGCCTGCGTGCGAATGGGCAGCGTGACGAATGCGGCCACCCCTAACCCCGCGGCCAGGACGCTGCCCAGCCCAATGACAAGTCGCTTTTTCATGCCCATCGCCTCATGCCGAAATAGATTGCGCTCATTCTCTATGCTGTGTCCTGCGTCGACCGGCAGCGGCCGGCCGCGACCTGCGCGGCGAGTCAGTCCGGTAGCGCGTCGGCGCGCGGATGCTTGTCGGTCCCAGTCGCGACTGTCACCTCCTCGCCGGACCTCGAGAACGCATAGAGAGAGCCCCGGTAGCCCGGCATGGAGAAGGCAACGGAGTCGCGGTCGGCGAGGCCCATGACGACGCGCAGCGGATCGCCTCCGCCCTTCGGCGCGAAGGTGGCGGTGACCTCCAGGAGGTCGCCGTCGATTGGGACGTAATAGACCACCATGTCGAGGCGTCCGTTGTGCAGGCTGCCGGCTTCGATTGGGCGTCCGACGGTAGCTTCCTCGGCAAACGCTGGGGTCGCCAGAAACAGCGCGGTCAGGAGCGAAGCGCTCAGGATCTTGCGGATCATTTCGTGTCTCCTTTTTAGATTGCATTCGCCATCTATATAGCAGATAGATTACGGATGCAATCTAAAAAAAAGAGATCGAGGATGCGTGTGAGTCGCATACAGGCCGCGGAAAACCGCGAAACCGCAATCAACGTGGCAAAGCCGCCTTTTGCGGGAGCGTGGCTTTGACGGCATCGGCCTCAAGGATCTGATGAAGGGTGCCGGGCTGACCCAAGGCGCCTTTTACAAGCATCGCATCAAAGGAGGACTTGGTGGCACAGGCGTCCAAGCGGGCGATGGAGAGTGCCAACCACCGATGGTCGGCCGCGACCGCGGCAAAATCCGAGGATCCGCTTGGCGCTGTGATCGCGTTCTACCGGGTAGATTCTGACATCCCGATCCGGTGGAATCTTAGTGGTTTCTGTCCGCTGGTCGGATCCGTGGCGCTGTCGGGAAGACCACCGAGCAGGACGCCCGCCAGCACAACGCGGGTCTCGTTTTCATGCCCATCTCAGTGCGGCCAAGAGCGGAGCGGTCGGGATTCTGCGGATCATCTCGCATCTTCTCTTGATAGATTGCGTTCGCCCTCTATATAAGATATAGATTACGAACACACGCTAAAAGGGAGATTACCGATGCGCGTAAGTCGCATTCAGGCTGCGGAAAACCGTGAAACCGTTATCAATGTGGCAAGCCGCCTTTTTCGGGAGCGCGGTTTTGACGGCATCGGCCTTAAGGATCTGATGAAGGGTGCCGGGCTGACCCAAGGCGCTTTTTACAAGCAGTTCGCGTCAAAGGAGGACCTGGCGGCGCAGGCGTCCAAACGGGCGATGGAGAGCGCCACCCACCGATGGTCGGCCGCGACTACGGCAAAACCCGAGGATCCGCTTGGCGCGGTGATCGCGTTCTACCTCAGCATGGACCATCGCGAAGAAAGGATGGACGGCTGCCCGATCGTGGCGCTCGGTTCGGATGCCGCCAGACAGGGCGTGGACGTGAGAGCGTCGTTCGAAGCCGGGATCAGGGAATATCTTGAGATGTTTGGTAGTTGGGTTGGCGAGGCCGACGGCGAGCGGCCCGGCGACAAAGCCATGGCCATTCTTTCGACAATGGTCGGTGCGGTGCTCCTTTCGCGCGTCGTCAACGACCCCGACCTCGCGCAGGCATTTCTGGATGCGGCGACAGAACAGGTTCGCGAAGCAGCCGGCGCTTGAATGGCGTGCGCAACGCTGGCGGCGCACCCAAATTGATAGGAAAATAGATGCGACGGATTGTTGTCACAGGCATGGGAGCGGTCACGCCCCTTGCTGCCGATGTTGAAGCGTCCTGGTCGCGCCTCCTGGCCGGTCGCTCGGGTATCCGCAGGCTTGCGGATGATGTGGTGTGCGACCTGCCGGCGAAGGTCGGCGGGGTGGTGCCCTCCACAGAAGAAGATCCGGACGCTGGTTTCGATCCGGAAGCCATCCTTCCGCCGAAGGATCAGCGCAAGGTAGACCGGTTCATTCTCTTTGCACTGGCGGCGACACAAGAGGCGCTCGCCCAAGCAAGATGGGCACCCATCTCGGAAGCTGATCGCTTGCGCACGGCCACGATCATCGCCTCGGGCGTCGGCGGATTCCCGGCCATAACCGAGGCGGTGCGCACGGTCGACCGACGCGGCGTCCGGCGTTTATCACCTTTTACGGTGCCGTCGTTCCTGGTGAACCTCGCGGCAGGTCACGTCTCGATCCGCTATGGCTTCAAAGGTCCGCTCGGTGCACCGGTGACGGCGTGCGCGGCAGGCATTCAGGCCATCGGCGATGCGGCTCGCCTAATTCGCGCCAACGAAGCCGATATTGCCGTGTGCGGCGGGACGGAAGCATGCATGAATATCGTCAGCCTCGGTGGGTTTGCCGCGGCACGCTCTCTTTCGACCTCGTTTAATCACCGTCCTGAAGAGGCCTCCCGACCGTTCGACAAGTCGCGGGACGGTTTCGTCATGGGCGAAGGAGCCGGCATGCTGGTTGTCGAGGAATTGAGCCACGCCCTCGCGCGCGGCGCAAGACCGCTGGCCGAGCTTGTCGGCTACGGTACGACGGCTGATGCTCATCACGTCACCTCCGGTCCCGAGGACGGCGACGGTGCGCCCCGGGCCATGGAGATCGCAATCGCCCAAGCAGGGATTTCGCCCCGCGAAGTTCGTCATCTCAATGCCCATGCGACCTCCACGCCGGTAGGCGACCTGGGTGAGATCGAAGCAATCAAGAGCGTGTTCGGGCGCGATTTCGCGATAGCTGTCAGTGCAACGAAATCGGCGACCGGACACCTGCTCGGAGCCGCTGGCGGGCTCGGAGCTATCTTCGCGATCCTGGCGCTCAGGGATCAGATGGCACCGCCGACCCTCAATCTGAGCACTCCCGATCCGGCCGGCGACGGGATCGACTTCGTCGCAAACCAGGCCCGGCCGATGGCGATGGACTACGCAATCTCCAATGGCTTCGGCTTCGGAGGCGTTAATGCCAGCGCGCTGTTCCGACGCTGGACGGATGATCTGGCCGGCGCGAGCACCGGAGGCGCTCATGATTGACGCCTTTCGCTCCGACCTTTCGCGCTTCTCCCCCGCCAATGCAAACACGAAGAAAGATGTGACTTTCATGAACAAGACCAATCTAGGCGTCGCCCTGGTGACCGGGGCATCCAGCGGCATCGGGCACACAACGGCCAAAGCCCTGAAGAACGCGGGTTTTCGCGTGTTCGGAACCAGCCGTCGCGCGGTCGCCGAACGATCCGACGGCATTACCATGCTGACCGGCGACGTGACCGATGACGCGTCCGTGGCAAAACTTGTACAGGACGTGCTGGCCGAGACCGGGCGCATCGACCTGCTCGTCAACAATGCCGGCGTTGGCCTGCTTGGTGGCGCGGAGGAGTCCTCGGTGGCCCAGGCCAAGTCGCTGTTTGACGTGAACGTCTTTGGCGTTATGCGAGTAACCAAAGCGGTGTTGCCGACAATGCGCCGCCAAGGCAAGGGCAGAATCGTCAATTTGAGCTCGGTGCAGGGGTTCATTCCAGCTCCCTATTTCGCGCTTTATTCGTCGAGCAAGCATGCCGTTGAGGGCTATTCCGAATCGCTCGACCACGAACTGCGTCCTTTCGGAATTCGCGTCGTGTTGGTGGAGCCCGCCTATACCCGCACCTCATTTGAAGAAAATCTCGCCAGGCCGGATCAGTTGCTTGATATCTACGACGCTGCGCGCGCCGGTATGAATGCAGCTGTGCACAAAGCAATGGAAAAAGGCGATGCGCCGGAAGTGGTGGCCAGGACCGTTTTGGCGGCTGCGACCGATCCCGCTCCGAAGGGGCGCTATGCGGCTGGAAAAATGGCGCGCCAGGTCAGTTTCCTGCGCCGTTTCGTCCCCGCATCCGCATTCGACAAAAGCCTGCGAAAGCAACTAGGGCTGCCGGTTTGATGACATCGATGAACACCCGTGAAGATCGGAATCATCGACGCTGGAAACATCGGCACCACATTGGCGCGGCGCAACCTGACCCGATTACTCCGGAGAAACGCCCTGCCGTCGTTGGCGTTAGATTAGCGGTATGTTATATTGCGGCGCGAAAGAGCGGGGGCCGCGCCCTTTCAGCACCCGTAAGCGATCTGTATGTGCGACCCCGGCAGACTGGTGGGTATCGCGGAAACCTCCCGGCATGGGGTTCGGGATTCGATGGGGACAAGGGGCAATGCTTTACACGCTCGTTATGATGGTCTGCCTGACGGCTGTGCCGCAGACCTGTGAACAACGCGAACAGATGGTGGACGGCCTGGCGATGAATCCCGGGACCGCGTTCATGCAGGCGCAGTCGCTGGTCGCCCAGTGGATCGAGACGCATCCCGGTTATTTCGTGCGGCGCTGGCGGGTGCTGCCCGGCCGGGGTTCGTGAGATCCGCCGCGACGATCGAATGGGGTTCTATTTCTTCGGGCCGAGCGTTTCCGAGACGACCTTGGACAATTGGTAAAGCCGCTGCTCGATGATCGTCGGCACTTCACAGACGTAAGTCAGTGATTGGACGCGTTCATTGAAAATTCGCGTTGCGAATTTCAGCTTTTCGGTTCGCCGATCGATCTCTTCGGCATCTGCATCCGGCTTTGCCCGCAACGCATCGACATCGGACCCTTCCTTGCGCAACGCGGCGGCCATTTCGAGTTGCTTGTGGGCGTAGCGGGAAATGCCCGAAATCACCTGCGAGCGCTCGGCGTCCAGGTGATCGAACATGCCTTGCACCAGCATCGCCATTTTGGGTGCAAGCTGTTCTGCCGGCAAGGAGGCCGCGAAATCCCTGATCTTCTTTTGAGCTTCGGCAATCGGCATCCGGCGAGCTGCCACTTCCTCGATCAGGGCGGAGATCGTGGGGTCCTTCGACCAGTCCTTCGCGGCTGAAGGAAGGTCCGGTCCGCTCCAGATCTGGCCGAGCGAGAGTTGCGGCACCTTGCGCTGCATGCAGGGCCAGTCTGGATCGGGGTTGGCTGCCATGGCGGTGATGCCCGGCGCGAGCATGGCAACCAGAGCCAGGCCGCGAACAAGGCTCATTCGTGCCATCAGGTGTTTCCTCCCGTGTCCTGTTTGCGGGTCATCAGGCCGCGCGAAGGGTCGTAGGCGATGATGGCGGCGGCAAGGAACAGCAGCGTGCAGCCGGCAACGACGCCCAGCGACAGCCACTCAACCTGGCCGTAGAAGGCGAAGCGGATCAGTTCGACGGCGTAAGTAAACGGATTGGCGAGGCAGATCTTGTAGAGCAGGGGGCTAGCCTCCTGGATACGCCACAAGGGATAGAGTGCCGGAGAAGCGAAATAGCCAGGAAAGATGACGAAGTTCATGATGCCAGCGAAGTTTTCGAGCTGCTTGATCATCGAGGACAAAAGCATGCCGAGCGCGCACAGCATCATGCCTGACAGAAACAGCGCCGGCAGTACGGTGAGATAGCCAATCGGCGGCGCCTTGACGCCCCAGAACCAGGCAACGATAAGGAACGCGTAAACCTGCGCGATCGACACGGCGACACCGGCGAGCATCTTCGAGATCAGCAGAAACCAACGCGGGAAGGGGCTGACCAGCAGGGTGCGCATGTTGCCCATTTCGCGGTCATAGACCATCGACAGCGAAGACTGCATGCCCGAAAACAGCAGAATCATGCCGCACAGGCCCGGCGTGATGTAGACCTCGTAAAGCACGTAGGTCTTGTAGGGCGGGATGATCGATACGCCGAGCACCTGCCGGAATCCGGCGGCAAAAATGAACAGCCAGACGAGCGGCCGAACCAGCGAGGATATGAAGCGCTCGCGCTGATGCAGGAAGCGCAGGCACTCCCGCACGACGATCCCTTTTAGGCAAATGAGGTAGTGACGGAGCCCAAATTGTTCGAAACTCACCGGCGTGAGGGTGGCGACTTTTGCGGGCATTGCGGGAGCGCTCATGGCGACATCTCCGCGATGCCGCTTGTTTCGATGCGGTTGAGTCTGGAAAAGGCGTCGCGGATCGAACTGGCACCGCTCGTCGCAACGACATCGGCCACCTCACCCTTGGCAACCAGGTCGCCCTGCCGCAGCACGACGACATGGTCGGCGTCTTCGACCTCATCGATCAGATGCGTCGCCCACAGCACACCGATGCCCTCGGTTTCGACGAGTTTGCGGATGGTGGCCAGAATGCCCGCACGCGACTGGATATCGAGACCGACCGTCGCCTCGTCGAGCAGCAGCAGGGAAGGGCGGTGGAGCAGCGCCCGTGCGATCTCGATGCGCCGCATTTGGCCCCCGGAAAGACTGCGTGCCTTGTCATGCTGGCGGCCCTGCATGTTGACTGTATCCAGCAGCGCGGCAATGCGCTGCCGGGCTTGGTGGCCGCCAATGCCATGCAATGAGGCGTGATAGGAGAGGTTCTGGTGGACGCTGAGGTCGAGGTCGAGCGTGCGTGCCTGGAACACGATGCCGACACGCCTGAGCGCTTCGCCCGAAGCGCGGCTGACCTCATGGCCGAAGATGCGGATCGATCCGCGGCGCGTGCCGTAAAGATGGCTGATCAGCGAGAACAAAGTTGTCTTGCCGGCGCCGTTGAGGCCGAGCAGAACGGTGAAAGTTCCTGGCGCGATCGAGAATGAGACGTCGTTGAGCGCCCGCTTCGCACCATAGGAATGGCTGATACCGGCAACGTCGAGTGCCGCCACCTCCTCTCCTGGTCTGCTTGTCCTCACATGCTGCATGCCGCTGGCTCCTTCGGGGCGCGCTGGTTTTCTCATGGGCTTGCAACATCCCCGCGGCAAAGATTTGTCATGTCGGCCTCCCTGATAATCGCTGCGGTCTAGTGGGGCGATATGGCCACGCCCCAAGGCTGCTGGCCGACCGTTACGGATTGAACCGGCTCGTCCGTCGCCGTGTCGATGAAGGTGATGTCGTTGGAATTACCGTTGGTGGTGATCAGCGTCTTCTGATCGGGTGTGAAGTCGAGATGCCAGACGCGTTGGCCAACCAGGATGTATTTTTCCACCTCGTAGGTTTCGGTATTGATGACGGCGACATGGTTCGCCGGGCCGAGCGCGACATAGGCTTTCTTGCCGTCGGCGCTGATCGCGATGCCCACCGGCTGGATGGTTTCGGGCCGCAGTCCCGCAATCGCGAACTGGATCTTCTTCACCACCTCGCGCTTGAGACTATCGATGACGCTGACGGTGCCGCCGATTTCGGCGCTGACCCAGATCTGTGATCCGTCGGGCTTGAATTGCGCAAAGCGCGGACGCGTGTCGACCAGGACATTGTCGGTCACCTCATGGCTGTCGGTGTCGATAAAATGCGCCATGCTGGTGGTTTCGGAGGTGTTGACCATGGTTTTGCCATCGGGACTGATAGCCATGCCTTCAGGCTCCACCCCAACGGGAATCTCGGTCATGACCTGCTTGCTCTCGATGTTGATCGCGGTGACGAGATTGTCGTCCTCGTTGGCGACGTAGAGCGTGGTCCCGTCGGGCGAAAGCACGAACAGTTCGGGATCCGGGCCGGATGGCAGCGTGCCCACAATCTGCAGCGTCTCGCTATCGATGATTTCGATCGTATCGTCATCGCTGGCGCACAAATAGATGAACTTGCCGTCATGCGAGATGGTAATACCGCGCGGCCTCTGGCCGACTTCGACGGTCTTCACCACTTGCATCGTCGCCGTGTCGACGACCGTTATCGTATTGTCTTTCTCGTTGGAGACGTAAACGGTGTAAGCCCACGCCGGATTGGCCATGGAGCCGGTTGCGAGAATGGCGAGTGCGCAAGCTCGTCTCTGCACGAAGATTCCTCCCGATTGGTTCTACTTAAGAACGCATTTCGTTTCCGGCTGATCGACGCCGAGCGTATCGAGCTCGGAGATCTGGTGGAGATAACCCTCCTGTGGCGATGTCGAGACGACGGATTTGGTGTCGCCGAGCAGGATTGGCTGGCGAAGCTGATGGTTCCACTTGCGGAAGGTCAGCTTCTGTCCCTTGAAGGCGGCGACCGAGAAATCGTCCGAGCGGATGTAGTCGCCGATCTTCTTCGGATCGTCGCCATTGGTCCGCATGCTGGCTTCGCCCACCACCCGCACCGCCGTCCAGGCCGACATGTCCTTGGACAGCATTCGTCGGCCGGTCGTCCTCAGGAAACGGCTCTGCATCTGAATGCCGCCCCATTGCTCGCTCGCGGGATGCCAGGACGATGCGACAAGGCCGGCCGTGCCGGCGACCAGCCGCGATGTCCAGGTGCGGTAGGGCACATAAGTTCCGAACACCTCGCTCTCATCGGCGACAAGCACCACGTCATGCTCTGGCAGATCCTGCGTGAACACGGAAATCTGCTGCTGTATCTGCGTGGCGCCGGTGTCGGTGCGGCGCGCCGTGCCGGTGTCTTTGAACTCCTTCTCGGCGACGATCTGACCGCCGAAGCGGGCCGCCGCGCGGCGCAACGCGTCCGCGTAGAGATGATCCTGCTCATGCGAACCGTAGAGCAGCACCCAATTCGGCCATTTCTTTACCACGAGATACTGGGCCAGCGCGTCAGCCAGCATGCTTCGCGTCGGCACGATATGGAAAATATTTATGCGGCAGTCTTCCTCGCGCAGGCTGTCGTCGGTGGCACCGACATTGAAGACCAGAACGCCCTTGTCGCGGGCGATGTCTGCGATCGACAGCAATTGCCTGGCCGAGAGGTCCGCGACAACATAGCGGTCACCTTTGGCAATCAGATCGTTGAAGGCTTGGACCGCGTCGGCGTCCGGCTTGACCTCGGTTATGTCGAGGCTGAATTTCTGGCTGAGGAACTTTCCTGTCGTATTGTTGTCGCCGATCGCCACATTGGCGCCGGCAACACCTTCGTCGCGTGGCGGCAGGTCCAGCAGGGAAAGCGCCAGTTGCGGCGCGTAGGCCCGCAAATAACCTATTCTGATTTCGGCTATCTTTCTTTCCGGCCTGTCGGCAGCGAGCGGTTGCTTGCCCGTCACTTCCTGGGCCATCACGCCTGTAACGTTGGCGGTCTGGAAAAAAAAGCACAAAAAGGCCGCGAGAGTGCCTGGCACCGCGCTCGTCATCGATAAAACTGCCCATTCTTGCACTAAAGTCCGATTGTTCCCGGACCAGCGCGAATTCAAGGTGCCCACAATGAGCTTAGCGGACGCCACAAGATTTATCAAAGCCCCGCAAGTGGACTTACGTGTCTGCTTTAGTCCTATTCCTTTTCGCGGGGATACGGCGATGAATGAGCGGATTGCGGTCTCATCCGCAGCAATGGCGGAATGAGAAACTCTATGGGTCGTCATGGGAGGATTGCCTGATGAAAACGCGCGCCGCTGTCGCCGTCGCCGCCGGAAAGCCGCTGGAGATCATGGAGGTCGACCTCGAGGGCCCTCGCGATGGCGAGGTGCTGGTCGAGATCAAGG